>JAQCLG010000015.1 GCA_027592745.1 Pseudomonadota bacterium | reverse complement strand
CTGGATGCCCGCCTGCGCGGACATGAGGAGAGTTTTTGGGCGGGGTCTCGGCCGGTTGATCCCCGCGGCGGCGTGCCGCAACGGGCGCGCCCTTCCCGCGCCCCTTTCCGTTTCCTCATCCCTGTGAACGCAGGGATCCAGGGCAGCGGCTGCGACCCTGGACCTGCCCCGAACCCTGGATGCCCGCTTTCGCGGGCATGAGGAGGGTTTGTCGGTCTGCCGTCTACTCCACGATGCCGCAGTAGGCGCGGTCGCCGCCGGGGTGGGAGTCGGTGCAGTCGTCGGCGCCGCTGTGGATCATGATGGCGCGGCCGTCGAGGTCGGCAACCGTGAGGCGCGGGGCGAGCAGGACGAGACCGGCGGTGCCGTCGTCGAGGACCACTAGGTTGGGCAGGTCGCCGAGGTGGCCGTCGCCATAGGGTCCCTCATGGCTGCCGGTGCCCTGGGGGTCCATGTGGCCGCCGGCGGCACCGGCGGCGATGGTCTCGCCCTTGTCGTTGGTGCCCGGGCCGCAATCGGCGTTCTGGTGCACGTGAAGACCGTGGAGGCCGGCTGCCATACCCTGCAACTGGGGATGAATCAGCAGGCCGTGATCGCTGTCCTGGAAGCTGATGGCACCGATGCTGTCGCCCACGCCATCGGCCGAGACGGCGTGCATCGTGGCGCTGCTGTCGGCAAGGGCAGGCAGGGAGAGACCGGCGGCCAGCAGGCCATCGAGCCAGGGTGCGGTACAAACTCGGGTCATGAAACGATCCTCTCGTTGCTTGTGCGTCCCCTTACCCCGGCGAACGCCGTGCATGGCGCTTCGTTGCCCGCCGGGGACCTAGAGCGGATCACGATTGGCCGGAACCACGCGGCGGTTCCGGCCAATCATGTGAATCCGCTCTACATCAACAAGATAGAGCAAATTCACATCTTTCTGCGTAATCGCGAAGCGATTCCGCAGAAAGATGATTTGCTCTAAGTGTCGGCAACGGGTGCGAAGCGCGGCACGCGGGCGCCGGCGACCTCCACCGTTTCCGTGAACATCGCCAGGGGCCGGACCCAGAGCGAGAAATCGCCGTAGAGCGTGCGGTAGACGACCATCGGCTCCTCGGTCTCGCTGTGGCGTGCGGTGCCGACGACCTGGTACTCCCCGCCCTTGTAGTGGCGGTAGCGGCCGGGTGCGGGTTCGTCCATGGCTTCAGCCCGGCTCGTTGATGCGGTCGAGGGGATAGATCGGGCGGCGGACGTTGGCGAACTCCAGTGAACTGTAGTCCGACGTGCACACCCCGGTGCCGGCGCAGTCGACGACGTGCCTGGCCAGTTCGCCCAGGCCGGCGCGCCAGTGGACGCGGCTCTTGATCATGACGTAGCGCTTCTGCCAGGGGTCGATGCCGACGCTGGTGAAGGCGTTGATGTCGTTGGGCTCCTGGTAGGCCGAGATGACGACGATCTCGACCTTGCCGGTGTCGAGCACCACGGTCGGGCCCATGTTCATCAGTACGCCGGTGCCCATCGGGCCCTTGTTGCGGAAACGGCCGTCGGTGATGCGCCGGACCCGGCCGGTGACGCGCAGGGGCTGGCCCTTCAGCTTCAGGGCCGGCATGTCGACCTTACCGCCCAGATCGAGCGTGACCTCCGCGCCGATGCCCGCCGCGATCATCTTCTGCACGCTCTCGGGGTCGTGGATGGCAAAGGCGCAGGCATTGTCCAGTCCGGCCAGCAGGATGGCCGCCAGCACGGTCATGGTGTCCATGGTGCCGCCCGAGGCGGCGTTGTCGTAGTGGTCGAGCAGGATCACGGGGCCGTCGGGAATCGCCCTGGCGCGCTCGATCGACTGCTCCAGCGGTTCGATCTCGTAGACGAAGTCCTCGCGCGCCTTCCAGGCCATGTCGAGCAGTTCGTCGGTCAGCGCCTGGGCCTTCCTTGCATCGCCGTCGGTGACGACCACGGCCGAAAGCCCGGCATTGCGGATGTCGGCGTGGGGGAAGCCGGTGAAGACGGTGGCGCAGAGCGCCTGACCGCTCTCCTCCATCTCGCGGCAGCGCTTCTGCAGGGCGACGTTGGGGCCGCTGGTGGTGCCCTGGAGCATGATGTGGGGCAGCATGGGCTGGTTGCCCCAGGCCTTGGTCGGCCTGACCTTGCCCTTGATCGTGGCGACCAGGGCCTCGCCCGCGCGCTGGGCGGTCTCGTAGATGTCGACATGGGGGTAGGTCATGAAGCCGGCGAGCACGGTCGCCCGGTCGACGAGCTCGGGATAGAGGTTGGTGTGCATGTCGAGCGCGACGGCGATGGGCACCTCGGGCGCGATGGCGCGGATGCGGCGCAGCAGCTCGCCCTCGCCGTCCTCGAAGCTCTGGGTCACCATGGCGCCGTGCAGGTCGAGCATGATGGCGTCGCAACCGGCCGCCACGGCCTCGCAGATCGCGGCCGCCATGTCCTCGAAGGCGGCGTCCTCGACCGGGCCGGAGGGCCAGGCCGAGGCGGCGATGGGTGTGACCATCTCCCAGCCCTCGCGGCGGCAGATGTCGATGTAGGCGGCAACGCCGCTCTGGGTGCCCGCGAAGTTCGCGATGACCGCATCGCCGCGGGCGACGTCGTCGCCACCGCGCGCGAAGCGCGCCAGGGGCGTGGGCACCGGCGAGAAGGTGTTGGTCTCGTGTTTCATCATGGCGACGACGACGCGCATGGTCCTGCTCCGATCCGGCTTGTCCGTTCGCTGCGATCATAGACCGGCCAGCACCCCTGCGGGCAAGGCCAGGTTGGCGTGCGTGCCTGACCCGCCCAAACGAAAAGGGCCGCCTCCCCCGGGGGAAGCGGCCCTCTTGCGTAGCGGATACCGGCGATCAGGCCTTGGAGTAGAACTCGA
Organism: Pseudomonadota bacterium; assembly: GCA_027592745.1. Classification (GTDB taxonomy): domain Bacteria; phylum Pseudomonadota; class Alphaproteobacteria; order SP197; family SP197; genus CALGGB01. Next base: position 38,035 of record JAQCLG010000015.1, on the reverse strand, counting down.
TCACCAGGTTGGGTTCCATCTGAACCGGATAGGGCACGTCCGTGAAGGACGGCACGCGGTTGTAGGTACCCGTCATCTTGTCGAAGTCCACGTTGAGGTACTCGGGCACCTCACGCTCGGCCGACGAGACGGCTTCCAGCACCAGGGGCAGTTCGCGCGAGGATTCCTTGACCTCGATCACGTCGCCCGCCGAGACGCGGTAGCTGGGGATCGAGACCCGCCTGCCGTTGACCTTGACGTGGCCGTGGTTGACGAACTGGCGCGCGGCAAAGACCGTGGGCACGAACTTCATGCGGTAGATCACGATATCGAGGCGGCGCTCGAGCAGGCCGATCATGTTCTCGATGGTGTCGCCGCGGGTCGAGTAGGCTTCCTCATACGCGCGCCGGAACTGGCGCTCGTTGATGTTGCCGTAATAACCCTTCAGCTTCTGCTTGGCCGCGAGCTGGATGCCGAAGTCGGTCGGCTTGCGCCGACGGCTCTGGCCGTGCTGCCCCGGGGCATACAGACGGTTGGTCAGGAAGCGCTTGGGACGCCCCCAGAGATTTTCGCCGTAACGGCGGCAAATCTTGTATTTCGACGCCAGTCGTTTGGTCATCGAGCCTTCGCTTTTGTGCAGGTCAGTGTTGCCGCAATGGCTTGTGCCACAGCAGAGGCGCGGTTTGTAATGGGGCGGAAGGCCCTTGTCAAACCTCTTTGGCAGCGCAACGCCGCCCCCGGCCTGCGCGTTGCGCCTTTGTCGCACCCTGCAACCCGATTGTCTCCCCAAGGAGCTGCCTATGCCCGTTCGCGCACCCTGGCCGGTCGTTTTCCTTCTGGCCGCCCAGCTTGCCCTGCCCAGCGCGCCGCGCGCCGGCGAGGTCGGCTATCCCAGCGTGATCGCGGGCCAGCTTGCCGCAGCGATGGACCTCTCGCGCGAGGAAGGCAAGGCGCTGGAAGGGGCGACCCTGACGGTGGAACTCGACCTCGATTCCGGCGGCGCAATCAGGGATGCCGTGATCGTCGCCATCGACGAGGCGCGCACCCCGGAAGACCGGGAGGCCGCCCGGGTCGCGCTGGAGGATGCCTTCGACCGGTTCCGCGCGCGCCCCTTCACGGGCCTCGATCCCGACGATGAGGCGACCTCGGGGCACATACGCCTGGTCTTCCAGATCGGCGTGCACGTCGGCGGCTACCAGCCCTGAGGGGTTCAGGGTGTCTCCAGCAGGCGCTGGATTTCACCGTAGAGCGCATCGTTGACCAGCGCATCGGCCGGTTCGTTCCAGCCGCCGGGGCCGCCCAGATAGGCCCCTTCGCAGGATTCGCAGTCGTAGCCGGCACCCACGCCGTAGGGCGCGATGCGCTGCACGGCGACCCTGCCGGCCTCGTGCTCGGCGAAGACAAAGGCATTGCAGGCCTCGTAGCCGGAATAGTCGCTGGGCAGGACGAACAGCACCGGACGGCCAAGCGGTGCCGGGGACGGGCAGGAAGGATAGAAGACCACCGCCATGCCGGGCCCGTCCTGGGCGGCCCAGGCCAGCGCCACATCGGCGCCGTCCTGCCAGCCGATCACGGCGATGCGCCCGCCATCGACCTCCGGCAGGGTCGCCAGCTTGGCAACGGCGCCGCGCAGGTCGTCCATGACCGGCACGTCGGGGGCCTCGCCGCAGGTCTGCTCGACGTTGCGCGTGAAGAAGCTGTCGATCAGGTAGACGGCATACCCCTGCTCGACCAGGCGCACGCCCCAGACCCGCTCGTGGGGCGAGATGCCGTCGCAATCGGGCAGCAGGACCGCGGCGGGGAACGGCCCCTCGCCTTCGGGCAGGCGCAGCAGGCCGGTCACGGTCATGCCCGGGGAGCCGTCGGCCGGCAGGCTCTCGAACTGCACCCAGGCGGCACCGCCAAGCAGGAACCACAAAGCCAGGCAAGCCAGGACACGGACAGGATGCTTCATTCCTCCTCCCTCCCCGGGATCGGGCGGCGGCCGTGGACCAGGCAGGTGAGGACGCCGTGCAACGTGCGCACCTCCTGCTCATGGAGCCCGGCGCGCAGGAAGATGTTGCGCAGGTTGACGATCATGCTGGGGCGCTGCTGGGCATTGCGCAAGAAGCCGCAGGTGTCGAGTTCGCCGATCAGGTGTTCGAAGAACCCCTCGATCTCGCCCTTGGTCGCCAGCTCCGTGCGGCCCTTGCGCATCTCTTCCTCGGGCAGGTCGGCCTCGTGCTGGAACCACTCGTAGCCGATCAGCAGCACCGCCTGGGCGAGGTTGAGGGAGGAGAAGCCCGGCGAGGCCGGGACGCGCAGCATGGCGTCGGCAAGCGCGATCTCCTCGTTTTCCATGCCGGTGCGTTCGGGTCCGAAGAGGATGCCGCAGCGCTGCCCCTCCAGGGTCGCCGCGCGCATGTCCTCGACCGCGCGGCGCGGGGTGAGCACCGGCTTGAGCATGTAGCGGCGGCGCGCCGTGGTCGCCCAGACCTTCTCCAGGTCGGCCACCGCCTCGGCGGTGGTGTCAAAGAAACGGGCCGATTCCAGGATGTCGACGGCACCCACCGCCATCATCACGGCGGCCGAATTGGGCCAGCCGTCGCGCGGCGCGACGAGGCGCATGTCCGAGAGGCCGAAGTTCTTCATGGCGCGGGCCGCCGCGCCGATGTTCTCGCCCAGTTGCGGGCGCACCAGGATGACGGCAGGCACGCTCATGGCCGGCACCCGCATGGGGTTGCACTGCCTGGCAACCCGGCGCAAGCAATCATCTTCCCTCTCCCCTTGTGGGAGAGGGTCAGGGTGAGGGGTCCTACGCGCGGCAGCGCGGACATGACCCCTTGCGTCAGCCTCGGCCGATACCCCCTCACCCAGCTTCGCCCAGGCATGGCCTTCAGCCACGCCAAGTCTTCGCAACCTTCTCTCACGAGGGGAGAGGGAGAGCGGGCCGGGAGCCCCGCAGCGGTAGGCATGCTCGAACCCGAATACATCGTTCAGGCCGGCGCGTTCTCGCGCAGGAGCTTGTAGATCAGGGCGTCGGAGAGCGCCTGGAAGCTCGCGTCGATGATGTTGGTCGAGACGCCCACCGTGCTCCAGGCGATGCCGCTGTCGTCGATGCTCTCGATGACGACGCGGGTCACCGCGCCGGTGCCGGCCTGGGGCGAGATGATGCGGACCTTGTAGTCGACCAGGCGCCAGTCGGCGAGGTAGTCGGAATACTTGCCCAGATCCTTGCCGAGCGCGGCGTTGAGGGCGTCGACTGGGCCGTTGCCCTCGGCCACCGACAGCAGGCGCTGGCCGTCGACGACGACCTTCACGGTGGCTTCCGAGATGGTGATGAGCTTACCCAGGGCATTGTGGCGGCGCTCCACGGTGACGCGGAAGCTCTCGACCTCGAAGTATTCGGGCACCGTGCCCAGCGTGCGGCGGGCGAGAAGCTCGAAACTCGCCTCGGCGCCGTCGTAGGCGTAACCCTCGAACTCCTGGATCTTCACTTCCTCGACCAGGCGCGGCAGGCGCGGATGGTCGGCTTCGACGACGATGCCGGCCTCGGCCAGGCGCGCCAGGACGTTGGCCCTGCCCGACTGGTCCGAGACGACGATGTGGCGCCGGTTGCCGACCCGCTCGGGTTCGATGTGCTCGTAGGTGCGCGGGTCCTTCATCACCGCCGAGACGTGCAGTCCCCCCTTGTGGGCGAAGGCCGAGGCGCCGACGTAGGGCGCGTGGCGGTCGGGGGCGCGGTTGAGCAGTTCGTCGAGCAGGCGCGAGGCCCGCGTCAGGTGGGTGAGGTCGAGATCGCCGATGCCGGTCTCGAAGCCGGTCTTGAGCTTGAGCGTGGGGATCAGCGAGACGAGGTTGGCGTTGCCGCAGCGTTCGCCCAGGCCGTTGAGCGTACCCTGGACCTGGCGCACGCCGGCCTCGACGGCGGCCAGGCTGTTGGCGACCGCATTGCCGGTGTCGTTGTGGGCATGGATGCCCAGGCGCGCGCCGGGCACCGACTTCTGCACCGCCTCGACGATGCGGGCGATCTCCGACGGCAGCGTGCCGCCGTTGGTGTCGCAGAGCACGGCCCAGCGGGCGCCGGCATCGATCGCTGCCTCGACGCAGGCAAGGGCAAAGCCCGGATCGGACTTCCAGCCGTCGAAGAAATGCTCGGCGTCGTACATCGGCTCCTTGCCGCGCTGCACGGCCAGCGCCATGGAGTCGGCAATCATGGCGATGTTCTCGTCACGACCGATCTCCAGCGCAACGTCGACATGGAAGTCCCAGGCCTTGCCGACCAGGCAGACCGCAGGGGCGGCAGCACCCAGCACGGCGGAAAGGCCGGGGTCGTTCTCGGCGCTGCGCCCGGGCCGGCGCGTCATGCCGAAGGCCGTGAAGGTGGCACGGGCAAGCTGGGGCTGGCTGGCAAAGAAGCCGTCGTCGGTCGGGTTGGCGCCGGGCCAGCCGCCCTCGACATAGTCGACGCCCAGGGCATCGAGGGCATGGGCGATCTCGGTCTTCTCGGCGACCGAGAAGTCGACGCCCTGGGTCTGGGCGCCGTCGCGCAGGGTGGTGTCGAAGAGATAGACGCGCTCGACCATCACACCCGCCTCCAGGCGGTACCCTCCGGCCCGTCCATCAGCTCGATGCCGCGGGCCTTGAGCTCGTCGCGGATCCGGTCGGCTTCCGCGAAATCCCTGCCCTTGCGCGCGGCAAGGCGCTGCTCGATCAGCGCTTCGATCCCGGCGGCCTCGTCGTCGGCCGCGCCGCCGCGAAACCAGCCCTGCCCGGAGGCGCCGAGCAGGCCAAGGATCGCTCCCGCGGCACGCAGGGAGGCGGCAGCCCCCGCCTCGCCGCGGAACACGGCATCGGCCAGGGCATGCATGTGAGAGATGGCGAGCGGCGTGTTGAGGTCGTCCTCCAGGGCCGCGACGACCTCCTGGGGCAGGTCGCCCGCGGCAGGCTCGCGCGCCTTGGAGAGCGCGTTGTAGAAACGGTCCAGCGTCTGCTTGGCCTCGGCCAGGCGCTCCCTGGTGAAGTCCAGCGCCTGCCGATAGTGGGTGCCGAGCAGCAGCAGGCGCAGGGCCTCGCCGGGGAACTCCTCCAGCAGGTCGCGCACGGTGAAGAAGTTGCCGAGCGACTTCGACATCTTCTCGCCGTTCACGGTGAGATAGCCGTTGTGCATCCAGATGCGTGCGAAGCCGGCGTCGGCATCGGCCGCGCAGGTCTGGGCGATCTCGTTCTCGTGGTGCGGGAAGATCAGGTCGCGCCCGCCGCCGTGGATGTCGAAGGTCTGTCCCAGGAACCGCTTGCTCATGGCCGAGCACTCCAGGTGCCAGCCGGGCCGGCCATGGCCCCATGGCGAATTCCAGCCCGGCAGGTCGCCGGTGGAAGGCTTCCAGAGGACGAAATCGGCCGCGTCCTTCTTGTAGGGCGCGACGTCGACACGGGCGCCGGCGACGATCTCGTCGCGGCTGTTGCCCGAAAGCGCGCCGTAACGCTCGTATGAAGGGACATCGAACAGGACGTGGCCATCGGCCTCGTAGGCGTGACCGGCCTCGATCAGCGCCGCGATCATGGCGATCATCTCGGGGATGTGGTCGGTCGCGCGCGGCTCGTGGGTCGGCGCAAGGCAGCCCAGGGCGGCGGCGTCCTCGTGGAAGCGCTGTGCGGTGGTCTCGGTGAGCTCGCGGATGGGGATGCCGCGCTCGGCGGCGGCCACGTTGATCTTGTCGTCGACGTCCGTGATGTTGCGGACATAGGTGACGTTGTCGGCCCCATAGGTCCGGCGCAGCAGGCGGAAGAGCACGTCGAAGACGACGAGCGGACGGGCGTTGCCGATATGGATGAGGTCATAGACCGTCGGGCCGCAGACATAGAATCCGACCTTGCCCGGATGGATGGTGGGCTCCAGCGGTTCCTTGCGGCGGGTCAGCGTGTTGTGGGCGGAAAAGGTCATGGTCGGTCCCCGGACATGCGAAGCGAAAAGCCGCGCCCCCATGGGACAGGCGGCGCGGTCAGGCGGTAATTCGCCTGCTGTCTCCGCGACATCGATGGGACCGGATGTGCTCCATGGCCGGGCTTATAGCCCCCTTCCCCCGGTGAAGCAAACCGCCACGGCCGCCGATTGCACGCCCTGCGGGAACATTCCGGCCCGATGTTCGTTGATGGTTCGTTCACCCATGGGGAGTCCGACATGAATGCCATCATCTATCTCATCGGTCTGATCGTCGTGATCATGGCCATCCTGTCCTTCCTCGGCATGCGCTAGAGGAGCCGGACATGACACTCCACACACAGGAGGCCGATGTCGCCGTCGTCGGACAGGGCCGCTCGTCCGACCAGGGCTCCTACATCGACTGGGCGGCCATCATCGCCGGGGCCGTGCTGGCTGCATCGATCTCGTTCGTGATGTTCACCTTCGGCTCGGCGATCGGGCTTTCGCTCGCCTCGCCGCTCGACAGCGACAATCCCTCGCCCATCGTCTTCATCATCGCCGCCAGCCTGTGGTTCATCTGGGTGGCGGTTTCCAGCTTCATGGCCGGCGGATACCTGGCCGGCCGCATGCGCCGCCGCCTGTTCGAGGGCACACCCCTTGAATCCGACGTGCGCGACGGCAGCCATGGCCTGATGGTCTGGGCCCTGGGCGCCCTGATCGGTGCCCTGCTGGCGGCCACCGGTGCTGCCGGTGTCGCACGCACCGGCGTCGAGGCCGCCGCCACGGTCGGTTCCGGCGCGGCCGCCGGCATTGCCGGGGCGATCGACGAGAGCAGCGATCCGCTGGGCTATACGCTGGACGGCCTGCTGCGCCAGCCCGCCCCAGATGCCGCCACGACCGACGGCAGCACGGCCAGCCTGCGCATGCCGACGGCCCAGCAGAGCCGCAACGAACTCTCCAACATCCTGGCCCGGGCGACCGACGAGGATGGCCTGAGCGAGGACGACCGTGCCTATGCCGCCCGCACGATCGCGGCGCGGACCGGCCTCAGCGAGGCCGAGGCGCAAGAACGCCTGGATGCCGCGATGTCGGAAATCCAGGCTGCCCAAGCCGATGCCAGGGAGGCCGCCGAAGCCGCCCGCAAGGCCGGCATCCTGATCGCCTTCCTGACCGCCGCGACCATGCTGGTCTCGGCCCTGGGCGCCTGGTGGGCTGCCGGCGTCGGCGGCCGTCACCGCGATGAAGGCACCGAGTTCACGATCCTGTCGCGCTGGCGCTGACGCCGCCTCGCCTTCCGGGCCTGCACACGATCGCCGCCGTCCTCACCGACGGCGGCGATCTGCGTTTGCGGGCCTGCATGCACGTCAGCCAGCGGTAAGCCAGGTAGCCTAGTGGAGGGTCCGAAACCGCAGGCGGAACCGGCATGACGACAGCAACCATCAGGGTCTGGGACCCACTCGTACGCATCCTCCACTGGACCTTGGCGGGCGCCTTCCTGGTCGCCTGGCTGACCGGCGACGAACTGGCGGCGGTGCACCTTGCCGCCGGCTACGTCGTCCTGGCGGTCGTCGGCGTGCGCACGTTGTGGGGCATCGCAGGTTCCCGCCACGCCCGGTTCAGCGACTTCATCTACCGGCCGGCCAAGGTGCTTGCCTATCTGGGCGACCTGGTGCGCTTTCGCGGCAAGCGCTACCTGGGTCACAGTCCCGCGGACGGCGCCATGACCGTGCTGCTGCTCGGGCTGGCGGCTGCGATCAGCTGGAGCGGCATCGAGGCGGATGCGGGCAACCATCTGCTGGAGGAGATCCACGAAAGCCTGGGCAACATCGCCATCGCCGTGGTCGCGCTTCACATCGGCGGCGTGCTGCTGGCCAGCCTGGTCCACCGCGAGAACCTGGCCCGCGCCATGGTGACCGGGAACAAACGCGCCGACTGACCTGCCCGAAACGGCCCGGGTCCCCTGTCCGGGGTCACGCCCGATCGCCGCCAAGCCGGGCGAGCGCCCGTTCGCGTCCGATGAAGGGCAGCAGGGCGGCCAGGTCCGGCCCGTGTTCGCGCCCCGTGAGCGCCAGGCGCAGGGGCAGGAAGAGCGCCTTGCCCTTGCGCCCGGTGTTCTCCCCGACCGAAGCGGTCCAGGTCTTCCAGGTCTGCCCATCCCACGGCTCGGGCGGCATCAGGGCGGCGGCAGCGGCGGCGAAGGCGGCATCCTCGATGTGCGGCGCCAGCGGGGCGGTACAGACGGCCCACCAGCCGCGGGTATCCTCCAGCCGGTCGAGATTGCCGCGCACGGCGCGCCAGAAGACCTCCCCGCCCTCGCCCAGGCCCAGCACGTCGAGGCTCTCGGCGACCGCTTCCCAGGGCGCGCCGTGAAGCCAGCGGCGCGACAGGGCGGCAACGTCCCCCGGTTCGTAGTGCGGCGGGTTGCGCGATATCTTCGCCAGGTCGAAGGCCGCGATCAGGTCTGCCATGGCATAGGCCGGCTCGATGGCGTCCGAGGTGCCGATGCGCGCCAGCCAGGAGACCAGCGCCATGGCCTCGATACCCTCCTCGCGCAGTTCGGCGATGGCGGCGCTGCCCTTGCGCTTGGAGAGCCCCGCGCCGTCGGCGGCGACCAGGAAGGGATGATGGGCAAAGGCGATCGGGCCGCCGCCCAGGGCGGCGATCAGCTCGATCTGCACCGCGGTGTTGGCGACGTGGTCCTCGCCGCGGATGACATGGCTGACGCCGAAGTCGATGTCGTCGACGACCGAGGCCAGGGTGTAGGTCGGCACGCCGTCGGCGCGGATCAGCACGGGGTCGCTGACGTGGCCTGGCTCGAAGCGCACCGGGCCGCGGATCAGGTCCTCGAAGACGACGGACTCCTCGCCCAGGCGGAAACGCCAGTGGGGCCGCCTGCCCTCCTGCTCCAGCCGGGCACGTTCATCGGGCGACAGCTTCAGGGCGGCGCGGTCGTAGACCGGCGCCTGACCGCGCCCGCGCATCAGGCTGCGCTGGACCTCCAGCTCCTCGGGCGTCTCGTAGCAGGGATAGAGCCGGCCCGCGGCGGCCAGTGCGGCGCGTGCCTCCTCGTAGCGGGCAAGGCGGGAGGACTGGCGCTCCTCGCCGTCCCAGGCGAGTGCCAGCCAGGCGAGATCCTCGCGGATGGCCTGGGCAAAGGCCTCGGTCGAACGTTCGGCGTCCGTGTCGTCCAGGCGCAGGATGAAACGCCCGCCGGCCTTGCGCGCAAAGAGCCAGTTGATGAGCGCCGTGCGGATGTTGCCGACATGGAGCCGGCCCGTGGGACTGGGCGCAAAACGCGTGACGATACCGGCCATCAGCTCCGGAACCGGTTGGTGATGGGGTAGCGCCGGTCGCGGCCGAAGGCGCGCGGGGTGATCTTGACGCCCGGCGGGGCCTGGCGGCGCTTGTATTCGGCACGCAGCAGCATGCCCCAGATGCGCTCGATCAGCGCACGGTCGTGGCCGCGGGCCTCGATGTCGCTGAAGGTCATCTCGTTCTCGACCAGGCTTTCCAGGATGTCGTCGAGCACGTCGTAGGGCGGCAGCGTGTCCTGGTCCTTCTGGTTGTCCTTGAGCTCGGCCGTGGGCGCCTTGTCGATGATGTTGCGGGGGATGACCATGCCGGCCGGACCGAGCAGGCCTTCGGGGCAGTGTTCGTTGCGCCATGCCGAAAGGGCATAGACCGTCATCTTGTAGACGTCCTTGAGGACGGAATACCCGCCGCACATGTCGCCGTAGAGCGTGGCGTAACCCACGGACATCTCCGACTTGTTGCCGGTGGAGAGGACCATGTGGCCGAACTTGTTCGACAGCGCCATCAGGGTCATGCCGCGGGCGCGGGCCTGGATATTCTCCTCGGCCTCGTTGGGCGCGGTCCCGGCGAAGAGATCGCCAAGCATGGCGCCGTAGGCATCGACCGCCGGGGCGATCGAGACGGTGTCGTGGCGCACGCCCAGCAGGCCCGAACAGGCGGCGGCGTCCTCCAGGCTCTCGCGGCTGGTGTAGCGCGAGGGCATCATGACGCAGTGGACACGCCCGGCGCCCAGGGCGTCGGTCGCGACTGCGGCGGTGAGTGCGGAATCGATGCCGCCCGACATGCCGATGAGGACGCCGGGAAAGCCGTTCTTGCCGACATAGTCCGCAAGGCCCGTGACCATGGCGCGGTAGATCATCTCCCAGCGGCCGATCTCGGAGGCGATGGGGCCGGCCTGGCAGGTCCAGCCCTGTTCGCCGCGGCTCCACTGCGTCGTCACCACGCCTTCCTGCCAGACGGGAAGCTGGCAGCGCAGGTTGCGCCCGGCATCGAGCACGAAGGAGGCGCCGTCGAAGACCAGCTCGTCCTGGCCGCCGACCTGGTTGACGTAGAGCAGCGGCAGGCCGGTCTCGGTGACGCGGCTGACGGCCTGCACGAGGCGGGCCTCGATGTTCATGATGTCGTAGGGCGAGCCGTTGGGCACGATCAGAATGTCGGCGCCGTTCTCCTCCAGGCACTCGGCGACCTCGGGCTTCCACATGTCCTCGCAGACCATGACGCCCAGAAGCACGTCGCGGAACGGGATCGGCCCCGGCAAGGGGCCGGCGGTGAAGACACGCTTCTCGTCGAAGACGCCGTAGTTGGGCAGGTCGTGCTTGTGGCGGACGTGGCGCACCTTGCCGCCGTCGAGCAGATAGGCGGCGTTGTAGAGGTGACCATCCTTGCGGTGCGTGGCGCCCAGCAGGATGGCGGGGCCGCCGTCGCCGGTCGCCTGCGCCAGCCGCGCGACGGCCTCCTCGACCTGCTCCTGAAAGGCCGGGCGCAGGACAAGGTCCTCGGGCGGATAGCCGTTGATCACCAGTTCGGGTGTCACCATCAGGTCGGCCCCCTGCCCGGCCGCCGTGGCACGCGCGGCCAGCACCTTGTCGGCATTGGCCGCGACCGCGCCCACGGTCGGGTTGATCTGGGTCAGGGCAATGGCAAGTCGGTTGGTCATGTCGGGTCCGCTACAGGCAGCGCGACACTAGAACGGCCTTCCCGCGCCTGTCGACATGGGATCGAGAGCGGCCCCGAGGGAGGCCATTGACAAGGCGGCCCGGGCCGCCCTTACATAATCGCCATTATGTAAAAACCACGGCAGTCAGGGAGCGCAAAGACGATGGTCGATGAACATGGGGCGGCGGGCGCGGCGATATCCGGCCTCGTGGGCCTCGCGCGTTATCCCGTCGCCGATCTCGAGAGCCCGCAGGCCCGTGCGCTGATCGCGGAAAGCCGCGCGCGGCTGGAAGCCACCGGCATCTGTTCGCTGCCGGGTTTCCTGCGGCCCGGCGTGGCCGCCCGCCTGGCGGCCGAAGCGGCCGCGCTGCTGCCGCTGGCCCATCGGCAGGACCACGAAGACATCGCCTACGGGCGTTACCGCGATCGTCTCGACAGCTTCCGCCCGAGCATCCGGTGCACCACACCAGCCCCTTCCGCATGAACCTCGTGGCCTATGATTCAATGCCCGAGGCTTGCGGCATCAAGCGCATCTACCACTGGGACGGGCTGACCCGCCTGATCGGCGCGCTGACCGGCAATCAGGCGCGATTCGCTGAGCACGTAGCCCATGAAGATGAACATCGGCAGGGTGATGAGCGGGAACCAGCCCATCACCTTGAAGGTCTGGGCGAAGGCGAGGTCGTAGCCGCCCCGATCGCCCCAGAGCCAGATCGCGCCGACCACGGCGACAAAACCGATCACGCCGAACATGCGCTGCCCGGTGAGCATCAGCGTCAGCATCGAACCGAACATCAGGATGGCGATGTACTCGGCCGGCATCAGGCCTCCCTTTCCGGCAGCGGCCGTCCGCGCGCGCGGGCCAGGTCGCGGATCAGGAAGGCGGTGCATTGCAGGATCATGAGGACGATGCCGAGCACCATCATCACCTTGACCGGCCACATGTAGGGGCGCCAGAGGCCACGGCGCCACTCGCCGGTCTCGATGGCGTATTGCGTGCTCTCGACCCCGCCCCAGAGCAGGACGCCGAGGTAGAACAGCAGCGTCAGGATGGTGACGGCATCGACGGCGGCCTTGGTCCGGTCGGACCAGCGCGTGTAGAGCAGGTCCATGCGCACGGCTGAGCCGAGCTGCAGGGCATAGGCGCCGCCCAGCATGAAGTAGCCCAGCAGCAGGAACTGGGACATCTCGTCGGTCCAGATCGGCGGCGCCGAGCCGGCACGCCCGATGACGCCGTAGAGCAGCACGGCCATCAGCGCGAAGAGCAGCAGCATGGCGAAGCGGCCGATGCCGTAGGCCCAGGCCTCGACGACGCGGACATAGGTCGCCAGCAGGCTCACGCCCTCACTCCCCAGGCGACCCGCGCCGCGAGGTCGACCGTCCCATGGTCATGGAATCCTGCCATCGCCCCCGCCGTCGCCCCCGCGCCGCATCCAACGGTGCGGCCCTCTTCGGAGCCATCACCTGACGGATGGCATCGTGTCGCGCTTGCTGCTCGGGCGCAAGGGCGCCCGGCCGGCGCCCGTCAGCCGCGAAGCAGGAACTCGCGGCCGACCTTGACGCGGGGTTTGCCGTCGTAGGCGACGATGTCGGCGGTGGCGTAGGTCTCGGACCAGGTGTCGGGCAGGTAGCTGCCGGTGCCGATGACGTCGATGGGCGCCTTGGCGATCGCCATGACCTTGCACTTGGCGGCGCTGAAACCCGAACTGGCGACGATCCTGACCTTGCCGAAGCCGGCCGCGTCGAGCGCCTCGCGGGTATGCCAGATGGCCGCGGCCGAGACACCGGTGCCGATCAGGTAGCGCAGCTCGGTCTCGGAGCGGTAGCCGCGGATGGCATAGGGTTCGTTGCGCTCGATGACGGCGTAGCTCGACTGCGTGTCGAGGCCCTCGACGTAGCGCCCGCCGGCGGTGTCGAGGCGCACGGAAAGTTCGCTTGAGGCAGCAAGGTCGGGGAAACGGCGGCAGACCTCCAGGGCATCGGAGATCTCCTGGCCGAAGTAGTCGACCAGCACGGTCATCGGCACGCCCGGATTGGCCTCGTGGAACATCTCGGCGGCGCGCACGGTGCTGCCGGCGTAACCGATCAGGGCGTGGGGCATGGTGCCCAGGCCGCGCTCGTTGCCGAAGTAATGGGCCGTGGCATCGGTGGCGTTGCCGACGAAACCCACGGCATCGGCCTTGCGCCGGGCGCGCGCCGAACCGACCGAGGCGGCATAGGCCATGATCTCGGCCATCTCGGTGCCCGCGCAATGGCGCGCATCCATGGCGAGGAACCCCGTGTGGGGCAGATCGACGCACATGGTGTAGGCGTTGTAGGCGGCCACGCAGGCCGGGCCGAGCTTCTGCAGGTAGAGCGTCTCGAGGTCGACGAGGTCGGCGAAGGAACCGGTGAGATAGACCATCGGCTCGCCGGCGCCGACCCACTGGCCCTCGTTGAACTGCGGCTCGATGCGGAACTTGGAGCCCCGCGCCGAGGCCATGGCCTCAAGCCAGCCGATCATCAGACGCGGCGCAAAGACCACCGGGCGGCGCATGAACACGGCATAGGTCACCTCGACATTGCCGAAGGCCTGCACCGTGGTGCGCGTGCGGTTGAAGTAGGTGTCGGTCCAGCGACCGACCTCGCTCTCGCGGGGCCAGACACCGTCGCCGTGCTTGCCGTCGTCCTCGGCCATGCTGCGCCTCCCCCGGCGCCGATCGCTACTGCGCCGCGGCCGCCCGTTCGGCCTCGCCGCGCTCCTCGCGCAGCTGCTCGGCGATCAGGAAGGCCAGTTCCAGCGACTGGCTGGCATTCAGGCGCGGGTCGCAATGGGTGTGGTAGCGGTCCGAGAGATCGGTGTCGGTGATTGCCTGGGCGCCGCCGATGCATTCGGTGACGTCGCGGCCGGTCATCTCGAAGTGAACGCCGCCGGGATAGGTGCCCTCGGCGCGGTGCACGGCGAAGAAACCCTTCACCTCGGCCAGGATGCGATCGAAGGGTCGCGTCTTGTAGCCGGTCGAGGCCTTGATCGTGTTGCCGTGCATGGGGTCGCAGGCCCAGACGACCGAACGGCCCTCGCGCTCGACGGCGCGGATCAGGGCGGGCAGCTTCTCCTCGACCTTGTCGGAACCCATGCGGCTGTAGAGCGTCAGGCGGCCGGGCTCGTTGGCCGGATTGAGGATGTCGATCAGGCGGATCAGCTCCTCGGGATCGAGGCTGGGGCCGCACTTCATGCCGATGGGATTGTTGACGCCGCGCAGGAACTCGACATGGGCGTGGTCGGGCTGGCGCGTGCGGTCGCCGATCCAGAGCAGGTGCGAGGAGGTGTCGTACCAGTCGCCGGTCGTGGAATCGACGCGGGTCATGGCCTCCTCGTAGTTCAGCAGCAGCGCCTCGTGGGCGGTGTAGAAATCGGTCTCGCGCAGCTGGGGCACCAGTTCGGGCGTCAGGCCGCAGGCTCCCATGAAGGACAGCGCCTCCTGGATGCGCTGGGCCATTTCCTCGTAGCGGTGGCCCTGGGGGCTGTCGGCGACGAAATCGGCGTTCCAGCGATGGACGCGATGGAGATCGGCGAAACCGCCCTGGGCGAAGGCGCGCAGCAGGTTGAGCGTCGAGGCCGACTGGTTGTAGGCGCGCATGACGCGCTGGGGATCGGGCGTGCGGGCACCGGCCTCGAACTCAATGCCGTTGATGATGTCGCCGCGGTAGCTGGGCAGTTCGACACCGTCGATGGTCTCGGTATCGGCCGAACGCGGCTTGGCGAACTGGCCGGCCATGCGGCCGACCTTCACGACGGGACAGGCCGCGCCAAAGGTCAGCACGATGGCCATCTGCAGCAGCACCCTGAAGGTGTCGCGGATGTTGTCGGGATGGAATTCGGCAAAACTCTCGGCGCAGTCGCCGCCCTGCAGCAGGAAGGCCTCGCCCGAGGCGACACGGGCGAGCGAACGCTTCAGGTTGCGCGCCTCGCCGGCAAAGACGAGCGGCGGCGAGCGGCGCAGCTGGGCCTCGACATCGCGCACGGCTTCGGCGTCGGGATAAAACGGGACCTGCTGGATGGGCAGGTCGCGCCAGGTCGACGGGGTCCATTTCGCGGTCATCGTCTCGTCCTCATCACGTCAGAAGTTATCCACAGGCTCGGGCGGACTGGCGGGTATACGCCCCGAGTCCGCCGTTTTCCAGCGAAAGGTGGACATTCCGGCGTGCCCGTGACCCTGGTGCTGGCCTCCCCGCGAACGAAGCGCTACACCCGGTGAAGGCCCCGCAGAACATGCAGGACGTCATGGCGCAAACGCCCACCCTCCTGGTCGTGGAACCCGACAAGGTGCCCGAAGGCGGCCTTGAGCCCTTCTTCCACGCCGCCGGCGAAATCGGCGTCGAACCCGAACGGCTGGAGCGCCGAATCCGGCGCGCCTATCGCCTGATCTATCTCTTCACCGGAGAACGCCTGATCTGGGTCAGCGCGGTCAAGCTGCCCTCTCCCTCCTACCGCATGCGGGTCTTCGGCCATGCCGGGGCTGCCGAGCGCGTGGCCGCCTTCCCGCTCGAGTTCGGCTGGCTCTACGTCCTGCCCAGCGAGCGCGGCAACGGCCACGCCGACCGCCTCGTCGCGGCCGGACGCCAGGCAGCCCCCGGCTGGGGCCTGTTTGCCACCGTGCGTGCCGACGCGGCACCCTTGAAGCGGATCTTCGAGCGCCACGGCTACGTCAAGCTCGGCGGCGACTACGGCTCCGCCCTGGGCGAGCACCGCCTGTCGCTGCTGGCCGCGCCGCCGTTCAAGGCGCCCCGAGGCTGACCCCTACTCGGCGGCCTCCCGGGCGCCGCTGCGGGTCGCCTGGCGCATGGTGACGAACTCCTCGGCGGCGGTGGGATGGATGCCGATGGTGGCGTCGAACACCGCCTTGGTCGCACCGGCCCGCAGGGCGACCGCAAGGCCCTGGACGATCTCGCCCGCGTCGGGGCCGATCATGTGGACGCCCAGCACGCGGTCGGTTTCCTGCTCCACGATGAGCTTCATCAGGGTGCGCTCCTCGTTGCCCGACAGCGTGTTCTTGAGGGCGCGGAACTCGGAGACGAAGATGTCGAGGCCCTCGCCGTGGCGGTCGCGGGCCTGGGCCTCGGTGAGACCGACGCTGGCGATCGGCGGCTGGCTGAAGACCGCGGAAGGCACGAGGTCGTAGTTGACCGTGGTCGGCCTGTCGTCGAACAGGGTGCGGGCGATCGCCATGCCTTCGGCGAGCGCCACCGGCGTCAGTTCGGGACCTTCCGTGATGTCGCCCAGGGCCAGGATCGAGGGCACGCTGGTGTGGAAGTGTTCGTCGACCTGGATGGTGCCGTCCTTCTCCAGCGCGACGCCGGCTTCCTCCAGGCCGATGCCGGCCGTCAGGGGCTTGCGCCCGGTGGCGTACATCACGAGGTCGGTCTCCAGCTCTACGCCGGTGTCGAGGCAGGCGATCGTGCGCCCGTCCTCCTTCAGCACCGCATCGAGGTTGGCGTTGAACCGCAGGTCGATGCCCTTGCGCCGCATCTCGATCGCCAGGCGCTCGCGGATGTCGTCGTCGAAGCCGCGCAGGAAGCGCGGGCCGCGGTAGAGCTGCGTCACCTCCACGCCCAGGCCGTGGAAGATGCCGGCGAATTCCACCGCGATGTAGCCGCCGCCGACGATGACCATGCGCTCGGGCAGCTTCTCCAGGAAGAATGCGTCGTTGGAGGTGACGACGTGTTCCTTGCCCGGGATATCGGGCACGAAGGGCCAGCCGCCCACGGCGACCAGGATGTAACGGGCGCTGAGGGTCTTGTCGCCGACGGCGACGGTGTGGGCATCGACAATGCGCGCCCTGCCCCAGTGCAGGTCGCAGCCGGCGTTCTTGAGCATGTGATCGTAGATGCCGTTGAGCCGCTCGATCTCCCGGGTCTTGTTGTCGCGCAGGGTCGGCCAGTCGAAGCTCGGCTTGCCGACGTCCCAGCCGAAACCGGCGGCATCGCGGAAGTCCTCTGCGAAATGGGAGGCATAGACGAACAGCTTCTTGGGAATGCAGCCGACGTTGACGCAGGTGCCGCCCCAGTAGCGCTCCTCCGCAATCGCCACGCGGGCGCCGTAGCCTGCGGAAAACCGCGCGGCGCGCACCCCGGCGGAGCCGCCGCCGATGACAAAGAGATCGTAATCGTAGTCCGACATGCCGTTTCCTCTCGATTCGCTCCCCTAATATGGCGCAGCGGGGCCGGGTTCCCATAGCGCGGCTCATCACGGCTGCGTTCACACGATCGCGCTTGCAGGTGCTGGCAGCCAAGCCCCAGACTGCCGCCCTGCCGCAGGGAAGGTGAGCGCGCGTGCGGGCCACGGGGCCGCAGCGCTGCACACGCAAGGAGCGCCGTGGAACGACCCGATCTGGTTTTTTTCGTGACGCCGCCCTGGCGCACGACACGTGCCGGAGACGCCGGCGACTACCTTTCCATCGAACGGTTCCGGCAGCGCTTTCCCGAGATCGAGACGAGAACCGTGTTCTTCAACGATCCCAGCACGCGGGTCCGGGTGCAGGGTGATGTCACCGTGCTGCAGCAGGACGGTTGCGGCACGATCGAACTCTCCGCAGCCTCGGCCTATGTCTACTTCCCCTATTCCTTCGAGCCCGAGGACCTCACCCTGCGCCCGCCGGAGCGCGCGCGCGAGGAAGGCCACTGGGAACACCGCCAGTGGCGCGCGATCCAGGCCTGGATCGAGAGCGCCGCGCCGGTCTGGGGCCGTTGCCTGAACGCGCCGCTGAAGGCGCGGGCCGCCTCGAACAAGCTGATCCAGATGTCGGCCTTCCGCCTGCCCCTGGCCGTGCCGCCGACCTGGATCGGCAACGATGCCAGCGCCGGCGCCTTCCTGGCCGGGCGCCGCAGCGTCGCCAAGAACCTTTCCGAGGGCACCTTCACCGGCGAACTGCTGGGCGAAGGCCGCATCCTGCTGGCGCGCTCCGCCGGGGCGCAGGACGGCGCCGCCCGCGACGCCCCGATCATCCTGCAGGAGCGCATCGACGCCCCGCTGGAACTGCGGAGCTACGTCATCGGCGAGAAGGTGCTGACGCTGGAAATGTCGCGCGCCGGCACCGACGAGGCCAATCCCGACGTGCGCGCCCGCGGCCTGGGTCCCGGCGATGTCGGCCTGTCCCAGGCCTGGCGCCGTTTCGATGCCGACCTGATTGCCTGCGCCCGGCGCCTGGAACTGGGTTATGCGGTGTTCGACCTGATGCCGGTCGGCGAGACGCTGTTCGTGCTGGAGGTCAACGCCAACGGCGTCTGGACCGGCACCTGGGAAAAGGCCGGCGCCCCGGTACGCGATGCCCTGCACGACCACATCGCGGTGCTCGCGCGCGACCGCTGAGCGCCGGCGTCGGCCGTCCCCAAGGGCGGGCGCCGTCAGCGATGGTGGTCGCGCGCCTCGACCTGACGCTCGCGCCGGTGTTCGGCCCAATCCTGGACCTCCACGAAGATGCGCCGGACCTCGGGGTGACGGCGGCGGATGTCGCGCTCGATCTCGAAGACCGCATCCTCGATCTCCCCTGCGGAAAGGCTGCCGTGAAAGTCGAGGCTGAGATTGAGCAGGATCTCGCCCGGTCCGATGTGCATGGTCAGCACCTCGTTGACCTTCTCGACGGCGCGATGGGAGCGCGCCGCACGGCGGATGCTCTCCACCGTTTCGGGCAGGGCCGCCTCGCCGATCAGCAACCCCTTGGTCTCGATGGCGAGCACGATCGCGGTACCGCCCAGGACGATCGCAATGCCGATCGAGGCGACACCGTCGAGAACCGGCATCGCAAGCTGGTCGGCGGCAAAGACCCCGACAAAGGCGATGAAGAGCCCGAGCATCGCCGCACTGTCCTCGAAGAGCACGGTGAAAACCGTGGGGTCCTTGCTGAGGCGGACGGCGCGGAACAGCGAGAGCGCACCGCGGCGCCGGTCGAACTCCTTGTAGGCGACCCACCAGGCGCCGGCCTCGAAGACCATCGCGAATCCCAGCACGATGTAGTTGATGTAGACGTCGGTCGCGACGTGCGGGTGGCGCACCTTGGAGATGCCCTCATAGAGCGAGATGCCCGCGCCCCCGGCAAAGATCAGGATGGCAACCACGAAGGTCCAGAAGTAGAGCTCCGGCCCGTAGCCGAAGGGGTGGTGGACATCGGCCGGACGCGAAGCGCGCCGGATGCCGAACAGCATCAGGCCCTGGTTCCCGGTATCGACAAGCGAGTGCACCGCCTCGCTCAGCATCGCGGAACTGCCGGTCCAGGCCGCGGCGCCGAACTTGGTGATGGCGATCAGTGTGTTGCCGGCCAGCGCGGCATAGATGAATTTTTTCGAGGCGTTTGCGTCCATGCTTGACCATAGCGGCAGGCCTCGTCTGCGACTATCCTTGCGCAGGGACAACGCCGGGAGGCTGCCATGGCTGCCGTTGAAAAACCTCGTGCCGAGGAGGCCGCCGACTTCTCCAAGGGTGCGGCATGGGTCGACGGCGCCTTCGTCCCCGCGGCCAAGGCGAAGCTCTCGGTGTTCGACTGGGGCTTTACCCGTTCGGACGTGACCTACGACGTGGTCCATGTCTGGCAGGGCAGCTTCTTCCGCCTGGACGATCACCTCGACCGCTTCACGAACTCGGTGAACGGGCTGCGCATGCAGCTGCCGGTCGACCGCGACGGGCTTGCCGCGATCCTGCACGGCTGTGTCGCACGGGCCGGCCTGAAGGATGCCTATGTCGCCATGGTGCTGACGCGGGGCCTGCCCGACCCGAGCTGGCCCAAGCGCCTGCCGAGCAACTTCAAGGGGCGCAACAACCTGATCTGCTACGCCATCCCCTTCATCTGGATCATGAAACCCGAGGTCCAGGAAACCGGGGCGCACATGATCGTGGCGCGTTCGGAGCGCATCTCGCCCAGCGCGGTCGATCCCACGATCAAGAACTACCACTGGGGCGATTTCACCAACGCCCTGTTCGAGGTCGAGGACGCCGGCGCCGACTATGCCGTGCTGCTGGGGCCCGACGGCTGCATCGCCGAATGCCCGGGATCGAACGTCTTTGCCGTGCTCGACGGCGTCGTCACCAGCCCCGGCCACGGCGCGCTGGAGGGCATCACGCGCAAGGCGGTGCACGAGCTGTGCGACATGATGGGCCTGCCCAACCAGGTGCGCGACATCAGCAAGCAGGAGTTCCTCGACGCCGACGAGATCTTCATGGCCTCGACCGCCGGCGGCGTCATGCCGATCCGGCGCATCGACGACCGCATCCTTTCCAACGGCGCACCCGGCCCGATCAGCCGCGCGATCCACGCCGAATACTGGAAGAAACACGGGGAAGGCTGGAAGGCCACGCCGGTCAACTACGGGGCCTGAAGCCTGCCCGTGGCGAAGCGGCGCCAGCGCCAGCGGATCAGGGCGAGGACGATGACGACCTGCAGCAGCGGCCAGAGGACCGGCGGCACGGCAAAGCTGAGGAACGGGATATCCCAGACCGGCACGAAGACCGGCAGGCTGGCATAGAGGCCGAGCGCAGCAAGGATCATCGGGACCAGGCCGTAGAGCACCGCCATCCAGAGCAGCCATGTCGCGAAGGCCCGCCTGCCACCCCGGCCCAGCGCGGCAAAGACCAGCAGCAGCAGGTCACGCGTGACGAAGAGGTAGAAGGCAACGAGCGTGCCCGCGGCAAAGGAAAGCCCGTCGATGCTCTCGATGCCGGCCTGGGCGCCCTCCCCGTCGTTGCCGCCCAGCAGGACCAGGGCGGCGATGGCGACGGCGAGCAGCGCCAGCGCGTGGTTGACCAGCCACAAGGGCAGGAACCGCAGGGCGGTCCCGGCATCGCGCTGGGCCAGGGCGCCGAACAGGCGACGCAGGCGCACCGGATCGGGCTGTTCCAGGACGGCCGGGATGTAGCCGGCCATCAGGATGACCACCGCGGCGACCACGACCGCTGCCTGCCCCTGGGCAAAACCAGCCGCCCAGAATGCGGCAAACAGGACGAAGAGCGGCCACATCACCGGCCAGTTGCGCACCTGCAGCTCCACCCGCATGCGCCGCCACAGCCCGATCACCGCCCAGGCGGCAAAGGCGACGAGGCTGGCGACGGCGAACCACAGTTCGTCGATCGCCAGGCCGTACCAGACGAGATCGGCGCCGCCGCCCTGGTTGCTGAACGAGGAGAACAGCGAAAAGGCCACGACGATGACGACGATCTGGGCGATCGAGACGTCGAGCTGGCGCCCGGTTTCGCGCCGCGCCACCGCGGTCATCGCGATCAGCATGACACTCGCCTCGACCAGGACGGCAAAGGCGATGAGCCCGACCGCGGCCTGCACCAGCACCGCCCAGAGCGGCGCGCGGAACGTGGCCTCGACGCCGCCGTAGAAGACCTGCCAGCAGACCAGCGAGACCAGGGTGAGAAGCAGCAGGAGGAGGCAGCCATAGGCAACGAACACCGTGCTGCCGGCGAGCTTGCCCCAGGTCATGGTCCAGGCGCCCGCCGAACTCAGGCGCTGCTGGTCCCAGGTGCGCCCGGCGATCTCGCGGACCACGGCATTGGCCGCCAGGCGGGCGCCCCAGAGCAGCACAAGCACGACAAAGCCGGAGCTGCCCAGGGTGGCCAGGCCCTCGAGCAGGCCGGGACCGCCCAGCGCCCTGCCCGGCTCGAAGGCCCAGGCGCCGACCAGCAGCATCAGCGCGCCGATGACCAGGGGCATCGCGACCAGGCGCGCCGGCGAGAGTTCGAGCCACAGATAACGGCGCAGTTCGGGATTGAGACGGTTCATGCACCGCTCCCATCGTCGCGCGCGACCTCGCGGTAGATGTCGCGCAGGCCAAGGCGGCGCTCGGCAAGGCTGGCAACCGGGACGCCGGCGCCGATCAGGTTCCTGAGCAGGTCGTGGCGGAAGGCGGCACCGGCCGGAGCACGGAAGACCGCCGTCAGGCCGTCGACCGCGACATCCTCGATGCCCGGAACGGCCGCAAGCCGTGCGGCAAGATCGTCGCAGGGCGCCGCCAGTTCCAGTGCCAGGGTCGCGCTTTCGCTGCCCCCGGCAATGGCGCGGTGTTCGACCAGGCGGCCGCGGTCCATGACCAGGACGTGGCTGGAATAGTCCTCCAGCTCGGCCAGGATGTGGGAGGAGACGATCAGCGTCATGCCGCCGTCGCGCAACCCCAGAAGCAGCTCGGAAAGCTTGTGGCGCGCCAGCGGGTCGAGGCCCGAGGCCGGTTCGTCGAGCAGCACGATGGCCGGCTGGTGCACGATCGCCTGGGCGATCGCCAGGCGCTGGCGCTGGCCGCGGGAGAGTTCACCCGCCGGGCGCGCCGCGAGGTCGCCCAGATCGAGCTGGGCGATGGCGCGTTCGGCGGCCTGCCGTTCGGCCGCACCCTCCAGGCCGTGCATCGCCGCGGCATGGCGCAGGCAGCGCAAGACCGAGAGTTCGTCGTAGAGGCCGAAGAAGTCGGAGAGATAGCCGATGCGCCGGTGCGAGGCGCGCGGTTCGAGATGGGCATCGCGCCCCTCGATCAGCACGCGCCCATCATAGGGCGTCTCGAGCGCGGCCATGCAGCGCAGCAGGGTGGTCTTGCCCGCCCCGTTGGGACCGACCAGGGCGGTCACCGAACGGGGCTCGACCGCGAAGGTAACGCCGTGGAGCGCGCGCAGAGTGGGATAGTCGAAGATCAGGTTCTCGACCGCGACGGCCGGCGCGACGGCGGCATCGGGAGCGGCAGGGGGCGCCATCGCATCACCCTCCGGAAGGACCGGAGGGTGATGCGCGGCAGGGGATGGGGCCAAGGTTCAGTCGACCCCGGCCAGGCAGATGTACTTGGCTTCGAGGTATTCCTCGAGGCCCATGTGGCTGCCCTCGCGGCCCACGCCCGATTCCTTGACGCCGCCGAATGGCGCCACCTCGGTCGAGATGATGCCGGTGTTGATACCGACGATGCCGTATTCCAGGGCCTCAGCAACGCGCCAGACGCGCCCCATGTCCTTGGCGAAGAAGTAACTCGCCAGGCCGAACTCGGTGTCGTTGGCCAGGCCGATCGCCTCCTCCTCGGTCTCGAAGCGGAACAGCGGGGCGAGCGGGCCGAAGGTCTCCTCGCGGGCCACGATCATCTGGGGGTTGACGTCGACCATCACGGTCGGTTCGAAGAAGGTACCGCCGAGGGCATGGCGCTTGCCACCGGTGACGACCCTGGCGCCCTTGGCCTTGGCGTCGGCAATGTGCTCCTCGATCTTGGCGATGGCACCCGGGTTGATCATCGGGCCCTGCATGACGCCGTCCTCAAGGCCATCGCCGACCTTCATCGCCTTGACCCTGGCGGCGAACTTTTCGGCGAAGGCGTCATAGACGCCCGACTGGACGTAGATGCGGTTGGCGCAGACGCAGGTCTGACCCATGTTGCGGAACTTCGAGACCATGGCGCCCTCGACCGCATTGTCGATGTCGGCGTCGTCGAAGACCAGTACGGGTGCGTTGCCGCCCAGTTCCATCGTCACCTTCTTCACGGTCGAGGCCGACTGGCGCATCAGCTGCTTGCCGATCTCGGTGGACCCGGTGAAGGTGATCTTCCTCACGATGCTGCTTTCGGTCAGCTCCTTGCCGATCTCGGAGGACTTGCCCGAGAGGATGTTGAGCACGCCCTTGGGGATGCCGGCGCGCTCGGCCAGCTCGCACAGGGCGAAGGCCGAATAGGGCGTCTCGGTTGCGGGCTTGCAGACGAAGGTGCAGCCGGCGGCCAGCGCCGGGCCGGCCTTGCGGGTAATCATGGCGGCCGGGAAGTTCCATGGCGTGATGGCACCAACGACGCCGATCGGCTCCTTCAGCACGAAGATGCGGCGGTCGTGCATGTGGCCGGGAATGGTCTCGCCGTAGATGCGCTTGCCCTCTTCGGCGTACCACTCGATGAAAGCGGCGGCATAGGCGATCTCGCCTCGGGATTCGGCCAGCGGCTTGCCCTGCTCGCAGGTCATGATGATCGCCAGGTCCTCCTGGTTCGCCATCATCAGGTCGAACCACTTGCGCAGGATGGTGGCGCGCTCCTTGGCGGTCTTCTTCTTCCAGAGCGGCAGCGCGGCATTGGCGGCATCGATCGCGCGGCGCGTCTCGGCGGTGCCCATCTTGGGGATGGTGCCGATCTTCTCTCCGTTGGCCGGATTGGTAACGTCGATGGTCTCGCCCGAGTCGGCATCGCACCACTTGCCGTCGATGTAGCTCTGCTGACGCAGCAGCGAGGGATCCTTGAGCTTCATGGGATGTCTCCTTAGACCTTGGGCGCGCCCACCGGCCAGGGCCGCGGGCGTCATGGGGGCTGATGTCGCGTGGCCGGCACTATAGGAGGGGTGTGGGGTCGTTGGGAACGGGGATGGCGAAGACTCAGCCGGCCTCGATCCGGGTCGGGCGCGTCGCCGGGCCGTCGGCCTCCCAGCCCTGGACCAGAGCGAGACCGGAAGCGGCGTTGAGTTCGGCGGCAAGGCGCGTGTCGGCTTTGAGGACGGGCGCTCGCAACCAGGCGAAATCGCCGGGGCCGGCCATGTCGGCAGCGATCATGGCCAGGCGTTCGCGGCTGTGGCCGGTCCGGGGATGTCCGCCCCTGCCCGCCGATAGCCAGTGGTTGGCGATCGCCGCGGGCGCCTCGTGCACCACGGCGTCATGGCTGGTGCGCTCGATGACGCAGCCCTGGCCGGGGCCGGTGCCCGCCAGGGTAACGAAACAGGGTGCCGCCAGCGGCGTAGCGACAAGACGCGCCCTGGCCTCCTCGTAGTCGCCCGCCTCGTCGCAGATCCGGCGCAGCAGATGGGCCGGCGGCAGCGCCCGGCTGCGCGCCAGGACAAGGCGGTTGAGCGCCCAGTCGAGCGGCATCGGCAGGCCCAAGCCCGCCAGGCGCCGCGCATGCATGGGAGGCTGGTTGAAGGCGACGGCAAAGCGGCCGGGCGCCAACGCGGTGAGGACGCCGGCAAATCCGGCCCAGGTCAGGTTGAGCCAGCGCCCGGCCGGGCCTTCCATCCGCGCCGCCAGCAGGCCGGCACCCAGGCCGTGGAAGGGCCAGTCGAGCGTGCGCAGCAGGCGCATGCCCGGCCCCGCCGGATCGGGCGCCACGGCGGCACTGCAGCCCCATTCGTAGGACAGGTTGAGCAGATGGGCGCCGGGACGGGCGACGGCATCGGCCACCGCGGCGATCTCGTGGCGCAGGGGATTGTCGGCGCGTTCGAGCCAGCGGCGTGAACGACGGTCGGCGAACGCGACGCCCAGCCGTGTGAAGCGCGACACCGCATCGTCGATCTGGGCGTGGGCGGCATCGGGTGCGGCATGGAACAGCGCCAAGGCGCCGCCGCGACCGGCATCGACAAGCGGAACGGCGGGCAGCGGGGCGGTGTGCTCCATGGCTGGGATATCGGCAGGAGGCGCAGGGCATTCAAGACGGCAGGCGATCATGCTAGTGCGTTGCCGGAGCAAGGGGGAGCATCCGGGCATGGCCTTCGACTTCGAGACACGCATCGACCGGCGCGGCACGGGCGCGGCCAAGTGGAACAGCCAGCTTGCCGCCCACGGCCAGCCGGCACCGGGCGCGGCCTGGCTCGACGGCGGGCCCGAGCCGATCCCGCTGTCGGTTGCCGACATGGAGCTTGCCGCTCCCCCGGTGGTGCTCGAGGCTATGAAGGCGCGCATCGACCACGGCATCTTCGGCTACACCATGATCGGGCAGGACTACCGGTCCGCAGCCTGCGCCTGGCAGCGCGAACGCCACGGCTGGGACATGCCGGGCGAGGCGATCCTGACCTTCCAGGGCGTGCTGCCTGCGCTCTGTCTGGCGATCCGCGGCCTGGTCGCGCCGGGCGCCAAGGTGCTGCTGCAGACGCCGGCCTTCCCGCCCTTCGTCGACGCGGTGACCCGCAGCGGCGCCGTGGTAGCGACCGACCCGCTGGTGCTGGGCGACGACGGGCGCTACCGCATGGACATGGCCGGCCTGGAACGGGCGCTTGCCGATCCCGAGGTCGCGATGTTCGTGCTGTGCAACCCGCACAATCCGGTCGGCCGGGCCTGGGATGCGCAGGAGCTGGAAGCGGTGGCGCAGCTCTGCGCGCGCCATGACGTGCTGGTCTTTGCCGACGAGATCCACGGCGACCTGACGATGCCCGGCCAGCGTTTCACGCCCTTTGCCTCCCTGGGCGCGCAGGCCGCCCCCCGGACCATCGTCGCCAACGGCCTGTCCAAGACGATGAACCTGGCCGGCCTGCACCTGTGCAACATCGTGGTGCCCGATGCCGGGCTGCGCGAACGGGTGGAGGCGCTGGCCTACGCGGCCGGCCACTTCGGCGTCAATCCGGTCTCGATGGCGGGCTTCATCGCCGGCTGGCGCGAAGGCGGGCCATGGCTCGATGCGCTGATGGAGCACATCGCGGGCAACCGGGCGCACATGGTGGACTTCCTGGCCGAGCGCCTGCCCCGGATCGCGGCGAAGCCGATGGAGGCGACCTATCTTGCCTGGCTCGACCTGCGCGGCCTCGGCCTGGAGCCCGAGGCGATCGTCGCGCTGCTGGTCGAGCGGGCGCGGGTGCGCCTGGAAAACGGCGCGGCCTTCGGCGAAGGGGGTGCCGGGTTCTTCCGCGTCAACCTGGCCTGCCCGCGCTCCATGCTCGCGGAGGCACTGGAGCGGATCGCCGGGGCGCTGGGGTCGAATCGGTGACCTGGCTGCAAGGGTCGGGCGTCACTCCACCGTGACGCTCTTGGCGAGGTTGCGCGGCTGGTCGACGTCGGTGCCCTTGCGCACGGCGGCGTGGTAGGCGAGCAGCTGTACCGGCACGGCGTAGGTCACCGGTGCGATCAGGGGATCGACCGTGGGCATGACGATGACATGCTCGGGCAGATCGCCGGCCTGGCGGGCGCCTTCCTCGTCGGTGATGAGGACGATGCGACCCTCGCGCGCGGCGGCCTCCTGGGTGTTCGACATGGTCTTTTCGAACAGCGCGTCGCTGGGCGCCACCACGATCACCGGGACCTGCTCGTCGATCAGCGCGATGGGGCCGTGCTTCATCTCACCTGCTGCATAACCTTCCGCATGTATGTAGCTGATTTCCTTCAGTTT
Organism: Pseudomonadota bacterium; assembly: GCA_027592745.1. GTDB lineage: Bacteria > Pseudomonadota > Alphaproteobacteria > SP197 > SP197 > CALGGB01. Next base: position 11,127 of record JAQCLG010000015.1, on the reverse strand, counting down.
CAATGCGCCCTCCATCGCCAGGACGTAGGAGGTGCCGCGACCCAGGTAGAGGACGTCGCGGGCGTCGGCAATGACGTGGGCGATAGCCTTGACCTCCTCCTCCAGGCGCAGCGCGCGGCCGATCTGGCTGGGCAGGCTGGCGAGCGCATCGACCGCGGCCTGCAGGGCCTGCCCCTCCAGAGCGCCCCTGGCCCTGCCGCAGGCGATGGTCAACGCCAGCAGGACCGAAAGCTGGCAGGTGAAGGTCTTGGTCGCGGCGACGCCGATCTCCGGCCCGGCGTGGGTCGGCAGCACGACGTCGGAGGCCCGCGCCATGGTGCTGGTCTCGGTGTTGGTGATCGTGACGATGGTCTGACTCTGGCTGCGGGCGTAGTGGAGCGCCGCCAGGGTGTCGGCCGTCTCGCCCGACTGGGAGACGAAGATCGCGATGCCGCCGGCCGGCATCGGCGCATTGCGGTAGCGGAATTCCGAGGCGACATCGACCTCGACGGGCATGCGCCCGACCTGTTCGAGCCAGTACTTGCCGACCAGGGCGGCGTAATAGGCCGTGCCGCAGGCCACCAGCGTGATGCGGGGCACGGCGGCCAGGTCGACGTCGAGCCCGGGCAGGCGCACTTCGCGCGCCACGGGGTCGAGGTAACGCGCCAGGGTCTCGCCCACGGCGGTGGGCTGCTCGTAAATCTCCTTTTCCATAAAGTGTCGATGGTTGCCCTTGCCGATCGACGCACCCGAAAGCTGCGTGTTGACGAGCGGGCGCCGCACCACCTTGCCGCGGGCGTCGTGGAAGACGGCACCGTTGCGCCGCACGACGACGAAATCGTCCTCCTCCAGGTAGCTGACCTTCTGGGTGAAGGGCGCCAGGGCGATGGCGTCCGAGGCCAGAAACATCTCGCCATCACCCCAGCCCACGGCCAGCGGGGCGCCGCGGCGGGCGCCGACCAGCACCTCGTCGTCGCCGGCGATCAGGAAGGCGAGCGAGAACATGCCCTCGATCCTGCCCATCAGGGCAACCATGGCCTGTTCGATCGAAAGGCCCTGGCCCAGCAGGTCGTCGAGCAGGTGGGCGACGACCTCGGTGTCGGTCTGGCTGGCAAAGACCGCGCCCTTGACGGCCAGTTCCGCGCGCAGGGCACGGAAGTTCTCGATGATGCCGTTGTGCACCACGGCGACGCGCCCGGCGACATGGGGGTGGGCGTTGGTCTCGTTGGGCACGCCGTGGGTCGCCCAGCGGGTGTGGCCGATGCCGACGTTGCCAGCAAGAGGCTCTGCGCGCAGCTTGTCGTCGAGATTGGCGAGTTTGCCCGGCGCCCGTCGACAGCCGATGGCGCCGTGATCTAGCGTGGCGACGCCCGCGGAGTCATAGCCGCGGTATTCCAGGCGACGCAGCCCGTCGACCAGCATGGGGGCTGCCGGATGGTTGGCGATGACGCCGATGATGCCGCACATGAACTAACGTCCTTCCTTCTTGATGCGCGCCTTCTCGGCCGCCTTGGCCTGCCGCAGGCTCACCGCCCGGCCCTCGCGGACGACCTGCTCGGAGCGTTCCACGACCACGGCATCGGCCGGGACATCCCGGCTGATCGTGCTGCCGGCACCGACGATGGCACGGTCGCCGACGCGGACCGGCGCCACCAGGGCCGTGTTCGAGCCGATGAAGGCGCCCGCGCCGATGTCGGTGTGGTGCTTGAGGTAACCGTCGTAGTTGCAGGTGATGGTGCCCGCGCCGATGTTGGCGCCGGCGCCGACCCGGGCATCGCCGATGTAGCTCAGATGGTTGGCCTTGGCCCCGGCCTCGACCGTGGCGTTCTTGATCTCGACGAAGTTGCCGATGTGGGCATCGACGCCGATCCGGGCGCCGGGCCGCAGGCGGGCATAGGGGCCGACGGTAGCGCCCTCACCGACCGAGGCGCCTTCGAGATGGCTGAAGCTGCGGATCACGACGTTGTCGGCGATGGTGACGCCCGGTGCGATCACGACATGGGGTTCGATCGTGACGTCGCGCCCGATCCGGGTGTCCCAGGACAGGAAGACGGTCTCGGGTGCGGCAAGGCTGGCGCCCTCGGCCATGGCGCGGACGCGCAGGCGCCGCTGCATGGCGGCCTCGAAACGGGCGAGGTCGGCGCGATCGTCGGCCCCGACCAGATCCTCGGGATCGTCGATCTCCAGGACCGTGGAACGACGCCCCCTGGCGCGGGAAATCCTCACGATATCCGTGAGATAGAACTCACCCTTCGCGTTGTCATTGTCGACCGCGTCGAGAAGCTCAAACATGACATGAGCATCGATCGACATCATGCCGGAATTATATAGATTTATTGCCTTATCGACGTCGCGCGCCTCGCGGAATTCGACGATCCGCTCGAGGTCGCCGTCCGGCCCGGTGACGAGCCGGCCATAGCGGTTCTCTCCCGGCACGCGAACGCCGAGCACGGCGATGGCGGCATCGCCGGCGCGGCGGGCGGCGACGAGATCGTGGAGGGTCCGGGCGCCGATCATGGCGGCATCGCCAAAGACGATCACGACGTCGGCCGGCCCCTTGCCCGAGGGGAATCCGTCGAGGGCCTGGCGTGCGGCAAGCACCGCGTGGGCGGTACCCAGGGGATTCTCCTGGAGGGCGGTCAGGGCCGGCGCGACGGCAGAGACAAGGTTGTCCATGCCGGGGCCGACCACGACCACGGTGCGTTCGGGCGCCAGTTCGGCGGCGGCGGCCAGGACATGGTTGACCATGGGGCGGCCGGCGACGGGGTGCAGGACCTTGGGCAGCGCCGACTTCATGCGCGTGCCCAGGCCGGCACCCAGGACGACGACGGCAACGCCCGGCAGGGCTAGGGGCTGATCCATGGGACCTCAAAGGGGTTCAGCGAGCGGCGCGACCGTGCCATAGCGGCACGCCGGTCACCAACTCAAACTCTCTTTCAAAGGCTTACAGCAAACGGCGGGCCGCGGCGGCATGCTTGTGGTTTCGCCCGGGCGCGATCCGATCTAGGTTGCCGCCCTGCCTGCCGGAGTCCCGCCTTGTCCCAGCCCCATCGTTTCCGCGCCGTGGTCTTCGATCTCGACGGCACGCTGATCGACAGCGCCCCCGACATCGCCGATGCACTCAACATGGTGCTGGCCGAACTGGGCCGGGTCGGCCTGACCGAGACGACGGTGCGCAACATGGTCGGCAGCGGCTGGCACGGCCTGCTGGAGCGGGCCATGACGATGACCGGCGGCCAGCCCGAGCAGGGCCTGGACTGGGTCACCGACCGTTTCCGGGATTTCTACCTGCCGCGCAGCACGCGGCTTTCCAGCGTCTATCCCACGGCCATGGACACGATCCGCACGCTGCACGGCCAGGGCGTCAAGCTCGGCATCTGCACCAACAAGCGCCAGTCGGCGACCGACATCGTGGTCGAGGGTTTCGGCCTGTCGGCCTACATGGACGCGGTGGTGGGTGGCGACAACGGCGTCATGAAACCCGATCCCGGCCATATCGCCAAGGTGCTCGACAAGCTGGGCGTCGAACCCAGCGACGCCTTGATGATCGGCGACAGCAAGGCCGACGTCGATGCCGCCCGCGGCCTGGCGATGCCGGTGGTGCTGGTGCGCTACGGCTATACCGCCATTCCCGTCGAGGAACTGGGCGGCGACCGCCTGATCGACCGGCTGGCCGAACTGCACGACGTGATGCCGGGGCTGTAGGACAACACGGCCGGAACATCGCCGGTTTCGTCTTGTATGACGGCCCGTTTGGCGCAAGAACAGCGTCGAACCCGTCGCTTCAGGCACGTTTCCCGTTCCCCTCCGGACCAGAGCCAGCCATGCGCTTCGTGATTTCGCCTGCCGAACCCGTCTGCCTGAAGATCGCGGGCAGCGAGGACCTCTTCCCGGTCAACCGCGCCTTCTGCATCGGGCGCAACTATGCCGACCATGCCATCGAGATGGGCGGCAATCCCGACCGCGAGGAGCCGTTCTTCTTCATGAAGCCGGCCAGCGCCATCATCCCCAGCGGCGGCCGCCTGCCCTATCCCAGCGCAACCGAAAACCTGCACCACGAGGTCGAGCTGGTCGTCGCCATCGCGCGCGGCGGGGGCGACATCCCGGTCGAGGGCGCGCTCGACTGCGTCTTTGGTTATGCCGTGGGCATCGACCTGACCCGCCGCGACCTGCAGGAAGTCGCCAAGAAGGCCGGCCGCCCCTGGGACATGGCCAAGGGCTTCGACGCCTCCGGCCCGATCGGCACGCTGACACCCGTGGCGACCTGCGGCCATGTCGCGGATGCCGCGATCAGCCTTTCGGTTGGGGGCGCGGTACGCCAGTCGGGCAACGTCAACCAGATGATCTGGAAGACGGCCGAGGCGATCGCCTACCTCTCCCGCCTGGTCGAGATCCGCCCCGGCGACCTGATGTTCACCGGCACGCCGGCAGGCGTCGGACCGATCGCGCGAGGCGAGCGCGTCCATTGCGAGATCGCCGGGCTCGTTCCGATGGACTGCCAGCTGGTCTGAGAGCCGTCCTCTACACCTCGGCCCGCGGCAGCGGCGGGCGGCCGCGCATGGCGTCGCTGATCTTCTCGGCCATCATCACGGTCGGAGCGTTGGTGTTGCCGGTGACGAGCACGGGCATCAACGAGGCGTCGACGACGCGCAGGCCCTCGACGCCGCGCACGCGGCCCTCCTTGTCGACCACGGCCATGGGATCGCTGGCGATGCCCATCTTGCAGGTGCCGACCGGGTGGTAGCCCGAGATGGCCGAGCGTGCGACGCCCTCCAGGATCTCCGCATCGGTGCGCGCCTGGGGGCCGGGCTGGATCTCCTCGCCGCGGTAGGGCGCCATGGCCGGCTGGGCGACGATCTCGCGCGCCCATTTCACCGCATCGATGAACTCCTGGCGGTCGCGTTCGGTCGAGAGGTAGTTGGGCTCCATCACCGGATGCGCGCGCGGGTCGGTGCTGCGCAGCCTGATCCAGCCGCGCGCCTCCGGGTGCATCTGGTTAACGTCGAGCTGGAAACCCGAGATCGCCGATTTCTTGTGGGTCTGGGGATCCTCGACGACGCGCATGGGCGTGAAGAAGACCTGGAACTTGGGGAAGTCGGGGTCGCCCGCCTCGCCCGGCGAAAAGGCGCCGGCCGACCAGAAGGCGTTGCCGCCCGGCCCCAGCCTGCCGCCCGAGAGGAAGTAGGAGGCACCCAGCAGCAGGGCGCGGTGGGGCCTTGCCCACTTGTCGAAGGTGGCATCGGGATCGCTGCAGGCAAACTGCACCGAGACGTTGAGGTGGTCCTGCAGGTTCTGGCCGACACCGGGCACGTCGGCGACGACGCCGATGCCGAGTTCGCGCAGGTGGTCGGCCGGCCCGACGCCCGAGAGCATGAGGAGCTGGGGCGAACCGATGGCGCCCTGGCAGACGACGACCTCGCGCTCGGCGCGGGCCTCCTCGTCCCTGCCCTCGCGCTGGTAGGCCGCCCCCACGGCACGGCCGTTCTCGAACAGCAGGCGGGTGACGAAGCAGCCCGTGCGCACCTCCAGATTCGGGCGGCCCATGGCCTTGCCCAGGTAGCAGCGCGCCACGGACGAGCGCTTGCCGTCGCGGATGGTGAAGTCGAAGAGGCCGGTGCCGACCTGGCCCTTGCCGTTGAAATCCTCGTTGTCGGGCAGGCCGGTCTGCCGGCAGGCCTCGACGAAGGCGTGGTCGATGGGCAGGGGATTGCCCGCCTTGCCGGTGAGCAGCGGACCGGAATCGCCGCGGAAGGCATCGCCGCCGGTCTGGCGGCTCTCGGCGCGCTTGAAATAGGGCAGCACGTCGCCGTAGGCCCAGCCTTCCAGGCCGAGCTGGCGCCAGCCGTCGTAGTCACGGGCGTTGCCGCGGATGTAGATCATGCCGTTGATCGCGCTGGAGCCGCCCAGGCCCCGGCCGCGCGGCCAGTAGATCCGCCGGTTGGCGAGGTTGGGCTGGAGTTCGGTGTAGTAGTTCCAGTCGAACTTCGGGTTGCCCAGCGCCAGGGCGTTGGCCGTGGGCATGTAGACGCGGAAGTCCTTGTTGTCGGTGCCGGCCTCCAGCACCAGGACGCGAACGTCGGGGTCCTCGCTGAGGCGGGTCGCCAGGACCGAACCTGCCGAACCGCTGCCCACGATGACGTAGTCGAAACCCTTGGCCATGCATCACTCCCGTTTTCGCGCGGCATGCTTGACCGGATGACCATGCCGGGTCCATCCGGAACCACACGAAATCACGCGGTTCCGCACCCCGCGGGGCGCGGAACCGCAACAAGACACGACAACGTTCCGGATGTCAGAATCCGGCCTTCACTTCCTCGAACATGTTGACGAGTTTCTCGCGCACCTCGACGTCGTATTCCTGCACGGCGTGGGCGGCACCCAGGACCTCGTCGGGCGAACCCAGGCCCTTTTCCTCGAGCACCTCGGCGCTGACCAGTTCGAAGGACTTCCGGTTGGTGTGGCCGTAGCCGTAGTTCTCGATCAGCCACTTGCCGGTTTCGGGCGAGAGCCAGGCATCGACGTAGTCGTAGGCGTTCTGGTCGAGGCCCGGGCCATCGGCCATGCGGACGAAACCGGTCATCCAGGAGTAGACGCCTTCCTTCGGGTTGAGATAGGCAACCGGCTGGCCTTCCTTGACGAGGTCGCCGTAGACCTGCGGCCAGGCCCAGGCGGCCACGACCTCACCCGAGGCGATCGCCTGCTCCAGCTCGGTGGGATCGGACCAGTAGAAGCGCAGCAGGGCGCGCTGCTCCTCCAGCTTGGCCTTGATCGCGGCGATCTCCTCGTCGCTGGCATGGAACGGGTCGGTGATGCCGAGCATCAGCGCCGCGGTCTGGACCGTGGCCTCCATCTCGGTGTGGACCGAGATGCGCCCGGCATAGGCCGGATCCCACAGGATGCCCCAGGAGGGATCGCTCATGTCGACGATATCGGAGCGCACGATCAGCGCGTTGACGCCCCAGTCGGTCGGGATCAGGTACTGCTGGCCGTCGAACTGCGCCCCGGGCATGGCGGCGAGCGAAGGGAAGACGTCGGGCCAGTTGGCAAGCCGCGAGGTATCCCAGGGCTGCAGCAGCCCGGCATCGTAGAACTGGCGCACGTCCCAGATGTTGGGGTGCACGGTGTCGACCTTGAAACCCGCCTGGACCTTGCTGAAGGCCTCGTAGACATCGGCATAGACGGCAACCTCGGGCGAGGCGCCGTATTTCTCGATGTAGGGCCCGTGCAGCTCGGGAATCTCGTAGCCGGTCCAGTCGAAGACCAGCAGGTCGGCGGCGGCCTGCGCCCCGGTGCCGCGCCAGGTCATGGTCACGGGCACCAGGCCGGTGGCCGCCATGGCCTGCAGGACGCGGCGCCGGTCAGCACCCGGAGCAAAGGCGGAATTGGGTTTCATCATCGGTTTCCTCTCCCCTGTCGCGCCCATGGCAGACGGGCGCCATGGCCCAAGGCTAGAACCTGTTTAATTGGTATACAATATACGAACGCTCTTGCGGACGCGGAGAGCGGACCGCCCGACCGCGGCGAAGTGGCCCTTGCGCGAACGCCTCGCCAGCCTACCCTGTTCCGCTCTAGGCTTTAGGTAAGGCACAGGGAGCGATGTCATGGCGGGCGAACGCGAGATCATCAAGACCACCTGTCCGCGCGACTGCTACGACGGCTGCGGCATCGCCGTGGTCAAGCGCGACGGCAGGATAGCCAAGGTGCTGGGCGATCCCGATCACCCCACGGCGCGCGGCGCGCTCTGCGGCAAGTGCGCGGTGGCCTACAACGGCGTCTGGCTCGATCCCGAGGTGCGCCTGCTCCACCCGATGAAACGCACCGGGCCCAAGGGCAGCAGCCAGTTCACCGCGATCTCCTGGAACGAGGCGCTCAGCACCATCGCCGAGCGGTTCCACGCCATCGGGCGCGAGAGCGGCTTCGACCGCATCCTGCACACCCATTACACCGGCACCTGTTCCTCCCTGGCGATCGGCTTTCCGGGCCGGTTCTTCGCCAGGCTGGGCGCGACCGAAGCCGAACCCGACACGATCTGCAACAACGCCGGCCACGTCGCCTGGGGTTACGTCTTCGGCGACAGCCACATCGGCTTCGATCCGCGCACGGCCAGGGACAGCGCCTGCATCCTGGTCTGGGGCGCCAACCCCAGCCATTCGGCACCGCATGCCCACAAGCACTGGCTGAAGGAAAGCCCGGCAAAAGTGATCGTGGTCGATCCCGTGCGCCACGAGACCGCGGCGGCCGCCGACCTGCACCTGCAGCTGCGCCCGGGGAGCGATGCCGCGCTCGCCTTCGGCCTGGTTCATGTGATGGTCCGCGAAGGCCTGATCGACCAGGCCTATATCGATGCCCACGTCCTGGGCTGGGACGAACTGCAGGCCGACATCGCCATGGCGACGCCGGCGTGGACAGCGGCCCAGACCGGGCTGCCCGCTGCCCAAATCGAGGAGCCCGCCCGCATCTACGGCGCCGGCCCCAGCCTGCTCTGGCTCGGCCAGGGCCTGCAGCGCCAGCCCAGCGGCGGCAACATCTTCCGTGCCTGCGCCATGCTGCCCGCGGCCAGCGGCAACATCGGCAAGCCGGGCGCGGGGTTCTACTACCTCAACGACGCCATGGGCATCGTCGCGCGCAAGGGGGCGGCGCCGGCCTGGCAGCCGCCGGCCAGGGCCGCGCCCGAGGACATGCCCGACGGCCCGCCCAGCGTCAGCCAGATGGACGTGCCCGACCAGCTCAACGATGCCAGCCGCATCCGCAGCTACGTCGTGTGGAACTGCAATCCGCTGGCCTCCAACCCGGCCCAGACCAAGATGCGGAGCGGCCTTGCACGCGAGGACCTCTTCACCGTCGTCATCGACTGCTTCCCGACCGACACGGCAGCCTATGCCGACATCGTGCTGCCGGCCGCGAGTTTCCTGGAGTTCGACGACATCTCCACGAGCTACTTCCACTTCACCATCGGCGCCCAGGCCAAGGCCGCCGAGCCGATGGGGCAGAGCCTGCCCAACCAGGAGATCTTCCGCCGCCTGGCCACCGCCATGGGGTTCGAGGACAAGCACCTGCACGCCCGCGACGAGGAGATGCTGGAGAAGATCATGGCCCGCTCCGGCACCGGCCTTTCCTTCGCGCAGCTGAAGGAAAAGGGCTGGGCCTGGGGCACGCCCGAACCGCTGGTGCTGTGGTTGGAAGGCAGTTTCCCCACGCCCTCGGGCAAGATCGAACTGGCGAGCGAACGCGCCGCCGCCGACGGCCATCCGCGCCTGCCCAGACCCCAGGCCGACGCGCCGCCCGCGGACGGCCGCCTGCGCCTGCTCTCGCCCGCCGGCAAGTGGCTGATGAACTCGCTCTACGGCAACGACCCGCGTATCGTCGAACTGATGGGGCAGGCCACCGTCGCCATCCACCCCGACGACGCCCGCCGCCACAACATCGGCGACGGCGCCGCGGTGACGCTGTCCAACGCCGCAGGCTGCCTGACGCTGAAGGCCGTCATCTCCGACATCATCCCCGCCGGCGCCCTGCTTACCGACAAGTCCCGCTGGCCGGGCAAGGAAGGCGGCAGCAACGTCAACGTGCTGCACGTGCCGCAGAAGACGGACATGGGCGAAAGCACGAGCGTGCATGGGGTGGAGGTGACGCTTTCGGCGGCGTGAGCCGCTGGCGTGCAGCTGCGCGGCGGCCCCATAGTGGCGCCGGCCCAACGCGGAGAGCGCCATGACCGAGATCGCGACCATTGCCAATCCCGACCTTGCCGTCACGGAGGACAACAAGGCGCACTGGAACCTGCCCGACCACCGGCGGCGCGGCTTCCACGACATGCACCTGATGACACGCTACGGCTCGAGCTATCGTGCCGAGCGGGTGATGGTGCTGCGCAAGCGTTTCGACATGCGTATTGCGGACATGGATGCGGTGCGTCGTCATGTCGCGCACCCTGCGTTTTCGGCGATGGTCGTGATCCGGGGCGGCTACATCCTGCACGAGGCCTATGCCGCTGACTTCGGTCCGGAGCGGCCGCACACCACCCAGTCGATCAGCAAGACCATCATGCACCTGATGATCGGACGACTGGTCGAGGAAGGCCGCTTGAACCTCGACATGCCCGTCGAGCACTTCGTGCCGGAAATCGGCAGCGGCTACCGTGGCACAACCGTGCAGCAGGTCCTCGACATGAATGTGGTCAACGACTACAGCGAGGACTTTACCGACCCCGAGACAACCTACTGGGACCACGAGGTGGCGCTTGGCTTCCGCCTTCCGCCGGCGGGCAGTCAGGTCCCTTCGGTGCGGCAGTTTCTCTGCGGCATCACCAGCAGCGACACGGCCAACCGAAGCGGGGTCATCCACTACAAGGATGCCAACACCGATGTCCTGGCCTGGATCGCCGAACGTGTCGGAGGCCGTCCTCTGCGCGATGGCCTGGCCGAGATCGCCGATGCCGCCGGTATCGAGGGGCGCTTCCACATGACCACCGACCGCGAAGGCTTCCCGAGCATGGCCGGAGGCCTCAGCCTGACGGCGCGCGACCTTGCACGCTACGGCGCGCTTTTCGTGCGGCGTGGGGTCGGGGTCGACGGGCGCCGCATCGGCGGCGCGACCTTTCTCGAGAACAGCCTTGCGCGCGGCGTCGGCTTGGCCCCGCCGCGACAGCACCTTCGCTATTCCAACCACCTCAATACGAACGGTCGCTGGATCGGCCATGGCGGCTACGGCGGCCAGTACATGCTGGCAGATCTCACGAGCGGGGTCGTCGGTGTGTTCTACAGCGTCGTCGAGGACAAGGATGGTTATCCGCTCGACTACTACCCACCCGTCATTGCCATGCTCGAGACGATCGCGGCGATGGACTTTTCCGACTGACGATCCGGCGATGGCAGGAGTAGTCCTGGTCGCCGCGATCATCATGACGCCGTCGACGCGCGAGGGTGCTCCGTCGGTGTTCATCCTCCCCCTCCGGCAGGTCACCCTCCCTGCGGCCCGCTTCCCCGAGCCCGCCCGGCATTGATCCGGACGGTCAGGATGCTAAACCGGGCTGAGGGGACCGATGCCGAAGGGGGCCACCGTGACCATGAAGGACCTCAGCGCCTACCTGGACGGGCCGTTCAGGGAGATCGACGGCTGGTGCGATCCCTGGCTGTGGCAGGTCTTTCTTAC
>JAQCLG010000168.1 GCA_027592745.1 Pseudomonadota bacterium | reverse complement strand
GATGTAGAGCGGATTCACACGATCACCCGGAACCGCCGAGCGGTTCCGGGTGATCGTGATCCGCTCTAGGCTCGGCGCACCTTGCGGCTGAGCACACCCTGGTTCTCGCCCGGCGCGTAGAGGTTCTGGTCGGGTGCTGAAAGTTCCTCGTAGCCGCGCAGCAGTTCAATCGGATCCTGCAGGTCGTACCAGCCCAGGAACGGCCGGTGCACCTGGTAGCCGACCAGGCGCTGCAGCCGCTCGGGATAGTGGCGCGCGATGTCGGGCGGGCTGACCAGGAACTGCTGCTCCTCCTGCTTGAGCCAGCCGACCGAATAGGAAGTGAAGAGGGCGCGCCGCCACTGGTCGGCGGTCGTGTTGGCGCCGCCGCCGTGCCACACAGCGCAGGTAAAGATCACCACCGAGCCCCTGGGCATCACGGCCTGCACGACCTCGTCCTCGCGTGGTCGGCGCACGTCGTCCCAGCGATGGCTGCCGGGCACGATCCGGGTCGCGCCGTTCTCGGCCGTGAAGGCATCGAGCGCCCAGAAGGTCGTGCAGTAGGCGACCCGTTCCGTGGGATGGGTGAAAGGGAACATCAGGTCATCGCGGTGCAGCTCCTGGGCCTTCTCGCCCGGGCCGATCGAGGTCGTCGAACAGGCGCTGAGCTGGTAGGCGTCGCACCACGGTCCCAGCATGCGGTCCATGGTTTCCAGGACCAGGGGATGGCAGACGTTCTCGCGCACGGCGGCCGATTTCGCCACCAGACCGTGAACCCGCCGGGTCTTCTCGCCGACCCAGTCGCCGCCGCCGGTCGGTACCCTGGCCATCCACGGTTCGAGTTCGGCCAGGATGCGGTCGCAGAAGACATCGTCGAGCAGGCGGTCGATCACGATGCAGCCGTCACGCTCCAGGATTGCAGCGATCGCATCGGACGAAGCAGTGGCGTCGACATGCTCGATCCGTGGCGCGGTCATGGCGCATCTCCGAGGCAATGACGCACACACGGTTCGCCCGCGCCGCGATCCTGTCAAGCAGCGCTCACGCAGTCAGGTAGTCGTAGGCCGACAGCGTGTGGGCCTTCACGACATGCAGGTAGTCGGCGATCTCGACATGTTCGTCGATGCCCGCGGTGCCTTCCGTCGTGGAGCCATAGACGAAGGCCGGCACCCCGGCGTAACGCCACAGCCGCGCATCGGTCATGCCCAGGCAGACGATGGGATCGGGGCGCACGCCGGTCAGCGCCCGTGCGTTGGCCTGCAGGATGTCGACCAGGGGATGGACGGGATCGCACCAGTTGGGCTCCAGCACCTCGCCGTGTTCGATGCTGGACTGGGGGTAACGCGCCACGATCGCCGCGATCGCCGGCATCACGTCGGCCTTGCTCATACCGATGGGCAGGCGCACGTCGAGCACCAGTTCGACGCGCGCGGGGATCATGTTGTTCTTCACGCCGGCGTTCACCATGGCGACGTTCAGCGTGACCTTGTCGAGCATCGCCGAGGCGCCCTCGCCGTGGCTGGCATCGATGCTGGTCGCGGCACGGGCAAGCACCGCGGCGATGTTGTCGCTGGGCGCTCCCGCGATGGTCTCGATCTCCGCCAGGTCGCCGATCAGGCGTGCGGCGATGCGGCTGGCCGAGGGCGTGACATGGCCGTAGGCGCCATGGGCGCCGGGCGTGCGGACGGTGATGGTGAGCCAGAAGACGCCGCGTTCGGCAAAGTAGATGGCATGGCGCCCGGTCGCCTCGGCCGAGAGCAGGACGTCGCCCAGCACGCGCTCGGGCATGTTCTCGACCAGCCAGCGCGCGCCCCAGGGGCCCACGGTCTCCTCGTCGGAAACGCAGGTCAGCGTCAGCCGCCCCTTCAGCCTGTGGCGCACGCCGTGGAGCAGGCGGTAGGCATGGAGCAGGGCGGCGGTGCCGCATTTCATGTCGATCACGCCGCGGCCCCAGATGCGTCCGTCGGCGACCTCCCCGCTCCAGGGCGCGCGCGACCACACCGACGGGTCCTCCACGGGGAAGACGTCGATATGGCCGTTGAGCACCAGATGCGGTCCCGCTCCCGCGCCGCCCTCGAAGCTCGCCACGATGTTGGGCATCTCCGGATGCGGTGCGATCACCTCGTACTCGAGCCCCGCCGCCTCCAGCGCCCCGCTCAGCACGGCACAGGCCGCGCGCGTGTCGCCCGGCGGGTTCGGACTGGGCGTGGCGACGAAACGCGAGAGAAAGGCGACCAGGTCGTCGGCCTGCCGATCGATGGTCTCGCTCAGTTCCTGGCGCGCGGCGTCCATCTCAGGCGTACCGGGCCAGCACGGCCTCTGTCTCGGCGACTAGCAGCGACACCAGTTCGGCCGCCGGCATGGCGCGCGACAGGGCAGCACCTCCGCCCGCCCACATCACGGTCAGTTCGGGATCGCCGGCGCTGCCCAGGGAACGGGTCAGCGCGTTCTGCATGGGGAAGGGGGCGGCCTCGTTCTCCAGCGCCTTGACCTGCGCAAGCAGCCGGTTTCTCAGGCCGCGCGCCGGGCGCCCGGAGATGCCCTTGGTCAGCACGGTGGGCGTGCCCTTTGCGCGGGCTTCCAGCAGGGCTGCGCGGTGGGCGCCCGACACGCTAGCTTCCGGGCAGGACAGGAAGGCGGTGCCGATCTGCACGCCCGCCGCACCCAGCATCAGGGCGGCGGCGATGCCGCGCCCGTCCATGATGCCGCCCGCCGCGATCACCGGCAGGCCGACCGCATCGGCGACCTGGGGCACCAGCGCCATGGTCGTCATCGCGCCCTGCATGGGATCGGAAAGGTAGATGCCGCTGTGGCCGCCGGCCTCGAAACCCTGGGCGATCACCGCATCGACGCCGCGTTTCTCCAGTTCCACCGCCTCGGCCGGCGCGGTCGCCGAACACAGCACCTGGCAGCCGGCCGCCTTCACGCGGTCGACCAGCTTCTGCCCGGGCAGGCCGAAGTGGAAGGAGACGACCTGCGGGCGCATCGCCCCGATCACGGCAAGCTGGCCCTCGTGGAAACTCGGCCAGGCGCTCTCTGCGGGCGGCAAGGCGCCGAGCCCCGCGTCGTTCCACAGCGTCTGCAGCATGGTGCGCATCGCCGGCCCGGCCTCGCCGTCGGCCGGCGGTTCGGCGTGGGCGAAGAAGTTGAGGTGGATCGGCCGGTTGGTCGCGGCCCGCATGGCGGCGATCTCGTCCTTGAGCTTCTCTGGCGCAAAGGTTGTTGCGCCGTGGCCGCCCAGGCCGCCGGCATTGGAGACGGCGGCGGTGAGCGCTGGCGTCGTCGCGCCGGCCATGGGCGCCAGCAGGATCGGGATCTCGATGCCCAGCAGCGCCTGCAGGCGCCCTCCGCCCCAGTCCGCTGCCCCCGCCATGGTCAGGCCGCTGCGCGCGCCGGCCGCTCGCGTCCCGCCGTGGTGCGGTGGAGCAGGCGACGATGGCCGTCGTAGTCGTTGACCGCCAGGTGGACCACCGCCCGGTTGTCCCACATCAGCAGGTCGTGGTCCTGCCAGACCTGGCGCAGGGTGTATTCGGGCCGTGTCATGTGCTGGTAGAGGAACTCCAGGATCGGCTTGCTCTCGGCCTCGGTCATGTCCTCCAGGCGTGTCGTGTAGGTCGGGCTGGCAAACAGTGCCTTGCGCCCGCTCGGCGCGTGGTAGCGCACCAGCGGATGGGCGCGCTCGACGTCGGCTTCCGGGTTGCCCTTGGAGATGACCACCCCGCGGGTCTGGTTCCTGCCGCCGTCGTCGACCACCCTGGTGCCGTAGACGAAGCCCGAGTGCATGACGTTGAGCGGCTCCAGCAGCGCCTTCATGCCGTCCGAAAGCCCGTCCCAGGCCGCGCACAGGTCGGCAAACAGGGTATCGCCGCCCTTGGGCGGCAGCTCCTTGGCATGCAGGATCGAATAGACCGGCGGTTCCTCCAGGTAGCTGAAGTCTGCATGCCACCAGGAGCCGAAGGTCGAGACCTTGACCTCGTCGGTCTCCTTCAGAACCGCGATCACCTCCGGGTGGCCGTCCAGCGGCTTGACGTAGGGCAGCGCCATCAGCGGCCCGAAGCGCAGCGAAAAGACCTTCTGCTGCTCGGGGCTGAGGTGCTGGTCGCGGATGACGATGACGCGGTGCTGCGCCATGGCGGCCTTCAGCGCGGCTTCGGTGGCATCGTCCATCGCCTTGACGTCGATGCCGTGAACGGCGGCCCCCAGGCAGGAACCCAGGGGACGGATGTCGAGTGTGCTCATGGGCGGGATTTAACACCCGGCAGCCGCGAAACCCAAGGGGGCCATCCTTCTCCTTCCTGTCCTTGCCGGGCTTGTCCCGGCAACCCATACGCACCGACGGCGACGAAACGCTGCGTCCGTGCGTAGGGGTCCCCGGAACAAGTCCGGGGACGACAGCAGTGGGGATGCGCTGCGGCGCCCCCCTTACCCCACGGCCCTGGCCATCGCCGCGCTCATGCGGCGGGCGAAGGCGGCGATGTCGGCGGGGGGCTCGCCCTCCAGGATGCGGGCCTGGTCGAGCAGCAGGAAGGCCATGTCCTCGATCTCACGGCTCGAGCCGCCCCTGGCCTTGTCGGCCAGCGCGCGGATCAGCGGGTGTTTCGCGTTGATCTCCAGGATCTGCTGGCCGGCCTGGTCCATCTGGCCGGTCGCCTTGAGCATCTTCTGCAGGCGCATGTTGAGTTCGCCCTCGTCGACCACCAGGCAGCAGGCCGAATCGGTCAGCCGCTTGGATTCCCGCACATCCTTGACCTGTTTCTCCAGGGCCAGCTTGACCATGGCGATCAGCGCCGAAAGTTCGCCCGTGGGCGCGGCCTCCTTCTCCTCCTGCGCCCCGGCCTCCTCGCCGCCGACCGCTGAAAGGTCGATGTCGCCGCGGCTGACGCTGGCGAAACTCTTGCCCTCGTAGGCATCGGCCGACATCGTCCAGAACTCGTCGACTGGTTCGTCGAGCAGCAGGACCTCGACGCCGCGGGCGCGGAAGGCCTCCAGCTTGGGGCTCTGGCGCATCGTCTCGACGCTGTCGCCGGTCAGCAGGTAGATCTCGCTCTGGCCTTCCTTCATGCGCGACAGGTAGTCGTCGAGACTCGTGATGCCCTCGACCGCGGTCGACTTGAAGCGGGCGAGCTTGAGCAGTTCGTCGCGCCGTTCGTGGTCCTCGTAGATGCCTTCCTTGAGCACCTGGCCGAAGGCCTTCCAGAACGCGGCGTAGGCCTCCGGGTCCTTCTCGGCCTTCTTCTTGAGTTCGCCCAGCACGCGCTTGACCAGCGCCTTGGAGATGCGCGCCACCACCGGATTGGCCTGCAGCAATTCGCGGCTGACGTTGAGCGGCAGGTCCTCGCTGTCGACGACACCTTTCAGGAAGCGCAGCCAGCCCGGCACCAGGCCTTCGCAATCGTCGGTGATGAAGACCTTGCGCACGTAGAGCTTCACGCCGTGGCGCCGCGCCGGATCGAACAGGTCGAAGGGCGCGCGCGAGGGGATGAACAGCAGGTTGGTGTAGGTGACGACACCCTCGGCCTTGTTGTGCAGCGTCATCCAGGGCTCGTCGAAGCCGTGGGCGACGTGGCGGTAGAACTCCTGGTACTGCTCCTCTGAAATCTCGGACTTGGGCCGCGTCCACAGGGCGGCGGCCTCGTTGACCTGCTCGCTCTTGCCGTCGGCGTGCAGCCAGACGGGCAGGCCGATGTGGTCCGAATAGGTCGTGATGACGTGGCGGATGCGCTGGGGCTCGCTGAACTCCTTGGCGTCCTTCTTGAGTTTCATCACGATGCTCGTGCCGCGCGGCACCTCGCCTTTCACCGGCTCGATCTCGAAGCTGCCGTGGCCGTCGCTCGTCCAGCGCCAGGCCTCCTGCGATCCCGCCCGCCGGCTCGTCACGGTAACCGATTCGGCGACCATGAAGGCGGCATAGAAACCGACGCCGAACTGGCCGATCAGGCTCATGTCCGACTTTTCCTTCCTGGCCTTGTCCTTCTCGGCCTCGGCCAGCTTGGCGGCGAACTTGGCCGTGCCCGAACCCGCGATCGTGCCCAGGTTCTCGACCAGCTCCTGGCGGCTCATGCCGATGCCGTTGTCGGCCACGGTCAGGGTCCTGGCCTTTTCGTCGGGCGTGATCGTGATCTTCAGGTCGGCGTCGTCGGCGATCAGGGTGCTGTCGAGCTGGGCCTCGTAGCGCAGCTTGTCGCAGGCGTCCGAGGCGTTGGAGATCAGTTCGCGCAGGAAGATCTCGCGCTTGGAATAGAGCGAGTTGACGACGATATCGAGGACCCGGCTGACCTCCGCCTGGAACTCGTGCCGCTCCGCCGTTGCCGCTTCGGCCATGGCTGTCTCCTGTCTGGAATGCCTGTGGTGTGAGGCTGATTTAGGCGCGGAATCGCCGCCGTCAAGCTGTCCTTCCTTAAAGCGTCATCCAGGCATGGCCGCCCTGCTCCTTTACCGTCATCCCGGACAAGCGCCGCAGGCGCGCCGATCCGGGATGCCGGTCAGGTAGGGGATTGCCCCCCCAGCGCCTCGGCCAGCCGTCCTTCCAGGCGATGTGCCGCCAGCATCGCCAGCACGATCGAGCCGCCGAAGATGTAGAGCCCCACGTCGGTCGTGACGCTGGCGATCATGCCCAGGGTCAGGGTGGCGACCACGATCGCGGCCATGAAGACATCCAGCATCGACCAGCGGCCCAGCGTCACGGTCCAGCGGATCGCCCGCTGCACGCCCGGCGTGGTGATGTCGGGCGCCATCCAGATGCGCAGGGTCAGCACCAGCTTGGCGAGCGGGAACAGGATCGAGAAGGTCGTCACCACCAGCCCGAGCAGGATGTGGCCCTTGGCGAACAGCGCGAGCACGGCGCCGCCGATCGACTTGGAGTTCTCGAAGACCCAGAACTTCTCCACCGTCAGCGCCGGCAGGACCAGCCCGAAGCCCAGCGCGACCAGCGCGGCGAGCAGCAGCAGCCCGGTCAGGGGATCGCGCGTGACCTGTCTTTCCATGAGCGTACCCTTACCGCTTCGGCTAGACTGGGCAAGCGCGCGATGGGGCGCGCTGATGGCTCTGCCGCAGGCCGCGGGAACGAAACAGGCCGGACCCGGCATGACGGGCGGCTGGTTCTGGATCGCCGCCGGTTTCGCGGCGACCCTGTTTGCCGTCTATCCGCGCGAGACCGCCTTCGCCGTGCTTGGGCACCTGGCCCGCGAAGCGGTTTCCTACGGCGTGCCCATTGTCCTGTGGTCGATCGCCGGGCGGTTCCTCGGCGTGCTCCTGCGGGCCGCTTCTCCCGCACCCGCGCCGGCCTGGTTCTTCCGCTTGGGCGGCTGGACCGTGGCGACCCTGGGTGCCGGCATCCTCCTGGCGCTGCAGGCCGGCGACGACCGGCGTTTCCTGCGCGATCTCGACGCCTGGTACGAGGCGCTGCTCTCCATGGCGCTGCTGGGGTTTGCCTGGTGGCTCCTCATCGACGTCGGTCGCGTCGTGCTCACCCGCATCGCGCGCCGTCGCCCCGCGCCCATCCTGTCGGTCGCCAGCGTCGCCTTCGCCTGCGGCCTCGTGGCGATCGCCTGGACCGTCTATCGCCACCTCGAAAGCGGGCACGACGATCCGCCCTTCGAGGTGGGGCTCATCGCCCTGATGCTGGTGCTGGTCGGCGCCGTCATCGCCACCCTGGTCATCGAACTGCCCTTCGCGGTGCTTGCCCGCATGGGCCGCCGCGACCCCCTCGAAGGGGCACTGGCCTCCGTGCGCGGCAGGCTCGCCGGGCAGGTCGGGAGCCGCGCCGTCGGCGGG
>JAQCLG010000167.1 GCA_027592745.1 Pseudomonadota bacterium | reverse complement strand
TGGCGCGCGCGCCGCTTCGGCCTGCCCTACGGCGATCAGGGCCTGCTGATCGCACGCGACTTCTACGAGACCCTGGGCGGGTTCCGGCCGTTGCCGATCATGGAGGACGTCGACCTGGTGCGGCGGATCGGCAAGGCACGGCTGACGACGCTGCAGGGTCATGTCACGACCAGTGCGGCGCGCTACCGGCGCAGCGGCTACACGGTGCGGATGCTGCGCAACCTTGCCTGCCTCACGCTCTATTTCGCGGGCCTGCCGCCGCGCCTGATCGCCAGGCTTTACGGATGAGGCGCCACCTCGTCGTCCTTGCGCGCCGGCCCGCCCGGGGCCGGGTGAAGACCAGGCTGGCTGCCGACATCGGTCCCGGCCCGGCGCTCGCCCTCTACAAACGCCTGCTGGCGCGCACCCTGCGCCGCCTCGGGCGCGACCGGCGCTGGACCGCGGTGGTCGCTGCAACCCCGTCCGTGGAGGCGCGCCGGCCCGGTTCCTGGACCCGCGGCCTGCCGCTGATCGCCCAGGAGGCGGGCGATCTTGGCGTTCGCATGGCCGCAGCCATGGCCGCGATGCCGGCGGGCAAGGTGGTGCTGGTCGGCAGCGACATTCCCGGCATCGCCCGGCGCCATGTCGCGGCGGCCTTCCGCGCGCTCGACGATCACGATGTCGTGTTCGGCCCGGCCGAGGACGGTGGCTTCTGGCTCGTCGGGCTGGCTTGTGGTGCGCGAACCCTGCACCTGTTTGCCGGCGTGCGCTGGTCGAGCGCCGATACCCTGGCCGATGCCGTCGCCGGCCTGCCGCCGGGAGTGCGTTTTGCCCGTATCGCCATGCTGTCCGACATCGACGACGGCGCCGACCTTGCCCGCTGGCGCGCGCGCGAAAAGCCTGCCTAGGATGCTCTTCGGGATAGGGGGATCGATGACGGCAAGCATGACCTGCGGCGCCTCCGGTGGAGGCATGCCCTCCCTGTTCGCGGGGATGTCGTGATCGCTCGCGCGGAATCGCGCACCGACGGCTTTTCGGCCTGGCGCATCGCGATCGGCTCGACCCTGCTGGTCTCCTTCGGCATGGGCGTGGAGTACATGCTCTGGGCCAACCTGCGCACCATCGCCGACGACATGGACTGGCCGCGCTGGATACCCTCGGCGGCCTACGCCGTGGAGATGATCGGCACCGGCATCGGCGGCATCCTGATGGGCCGGCTGGGCGACAAGATCGGTACCGTCCCGGTGGTGCTGATCGGGGCGATGATGATTCCCGCCGGCGCCATTGCGGCAAGCCAGGTGACCCAGGCCTGGCAGTTCTGCCTGGTCTTCGGCGTCATGATCGGCTTCCTCGGCAACGCCACCCTGTTTGCCCCGCTGATGGCCAATGCGACCCGCTGGTTCAACCGCCGCATGGGCCTGGCGGTGGCCATCGTCGCCTCGGGCCAGGGCATCGCCGGGGCGATCTGCCCCAGATCTTCGAGCAGATGACGGAGGCACTGGGCTGGCGCCAGACCCTGATGCTCTACGGCCTCTTCGCCCTGGTCGTGATGCCGCCGATGCTGCTGTTGCTGCGCGGCAAGCCGCCGGGCTGGGACGCCATGGGAGCGGCACGCAAGGCCTCGCGCGACGGCGGCGCACGCTTCGGCTCGCTCGCCGAGAACCTGCCCCAGATCATGCTCTGCCTGGCGATCTTCTGCTGCTGCGTCGCCATGGCGATGCCGCTGCTCCACATCGCCGCCCATACCCAGGACATCGGCTACCACAGCCACGACGGCGCGGTACTGCTCTCGCTCATCATGGCGATCTCCTTCGTCGGCCGCCTGGGCATGGGCGCGCTGGCCGACAGGATCGGCGGCTTCCGCGCCATGTTCCTGGCCTCGGGCCTGCAGGCTTCCGGCCTGCTCTTCTTCTTCCCCTTCGACGGCATCGGCATGCTCTATGTCGGCGCGGTGATGTTCGGCCTGGGCTTCGGTGGCCTGGTGCCGCTTTACGCCGTGGTGCTGCGCTCGATCTATGCCGCCCACACCATGGGCTGGCGCGTCGGGGCGATCCTGCTGTTCGGCGCCGTCGGCATGGCGGTCGGCGGCCAGGCGGCCGGCGCCCTGTTCGACTGGATGGCGACCTACCGGCTTGCCTTCGCCATCGGCCTTGCCTTCAACATCGCCAACCTGATGCTGATCTATTCCGTCTGGCGCCTGACCGGCGGTCCCGGGCGGCGGCGCATCGTCGTCGCCTGATCAGGCCGCTTCGGCCAGCGAGGCGCCGTCGGAAAGCCGGCGGAACCAGTGCAGCGGCCGGCGGGGTGCACGGCCGTCGACATTTGGGGCGCCGCGGCTGGCGTGCAGGTCGGCGAGCTCGACGCTGCGTACCTCGATGCTCAGGCGCACCTGGCCGGTCGTGTTGATCGTGCCGGCATGCAGGTGGGCGCCCGAGAAGGCCATGATCTCGCCGACGCCCGGTACCGCCGGTTGCCCCGGACCCAGGTCGCCGGGCGCGGTCGCGCGCGGCACCAGGGGATAATCGGCCGCGCCGCGCCTGCGGCTTGCGATCAGCGCGTCGTAGTCCCAGTCGGCACTGGAGTTGGCGACGGCAGCGGCGAAACATTCGGGCCAGAAGGCGATGGTGCAGCCGGGATCGACCGGCCAGAGCGGCGCCCACCAGTTGACCTGGGCCATGACGTTGGAGCCCCAGGTGTCGCGGTGGGGCGCCAGGGTCATGGGTCGGCGGATCTCCAGGTCGCCGCCCGAGACCTGGAGGCGCAGGCGCATGCGGTCGCGGAAGGTCGTGGCCGGATCGGCGCCCGCTCCGGCCAGCGCGGCATCGAGCAGTGCGCCAACGGCGGCATCGCCTTCGACCTCCCGGGTCAGCGCCTCGCAGCGCGTGGCCAGATCCTCGCGCGACAGATGCTGCTGGGCCGAAGGCGGATCGTGCGGCGCAAACGCCGCCTGCGCCGGTTCGCGCAGCGCCGCGACCAGGGCCGCCACCCCGGGCACGCCGGGGATGACCAGGATGGCGCCGGTAAAGAGGCGTTCGCGCGCAGCCGCATCAAGGCGTGCGCAGCGCTGGGTTGCCAGGTTCACGCCGGGGCGCCCACCGCGGGCCAGTAACGGTCCCGCAACTCGCGGCGCAGCACCTTGCCGACGGCCGAGCGGGGCAGGTCGGCGACGAACTCCACGGACTTGGGGCACTTGTAGTAGGCGATCCTCCCGCGGCAGAGCGCCGTCAGCTCACCCGTCAGGGCATCGCTTGCCGTGAAACCCTCGTTGAGCTGGACCACGGCGCGGACCTCCTCGCCCCAGCGCTCGCTGGGCACGCCGACACAGGCTGCCTCCTTCACCGCCGGATGGGTGGCCAGTACGGCGTCGATCTCGGCGGGGTAGATGTTGACCCCGCCGGAGATCACCGTGTCGGCACTGCGTCCGGTCAGGGTGATGTAGCCGTCGGCGTCCATGCGGCCCATGTCGCCCATGGTGAAGAAGTCGCCGCGGCGGCCCGCATCGGTCTTCTCGGGCGCCTTGTGATAGACGAAACGGTCGCTTTCGGGCGGCTTGAGATAGACCAGCCCGATCTGGCCGGTGGGCAGTTCCCTGCCGTCCTCGTCGAGGATCCTGGCTTCCACGCCCTCGACCGGCCTGCCGGTGCAGCCGGGATGGCTCTGCCAGTCGGCCGGTGTGGAATAGACCAGCCCGCCCTCGGTGCCGCCGAAGAACTCGTGCACGATCGGTCCCAGCCAGGCGATGGCGCGGTCCTTGAGTTCGCGCGAGCAGGGCGCCGATCCGTGCAGGATCCAGCGCAGGCTGGAGATGTCATGGCGCGCACGCACCTCCTGCGGCAGGTCGAGCAGGCGCTGGAACATGACCGGCACGACATGGCTGTGGGTGATGCGGTGTCGCTCGATCAGCGCCAGCATCTCCTCGGGTTCGAAGCGCTCCATCATGTAGAGGCCGACGCCCTGGTTGAGCGGCCACCAGACACTCAGGCCGATGGGTGCTGCATGGTAGAGCGGACTGGGGTTCAGGAAGAGATCGCTCTCCGGCCGGAAACCCGCCGAAGCCGTCATCGGCGGGATCAGCGGCACCTTGCGGTGGCCCAGGAACCGCACGCCCTTGGGCCGCCCGGTGGTGCCGGAGGTGTAGAGCATCCGGCTGCCCGGGGCGGGATCGTCGATGTCGTCGCTGGATTCGGCAACGATGGCGCTCTCCAGGTCGTCGAAACCGGGGATCGCGCCACCGAAGGCAAGGCAGGTCTCTAGGGCTGGCGAGGCCGCGCGCGCGGCAAGCGCAGCGTCGGCGAACCGGGCCTCTGCGACCAGGACGCGCGCGTCGCAGTCGTCGACGATATAGGCGACCTCGTCGGGCTTGAGATGCCAGTTGACCGGCGTCAGGCGCAGGCCCGTGCGCATCGCCGCAAAGAGCACCTCGACGAACTCCGGGCGGTTGCCGGCCAGAAGGGCGATGGCGTCGCCCTGCTTCAGGCCGGCCCGGCGCAGCAGGCGCGCGATGGCGTTGCAGCGGGCGTTGAACGTTGCGAAGTCGCACTCGCCGCCGGGCCACAGCAGGGCGCGCCGCCGGGGCGCATTGCGCGCCACCAGGGCGATGGTCATGCCGGTGCGCGCCGCCTCGGCCGCCGTCAGGCTCGTTGCCACGAAGAGGCCTACTTGCGCGGGGCCGCCCGACCGGTTTCGGTCAGGCGCGGCATCAGCTCGACGAAGTTGCAGGGACCGAAGCGGTAGTCGAGCTGATGGACCAGGATGTCGTCCCAGGCGTCCTTGCAGGCGCCGGGCGATCCGGGCAGGGCAAAGAGATAGGTGCCGCCGGCAACCCCGGCCGTCGCCCGCGACTGCACCGTGGAGGTGCCGATCTTGGCAAAGGAGAGCCAGCGGAACAGTTCGCCGAAGCCGGGAATGAACTTCTCGTAGACCCGCTCGAAGGCTTCCGGGGTGACGTCGCGGCCGGTGACCCCGGTGCCTCCGGTGGCGATCACGACGTCGACCTGCGGGTCTTCGATCCAGGCGCGCAACTGGGCCTCGATGCGGTCGGCGTCGTCCTCGACGATGACCTTGGCGGCAAGCGTGTGCCCGGCCCCCTGCAGCCGTTCGACCAGCACCCTGCCGGAGCGGTCGTCTTCCTCGCTGCGGGTATCGGAAACGGTGAGAACGGCGATCTGGACGGGCAGGAAAGGCTTGTTTTCGTTAATTCCGGGCAAGGCTCAAGGTCTCCTGGTCGGGGTAGAGCGGCCATGCGC
The DNA here is from genome assembly GCA_027592745.1 of Pseudomonadota bacterium. Classification (GTDB taxonomy): domain Bacteria; phylum Pseudomonadota; class Alphaproteobacteria; order SP197; family SP197; genus CALGGB01. The sequence continues at coordinate 2,537 of JAQCLG010000167.1, read as the reverse complement.
CCGAGGCCACCATGTCGAGCGTGGGCGTCGTGGCGCCCAGACGCAGATGATACATCCAGTAGTTGGCCATGACCCGCTCGACGAAGAACCGTGTCTCGCGCGACGGGATGGTCTCGATGAAGAGCAGCGGGTCGGCCGCAGAGCCCTCGACGGCGAGCCATTTCTGCAGGTTCCCCGGCCCGGCGTTGTAGGCCGTCAGCACGAAGAAGAGATTGCCGCGGATGTCGTCGCTTTCAAGGAGATAGGCGATGTAGTCCTGGGCAAGGGCGAGTGCGATGCGGGGGTCGTTCAGCAGGTTGCGCTTGGCGCCCAGGAAGCCGTCGTCGCCGCTGATATAGGCGGCGGTGGCCGGCATGATCTGCATCGGCCCGCGTGCGCCGGCACCGCTGCGCGAGAAGGCGTAGAACCCGGATTCGCGGCGCATGATGGCGTAGAGCAGCGCGGGATCGACCGAGAATCCCTCGCGCGGTTTCCAGGGCGGCAGGGGATAGAGGGCGGCGTCGTAGCGTTCGGCGTAGCCGCGCAGCAGTTCGCCGCCCAGGCGGTACTGCGTGGCGGGCAGGCCCAGTTCCTCCGACAGACGCAGCAGGGCGAGCGCCAGGGCCGGCTGGTCGCCGGCGCTGACCCGGTTGAACTCGCCGTCGGCGCGGTGCTGCTGGCCGGCCTCGACCAGGGCGACGGCGCGGCGCACCTCGGGCAGGGTGCCAAGGTCGATACGCTCGTCCTGGGAGAGGCGCGGCAGCGTCTCGTCGAAGGAAAGGCGGGTGCCCAGGGCGCGGCGCGCGAGCAGGCCGTAGAAGCTGTAGGGATAGGTCGCGGCAACCTGCAGGTAGGTGCGCACCTTTTCGGGGCGGCCGTTGATCAGGTTCAGGCGCGCGGCCCAATAGGCGCCGGCGATGACGAGATCGCGGTCGGTCGGTCCGGCGGCCAGGATCTCGAAGGCCTGGCGGGCGCCGTCGATGTCGCCCTGCCGGTAGGCCGCCAGTCCGGCGACCCAGCCGGCCAGCGGCGCCGCCGGGCCGCTCCGCTCCAGCGCGGGCCTGGCCAGCGCCAGGGCCTCGTCGTCCTCGCCGCCGATGAAATAGCCCTGGGCGACCTCGGCGGCCAGGCGGTCCTCGGTCAGGGGATCGGCCAGTTCGCGGAAGATGCCGCCGGCGATGTGCCGCGCCGCCTCGCCGTTGCGTCCCGCGCGGATGGAGCGGCGCACGGCGCGCACGATCTCGCTGAGCTGGTCGCGCTGGGATCCGCTGAGAGCGGACCAGTCGAACTCCTGATTCTGCACGCTGGCCGGCGTCAGTTCGACCTCGCCGGTGAAACGGTCCAGCGTGCCGTCCTGGGGCGCGCGCGGACCGGTCGCACCCTCGGGCCTGCGCTTGACCGCCAGGGCATAGATGCGCGGCGCATCGGGCAGATCGGCGTAGTGTTCCATCCAGGCCGAAAGCTGCGCCCAGGTCGAATGCCAGGCCGAGGGATGGAGATAACGCTGGGCCAGCACATGGCCCATCAGGATGGGATCGTCGATCTCGCCGATCAGGCGGTCGGCGGTGCCCCAGTCGCCATTGGCCTGGACCGTGAAGATGCGGCCGTAACGTTCCGCATCACCGGGCGAGAGTACCGAGAACAGGCTCTCGACCGGCGGATCGGGCCGGGCTTCGGGGATGGGGAGAAGCACGTTGATGCCGGGCAGATCGCCGGTGCGCAGGCCTTCGGGAATCGTCGCGGCGATCAGGATGCCCCGGTCGGCTGTGGCCTCGATGTCGGGGCGTTCGGCGGGCAGCGGCGGCAGGTCGGCATCGGCAAACACGGCGGTGGCCCAGCACAGGACGAGGGCGCAACCCAGTGCGGCCTTGCGCACCGGGCCACAACCGGCGCTGTCTGCTGCGCACGATCCGGTTCCACGTCCGACGGTCATGAAAAAGGCCGCTCCGTCCATCCCCCGAGGGTGGGGGTTATAGATCGGATCGATTGCAGGTGGAACCGCACGCGGCTCCACCTGTGCGTGAATCCGATCTATCCTTGAAGAGCGCTGGGAAAATCAGCGGCCCCGATTGTTTCGAGCCGAACTGGATTTGCTCCGGGCCAGCGTTTCACGGGCAACGACTTTGACGCGGGCGGTCACGATTCCGGGCGAGTCGCGGCGGGCGCCAGGCCCATGGCGTCGAGCCTGGCGCGAATTGCCAGCAGGTCGCGCCAGGTCTCCTTCTTGCGCGCGGGCTGGCGCAGCAGGAAGGCGGGATGGAAGATTGCGGTCGCCGGGATCGCCTCGCGGCCCTCGCGCTCGAAGCTGAACCAGCGGCCCCGCAGGCGGGTGATGCCCTCGTTCCTCTCCAGCATCGCCTTGGCCGCGCTGCCGCCGACATAGACCAGCATGGCCGGGGCGATGAGCTCCACCTGGCGCTCCAGGAAGGGCAGGCAGGTCGCGATCTCCTCGGGCGTGGGCGTGCGGTTGCCCGGCGGGCGCCAGTAGAGCGTGTTGGTGATGTAGACGTGGGAGCGGTCGAGCCCGATGGCGCCCAGCATCTTGTCGAGAAGCTGAC
>JAQCLG010000166.1 GCA_027592745.1 Pseudomonadota bacterium | reverse complement strand
CCTGCGCTTCGCCATCCGCGAGGGTGGACGTACCGTCGGCGCCGGCGTCGTCGCCGAAGTCATCGAATAGGGCAGGCAGGGAATTCCCCCGGTGGCGCCAGGCGCCGGGGGCTCGACATAGGAGTGTAGCTCAACTGGTAGAGCACCGGTCTCCAAAACCGGGGGCTGCGGGTTCGAGTCCTGCCACTCCTGCCAGTTGAAACATGGCGCGGATAGGCCGATAAGGCACTCCCGCCGAAAGAACAGGGTTCGGTACGGTCCATGGCAAAGGTGTCGCCGGGTGAGTTCATCCGGCAGGTCAAGCAGGAAGGCAAGAAGGTCACGTGGCCGACGCGCAAGGAGACCCTGATCTCCACCGCGACGGTGCTGGCCATGATCGTGGTCGTCGCGATCTTCTTCTTCGTGCTCGACCAGCTCCTGGCCCTGGGCGTGCAGACCATCCTGGGATTGGGTTAGGCCGATGGCGCAACGGTGGTACATCGTCCACTGCTACTCGGGCTTCGAGAAGAAGGTCGCGCAGTCGATCACCGAACAGGCCGCCGTCCAGGGCCTCGAGGAGATGTTCGAGAACGTCCTGGTGCCCTCCGAAGAGGTCGTCGAGATGCGCGGCGGTCGCAAGGTGAGTTCGGAGCGGCGCTTCTTCCCGGGCTACGTGCTCGTGCGGATGGAAATGACGGACCAGACCTGGCATCTGGTGCGCAACACGCCGAAGGTGACCGGTTTCCTCGGTTCGGGCAGCAAGCCCATGCCGATCCCGGACGCCGAGGCCGAACGCGTGATGAGCCAGGTGCAGGAAGGCGTCGAGCGGCCCCGGCCCTCGATCACCTTCGAGATCGGCGAGACGGTGCGCGTCGCCGACGGCCCCTTCACCTCCTTCAACGGGACGGTGCAGGAGGTCGACGAGGAGCGCGCGCGGCTCAAGGTGGCGGTGTCCATCTTCGGGCGCGCAACGCCGGTCGAGCTGGAGTATTCGCAGGTCGAGAAGACCTGAGCAGGTTAACGTCGCCGGCCCGCCGGGCTGGCAAAGGACAAGAGTGAGACGATGGCGAAGAAGATCACAGGCTACATCAAGCTGACGGTGCCCGCGGGCGCGGCGAACCCCTCGCCCCCGATCGGCCCGGCGCTCGGCCAGCGCGGACTGAACATCATGGAGTTCTGCAAGGCGTTCAACGCCGCGACGCAGAACTTCGACCAGGGCACGCCGATCCCCACGGTGATCACGGCCTATGGCGACCGCACCTTCACCTTCGTGACCAAGACGCCGCCGGCGGCATGGTTCATCCAGAAGGCCGCCAACATCGCCAAGGGCGGCGCGACGCCGAGCCGCAGCACGGTCGGTTCGATCACGATGGACCAGGTGCGCGAGATCGCCGAGAAGAAGATGCCCGATCTCAACGCCAACGATATCGATGCTGCAGCCAAGCAGATCGCGGGAACCGCACGCTCCATGGGCGTGCGGGTGATGGAGTAGAACGATGGCCAAGCAAGGCAAGCGCCTGAAGTCCACCTACGAGGGCATCGACCGCGAGCGCGACTACGCGCTGGGCGAGGCGATCACGATGATCAAGGCCGGGGCCAAGTCGAAGTTCGACGAGACCGTCGAGCTGGCGCTGAACCTGGCGGTCGATCCGCGCCATGCCGACCAGATGGTCCGCGGCGTTGTCAACCTGCCCCACGGCACGGGCCGCACGGTCCGCGTCGCGGTCTTTGCCAAGGATGCCAAGGCCGATGAGGCCCGCGCGGCCGGCGCCGACATCGTCGGTGCCGACGACCTGGCCGAGATGATCCAGTCCGGCAAGATCGACTTCGACCGCTGCATCGCCACGCCCGACATGATGCCGGTGGTGGGTCGCCTGGGCAAGATCCTGGGCCCGCGCGGCCTGATGCCTAACCCCAAGCTGGGCAGCGTCACGCCGAACGTCGCCGAGGCGGTGATCGCGGCCAAGGCCGGCCAGGTCGAGTACCGCGTCGAGAAGGCGGGGATTATCCATGCCGGCGTCGGCAAGGCCTCGTTCAGCGACGAGCAGATCGCCGAGAACGTCAAGGCGCTGGTCGATGCCGTGGTCAAGGCCAAGCCCGCCGCGGTCAAGGGAACCTACATGAAGCGCGTCACCATGAGCTCCACGATGGGCCCGGGCGTGCGCGTCGATCCCCAGAGCCTGACGGCCTGAGGAAACCTACGATCCGGACGGCGCAAGCCGTCCGGGCGGTCGCGCTCGCGCGTCCGCAACCCCCTGTCCGAGAGCGTCGGTGCCCGCGTTGGGCCTAAAGGAGCAATCCGCCGGCAGGAGACGGGAGACGGCCCCCGCGTTCGATCCGGCTTGCCGGGTCGTGGGCGGGTAAAGCTTCCGGGGCAGGACTCAAGGCCCGGATCCATGGTGGATCCGGGTGTGTGCTGAACCGGTTCGATGCGGGTGCCATCCCCATCGTCCCGACCTGACGGAGGATATCCGTGGAACGGGCTAGGAAGAAAGAGATCGTCGATGGCCTCCATGAGGCCCTGAGTGACGCCAGTGTCGTGGTCGTCACCCAGCACAACGGCATGACGGTGGCCGAGGCGACCGTCCTGCGACGTTCCATGCTTGCGGCGGGCGCGAACTTTCGCGTGACCAAGAACAGGCTGGCGCTGCGTGCGCTCGACGGCACGCCTTACGAAGGTCTTCGTGACCTGTTTACGGGACCGACCGCGGTTGCGACCTCGGCCGATCCCGTTGCTGCCGCCAAGGCGGCTGTCGATTACGCCAAGAAGAATGACAAGCTTGTCGTGATCGGTGGCGCCATGGGCGGACAGCGTCTGGATGCAGATGGCATCAAGGCGCTTGCCACGCTGCCGTCGCTCGACGAGCTGCGCGGCAAGCTGATCGGCCTGATCCAGGCGCCCGCGACCAAGGTCGCCGGTGTGCTGCAGGCCCCCGCAGGCCAGCTGGCCCGTGTCTTCGGCGCCTACGCCAAGACCGGTACGGACGGCTGAACCGATTCAAACGACTGAACACACAAACGCACTAGAGACCCTGGAGTAAAGACAATGGCCGATCTGGAAAAGTTGGTTGACGAGCTCTCCGCGCTGACGGTTATCGAAGCCGCCGAGCTGAGCAAGATGCTCGAAGAGAAGTGGGGCGTTTCCGCCGCGGCGCCGGTCGCCATGGCTGCTGCCCCCGCCCAGGCCGCGGCTGCGGCCGAGGAGCAGACCGAGTTCGACGTGATCCTGGCCTCGTTCGGCGAGAACAAGATCAACGTCATCAAGGAAGTGCGTGCCATCACCGGCCTGGGCCTCAAGGAGGCCAAGGATCTGGTCGAGGCAGCTCCCAAGGCTGTGAAGGAGGCCGTGTCGAAGGACGAGGCCGCCGAGATCAAGAAGAAGCTCGAGGCCGCCGGCGCGACCGTCGAGGTGAAGTAAGGTTGAGCTTGGTTTACCTCGTCCCCATATGGGGCAGGTGCTTTCAAGCTCTTGACGCCTGGGGCGCGGCTGCGGATGGCGGGATGAGAATCCCGTCACCTGCGGCTGCGCCGTTGGCGTCGAAGATACCGGCCCCGCAGGCCGGTGCCGACCGACCCGGCCCGGCTGGCCGGGATCGCTAGCGGCCCGCTGCGGCCGCCGCGACGAACCGATGACGACGAAGGTGATGGCATGGCTCAGAACATGAATCGACATTCCCGCAGGCGCCGCGACTTCGGCCGTATCTCGTCCGTGCTCGAGATGCCGAACCTGATCGAGGTGCAGCGTGCCTCCTACGACCAGTTCCTCCAGCATGGCCTGGTCGAGGCCCAGCGCACTGACGATGGCCTGCAGGGCGTGTTCCGTTCGGTCTTCCCGATCCGCGACTTCTCGGACCGCGCCGAGCTGCATTTCGTGCGCTACACCTTCGAGGAACCCAAGTACGACGTCGACGAGTGCCAGCAGCGCGGCATGACCTATGCCGCCCCGCTCAAGGTGACGCTGCAGCTCTGGATCTTCGACGTCGACGAGGAGATCAAGAAGCGCGACGTGCGCGACATCAAGGAGCAGGACGTCTACATGGGCGACATGCCCCTGATGACCGACAAGGGCACCTTCATCGTCAACGGCACCGAGCGCGTGATCGTCTCGCAGATGCACCGTTCGCCGGGCGTCTTCTTCGACCACGACAAGGGCAAGACCCACAGCTCGGGCAAGTACCTGTTCGCCGCCCGCGTCATCCCCTACCGCGGCTCCTGGCTCGACTTCGAGTTCGACGCCAAGGACATCATGCATGTGCGCATCGACCGCCGCCGCAAGCTGCCGGCGACCTCGATGCTGCTGGCGCTCGGCCTGTCGGTCGACGAGATCCTCTCGACCTTCTACGAGACGGTGACCTACACCAAGGACAAGAAGGGCTGGAAGGTCGTCTTCGATACCCGCCGCGCCTTCGGCACGAAGCTGACGGCCGACCTGATCAACGCCAAGGACGGCAAGGTCGTCGCCAAGGCCGGCACCAAGCTCACCCGCATCCAGTTGAAGAAGCTGGAGGAGGCGGGGCTGACCAAGCAGCTCGTCCAGGACGAGGCGCTCTACGGGCGTTATCTCTCCGAGGACGTGGTCGATCTCGACACCGGCCTGATCGTTGCCGAGGCCGGCGACGAGATCAACGCCGAGCTGCTCGGCAAGCTGGTCGAGATGGGCATGGAAGAGGTGCCCACGCTCGACATCGACCATGTCAACGTCGGCCCCTACATCCGCAACACCCTGGTGGTGGACAAGAACAGCACCCGCGAGGAGGCGCTGTTCGACATCTACCGCGTGATGCGTCCGGGCGAGCCGCCGACGATGGACACCGCCGAGAACCTGTTCCGCGGCCTGTTCTTCGACAGCGAGCGCTACGACCTTTCCGCCGTCGGCCGCGTCAAGATGAACGCGCGCCTGGGCATCGAGCACGACGAGGGTCTGCGCGTCCTGACGCGCGACGACATCATCCAGTGCCTCAAGACCCTGGTCGAGCTGAAGGACGGCAAGGGCGACATCGACGACATCGACCATCTCGGCAACCGCCGTGTGCGTTCGGTCGGCGAGCTGCTCGAGAACCAGTACCGCATGGGCCTGCTGCGCATGGAGCGCGCGATCCGCGAGCGCATGAGCCTGGTCGAACTCGACAGCGTGATGCCGCACGACCTGATCAACGCCAAGCCTGCGGCCGCGGCGGTGCGCGAGTTCTTCGGCTCCTCGCAGCTCAGCCAGTTCATGGACCAGACCAATCCGCTCTCGGAAGTCACCCACAAGCGTCGCCTCTCGGCGCTTGGCCCGGGCGGCCTGACGCGCGAGCGCGCCGGCTTCGAGGTGCGCGACGTGCACCCGACGCACTACGGCCGCATCTGCCCGATCGAGACGCCGGAAGGCCCCAACATCGGCCTGATCAACAGCCTGGCCACCTTCGCGCGGGTCAACAAGTACGGCTTCATCGAAAGCCCCTACCGCAAGGTCGCCAACAACACGGTGAGCAACGAGGTGGTGTACCTCACCGCCATGCAGGAAGGCCGTCACACGATCGCCCAGGCGAACGCGCCGCTCGATGCCAAGATGCGCTTCACCGAGGACCTGGTCTCGTGCCGGCGCAACGGCGAGTTCGTGATGGTCACCCCCGACCAGATCGACATGATCGACGTCTCGCCCAAGCAGCTCGTCTCGGTCGCCGCCGCGCTCATCCCGTTCCTGGAGAACGACGACGCCAACCGCGCGCTGATGGGTTCGAACATGCAGCGCCAGGCGGTGCCGCTGATCCGCGCCGAGGCCCCGCTCGTGGGCACCGGCATGGAGGCCGTGGTGGCGCGTGACTCCGGCTCGACCATCGCTGCCCGCCGCGGCGGCGTGATCGACCAGGTCGATGCCGAGCGCATCGTGGTGCGCGTCAACGACGAGGAGGCGCGCGACCAGATCGGCGTCGACATCTACACGCTCGCCAAGTTCCAGCGTTCCAACCAGAACACCTGCATCACGCAGCGTCCGCTGGTCAACGTCGGCCAGCCCGTCCACAAGGGCGACATCCTGGCCGACGGTCCCTCGACCGAACGCGGCGAACTGGCCCTGGGGCGCAACGTGCTCTGCGCGTTCATGCCCTGGAACGGCTACAACTTCGAGGACTCGATCCTCATCTCCGAGCGCATCGTCAAGGACGACGTCTTCACCTCGATCCACATCGAGGAGTTCGAGGTCATGGCGCGCGACACCAAGCTCGGCCAGGAGGAGATCACGCGCGACATCCCCAACGTGGGCGAGGAAGCGCTGAAGAACCTGGACGAGGCCGGCATCGTCTACATCGGCGCCGAGGTCGAGGCGGCCGACATCCTGGTCGGCAAGATCACGCCCAAGGGCGAGAGCCCGATGACGCCGGAAGAGAAGCTGCTGCGCGCCATCTTCGGCGAGAAGGCTTCCGACGTGCGCGACACCTCGCTGCGCGTGCCGCCGGGCGTCCAGGGCACGGTCGTCGAGGTGCGGGTGTTCTCGCGCCGCGGCGTCGACAAGGACGAACGCGCCATGGCGATCGAGCGCGACGAGATCGAGCGGCTGGCCAAGGACCGTGACGACGAGCGGGCGATCATCGACCGCAACATCTACACGCGCCTGCGCAGCCTGATCGACGGCAAGAAGATCGTGAAGGGTCCCAAGGGCGGCAAGACCGGCGTGCCGGTCAACGACGAGAGCCTGGAAGGGCTGTCGCGCGGCCAATGGTGGCAGATCGTGGTCGACGACGACAACGTCATGACCCAGGTCGAGGAGCTCAAGGGCCAGTTCGATGGCGCCACGGCCGAGATCGAACGGCGCTTCGAGAACAAGGTCGAGAAGCTGCAGATGGGCGACGAGCTGCCCCCGGGCGTGCTCAAGATGGTCAAGGTCTTCGTCGCCGTGAAGCGCAAGCTGCAGGCCGGCGACAAGATGGCCGGCCGCCACGGCAACAAGGGCGTCATCTCGCGCATCGTGCCCATCGAGGACATGCCCTACCTGGAGGACGGCACGCCGGTCGACGTCGTGCTCAATCCGCTGGGCGTGCCCAGCCGCATGAACGTCGGGCAGATCCTGGAGACCCATCTGGGCTGGGCCTCGGCGGGCATCGGCAAGCAGATCGGCCGTGTCGTCGACAGCATCCAGTCGGGCGTCGGCCAGGGCGGCGCCAAGGCCTCGACCGCGGGCGACCTGCGCAAGCTGATGCAGGCGGCCTACGGCGAGCACGCCAAGTCGGGCGAAGTTGCCAAGCTGAGCGATGCCGACCTGCTGGAGGTCGCCAACGACCTGCGCGGCGGCATGCCGGTGGCAACGCCGGTGTTCGACGGCGCCCACGAGGCCGACATCGCCGAGCTGCTGGAACTGGGCGGTCTCAGCCGTTCGGGCCAGGAGATCCTGATCGACGGCCGCACGGGCGAACCGTTCGACCGTCCGGTCACGGTGGGCTACCTCTACATCATCAAGCTGCACCATCTGGTCGACGACAAGATCCACGCCCGTTCGATCGGCCCGTACAGCCTGGTCACCCAGCAGCCGCTGGGCGGCAAGGCGCAGTTCGGCGGACAGCGCTTCGGCGAGATGGAGGTCTGGGCGCTCCAGGCCTACGGCGCGGCCTATACGCTGCAGGAAATGCTGACGGTGAAGTCCGACGACGTCGCCGGCCGCACGCGTGTCTATGAATCGATCGTCAAGGGTGATCACCACTTCGAGGCGGGCATTCCCGAGAGCTTCAACGTGCTCGTGAAGGAAATGCAGGCGCTCGGACTCAACGTCGAACTGGAACAGACCAACTGATCCAGCCAGCGACGAAGAGACCGAACGCAACGTATTCGAAGATCAAAGGAGAGACGGCATGAACGAGTTGATGCGGATCTTCGGCCAGGTTACCGGCCCGCAGAGTTTCGACCACATCAAGATCTCCATCGCGAGCCCGGAAAAGATCCGGTCGTGGTCCTATGGCGAGGTCAAGAAGCCGGAG
>JAQCLG010000014.1 GCA_027592745.1 Pseudomonadota bacterium | reverse complement strand
GGGGCAGCCTAGGGCATGGAACGCGCGACCGCCGACTACATGGGCATGCTGGCGACGGTGATCAACGCACTGGCGCTCGAAAACGCGCTGGAGCGGGCAGGCGCCGACACCCGCGTCCAATCGGCGATCCCGATGCCCACCGTGTGCGAGCCCTATGTGCGCCCGCGTGCGGTCTCCCACATCCAGAAGGGCCGCATCGTCATCTTTGCCGCCGGCACCGGCAATCCCTTCTTCACCACCGATACCGCGGCCGCCCTGCGCGCGGTGGAAATGGGCTGCGACGCCTTCTTCAAGGCGACCCAGGTCGACGGCGTCTATTCGGCCGACCCCAAGACGACGCCCGATGCGACACGCTACGAGCGTTTGACCTATACTGACGTGCTGACCCGGGATCTCAAGGTGATGGACGCCACGGCAATCTCGCTGGCCCGCGAGCAGGGCCTGCCGGTGGTGGTGTTCTCCCTGCACGAACCGGGCGGTCTTGCCGCGGTCCTCGCCGGCACGGGCAGGCACACGCTGATCACCGAAGGAGACGCCCATGGCTAACGCCATCACCAAGGATCTCAAGCGCCGCATGGAAGGCGCCGTCGATGTGCTCAAGAAGGAGCTCAACGGCCTGAGGACCGGTCGCGCCTCGGTCAGCTTCCTCGACCCGGTGATGGTCGATGCCTATGGCTCCAGCGTGCCGCTCAACCAGGTCGGCAACATCGCCGCTGCCGAGGCTCGCCTGCTGACCGTCCAGGTCTGGGACAAGGGCCTGGTGAAGTCGGTCGAGAAGGCGATCACCAATGCCGGCCTCGGCCTCAATCCCCAGAGCGACGGCACCCTGGTGCGCATTCCCATTCCCGCCCTCGACGAGGAACGGCGCAAGGACCTGACCAAGGTGGCCGGCAAGTACTGCGAACAGGCCAAGATCTCCGTGCGCAACGTCCGCCGCGACGGCATGGACGCCCTCAAGCGCATGGAAAAGGACGGCGAGATCTCGCAGAACGAGCAGCATCGCATGTCCGACGAGATCCAGTCGCTGACCGATGCCGAGGTCGCCAAGATCGACGAGCTGCTTGCCGCCAAACAGGCCGAGATCATGCAGGTCTGAGCTCTTGGCCAACGCCGCCCCACAACCCGACGCCCAACGCCCGCCGCCGCGCCATGTCGCCGTCATCATGGACGGCAACGGCCGCTGGGCCGGTGTGCGCGGCCTGCCCAGGGCCGCCGGCCACCAGGCCGGGGCCGAGGCCGTACGGCGCACGATCCGCGCCTGCATGGAACTGGGGATCGAGTTCCTGACGATCTACGCCTTCTCCTCGGAGAACTGGAAGCGGCCGACCGGTGAAATCGACGACCTCCTTGGCCTGATGCGCTTCTACATCCGCAAGGAACTGCGCGAACTGGCCGCCCGCGGCGTGCGCCTGCGCTTCATCGGCGATCCACGCCGCATGCCCGGCGACATTGTCACGCTGATGGAGGAAGCAGCGGCCCTGACCAGCGGCAATGCGCGCCTGACGCTGACGGTCGCCCTGAACTACGGCGGGCGGGATGAACTGGCGCGGGTCGCCCGCGCCATTGCGTCCGATGTCGCCGCTGGCATGCTCCGGCCCGAGGCCGTGACGCAAGAGCTGATCGCCGACCGGCTCGATACGGCCGGCCTGCCCGATCCCGACTTGATCCTGCGCACCAGCGGCGAGCAGCGCCTGAGCAATTTCCTGCTCTGGCAGGCCGCCTATGCCGAGTTCGTCTTCACCCCCGTCCTGTGGCCCGACTTCGGTCGTGCCGATCTGGAAGAGGCCATCGAGGAGTTCCACAGCCGTGACCGACGTTATGGCGCAGTCGCCCCGGCCTGATCAGGGCGCCGAACTGGCCAAGCGGCTGGTTTCGGGCATCGTGCTGGCCGTCCTGGCGGTCGGTACCGACCTGCTGGGCGGCTGGTTCTTCAAGGGTTTCGTGCTGCTCCTGGCGCTGGGGGTGGCCTGGGAGTGGTTCGAGATGACGCGCAGCGCGGGCCGTTGGGCGGCGTGCGCGGCCGTGGTTGCCGTCTGGTTCGCGCTCGCCTGGCACGGCAGCATTGTCCTGGCCCTCTACTGCGTCGTGATGGGTGCGGTCGGCACGGCCATGTTCGCGCTGGTCCGGCGGGGCGGCGAAGGCGGCGGCTGGTCGGCGGGCGGTTCGCTCTATGCCACCCTTCCGCTTGCCGCCATGCTCTGGATCCACGTTGGCGTGGGCGGTCCATTGGTCATTCTCTGGCTCTTTGCCGTCGTCTGGTTCTCCGACATTGGTGCCTTTTCGGTTGGACGCACGATCGGTGGACCCAAGCTGGCCCCCGCCATCAGTCCCTCCAAGACCTGGTCGGGTGCCTTGGGCGGCCTTGCCTCCTCGGCCCTCTTCGGCGCCACCCTGGCGCCCTTCCTGCTCGACAGTTCCATGGGCGGCGGGGCACTGATGGCAACGCTGGTGGGTATCGCGGCCCAGATCGGGGATCTCTTCGAATCGTGGGTCAAGCGGCGCTGGAAGACCAAGGACAGCGGACGCCTGATCCCAGGTCATGGCGGCATCATGGACCGTCTTGATTCGCTCGCCACCGCGGCACCGGTCTTTGCCCTGATCGTCATGGTCTCGCTGGCCACGAGGGGAAACTGATGGTGGCCGCTGGCCCATTGCGCAGCGTTACGGTGCTCGGCGCGACGGGATCGGTCGGCCTGAACACGATCGACCTGCTGCGCCGCAACCGTGACCGCTTCCGGGTCGAGGCGCTCACCGCCCACCGCAACACCGCCGGCCTTGCCGGGCTGGCGCGCGAGTTCGGGGCACGCTTCGTCGCCGTGGGCGATGAAAGCTGTTACGGCGATCTCAGGCAGGAACTGGCCGGCACCGGAATCGAGGTTGGCGGCGGTCCCCAGGCCCTGGCCGATGCCGCGGCCCGGCCAGCCGAGTGGGTTATGTCGGCGATCACCGGGGCGGCAGGCCTTGCCCCCACGCTGGCCGCGATCGAGCGCGGCGCCATGGTGGCGCTGGCCAACAAGGAGGCGCTGGTCTGCGCCGGTGCGATCGTCATGGCTGCCTGCGCCCGCAGCGGCAGCATCCTGCTGCCGGTCGATTCCGAGCACAATGCGATCCACCAGGTCTTCGACTTCAAGAATCCCGAACGGGTCGAGCGGCTGATCCTGACCGCCTCGGGCGGCCCGTTCCGCAACCGTAGCCGGCAGGACATGGCCGCGGCGACACCCGAGCAGGCCCTGGCCCACCCGAACTGGAGCATGGGCGCCAAGATCTCCATCGATTCCGCGACCATGATGAACAAGGGTCTGGAACTGATCGAGGCCAGCCACCTGTTTCCCGTGCCCGAGCCCCGGATCGAGATCGTCGTCCACCCGGAGTCGGTGATTCACAGCATGGTCGCCTACATCGACGGATCGGTGCTGGCTCAGCTCGGCAGCCCCGACATGCGCACACCGATCGCCTATACTCTGGCCTGGCCCGACCGCATGGCTGGTCCATCGGCGAAGCTGGACTTCGTCCAACAAAAGAGCCTCTCGTTTGAAAGCCCTGATGAACAACGATTTTCGGCTCTTCGTGTCGCCCGGGATGCCCTGCGGGCGGGACGTGCCGCGCCGACCGTGCTCAACGCCGCCAACGAGGTAGCGGTGCGAGGATTTCTGGACCGGCGCATCGGCTTCCTCGATATTGTCGCCATCGTCGAAGAAACCCTGGAACGCCTCGTCGGTCACAGCGCCGATTCCCTGGAGGAGGTTCACGCCGTGGACGATGAAGCCCGGAGCACGGCAGAATCCCTCATGATGGCTGCGGCCTGAGAGTATCACGATCCATGGACCTGTTTTTCTCGAGCATCTGGACCTACGGGGGGGCATTCCTCCTGACGATCACCGTGATCGTCTTTTTCCACGAGCTCGGCCATTTTCTGACCGCCCGCTTCAACGGCGTGAAGGTGGAAGTCTTCTCGATCGGCTTCGGCCCGGAACTCTTCGGCTGGAACGACCGCCAAGGCACCCGCTGGAAGATCGCGCTGCTGCCGCTGGGCGGCTACGTCAAAATGTTCGGCCAGAGCGACACCGGGCCGGACGGCGAGGGCGGCGAACAATGGACCGAGGAGGAAAAGGCCCAGGCCTTTCCCGCCAAGCGGGTCTGGCAACGCTTCGCCATCGTCGCCGGCGGTCCGATCGCCAACTTCATCCTTGCCATCGTGCTCTTTGCCGCCGTCTTTGCCATCGTCGGCCGCAGCCAGTCTCTGCCCGAGATCACCGAGGTCATGGCCGGCAGTGCGGCCGAAACCGCCGGGCTGCAGGCCGGCGACCGGGTGCTTTCGGTCGATGGCGCCAATCTCGACCGCTTCGACGAGCTTCAGTACATCGTCAGCACCAGCGCGGGCCAGCCGCTTGCCTTCGAGGTCGCCCGCGGCGACGAAATCCTCGCCCTCACGGTGGTTCCCGACACGGTCATGGAGACCGACGGCAACGGCAACGAACACGCCATGGGGCGCCTTGGCGTGCGCAACGACAACGTCGTCTTCGAGCCGGTGCCGCTGCCCCAGGCCCTGTGGGGCGGGGTCGAGGAGACCTGGGCCTGGTCAATGCGGATCTTCGATTTCCTTGGCAAGATCATCGGCGGTACCCAGAGCAGCAGCGATCTTGCCGGCCCCCTGGGCATCGCCCAGATGTCGAGCAATGTCGCCGAACACGGGCTGCCCAGCCTGATCACCTTCATGGCGATCCTCTCGGTCAACCTGGGGCTGATCAACCTGTTTCCCGTTCCCATGCTCGACGGCGGCCACCTCATGTTTTATGTCATTGAGGCGTTCCGGGGACGGCCCCTCAGCGTCAAGGCGCAGGAGTACGGTTTCTTTGTCGGCATGGGGCTGGTTGGTGCATTGTTCCTGTTCTTCACGTTCAACGACCTGTCCCGCTTCGGGCTGGTCGATTTCCTGTCCGGTCTGGTGTCCTGAGTGATGAGAATCGGCTCAACAGGCGCGCTCGTGCGCACTCTCTGTCTTGCCCTGGTTCTCGTCTGGGCCGGGGTCGCCGCGACCGCGCAACCCGCGGCCGCGCAGACCTCCCAGTACATCGAGCAGATCGTGGTCACCGGCAACCAGCGCATCGAGCCCGAGACCATCGCCAGCTACATGACGGTCGACGTCGGCGATGCCTTCGACCCGCGGCAGATCGACGACAGCCTCAAGAGCCTGTTTGCAACCGGCATGTTCGCCGACGTGTCGATCCGCCGGGAAGGCGACAGCCTGATCGTCCAGGTGGTCGAGAACCCGATCATCAACCGCATCGCCTTCGAGGGTAACCGCGACCTCAAGAGCGAGGATCTCGAGGCCGAGGTCCAGCTTCGGCCGCGCACCGTCTACACCCGCACCAAGGTGCAGAACGACGTCGCGCGCATCCTCGAGATTTACCGTCGCAATGGGCATTTCTCGGCCACGGTCGAACCCAAGGTGATCCGACAGGAGCAGAACCGCGTCGACCTGGTGTTCGAGGTCGACGAGGGCGATCCCACCAAGGTTCGCGAGATCAACTTCATCGGCAACGAAGCCTATTCCGACGGCAGCCTGCGCGAGGAAATCGCGACCAAGGAATCGGCCTGGTACCGTTTCTTCACGACCGACGACACCTACGATCCCGACCGCCTGGCCTTCGACCAGGAACTGCTCCGCCGCTTCTACCTTTCCCGCGGCTACGCAGACTTCCGCGTGCTGTCGGTGGTGGCCGACCTGACCGCGGACCGGCGCGACTTCTTCATCACCTTCACCATCGAGGAAGGACCGCGCTATCAGTTCGGCGAAGTCGGCGTGATCAGTGAACTGCGCGGTCTGGAGCCTGCGGACATCGAAGGCGAAGTGACGATGGATCCCGGCGACTGGTACGACGCCCAGGAGGTCGAGGACGTCGTCCAGGACATGACGATCGAACTGGGCAACCGGGGCTTTGCCTTCGTCAACGTGCGTCCGCGCGCCCAGCGCGACCGCGAGAACCTGACCGTCGACGTCAACTTCTTGGTCGGCGAAGGCGAGCATATCTACGTCGAAGAGATCAACATCTACGGCAACTTCCGTACGGAGGACGAAGTCATCCGCCGCCAGTTCAAGCTGGCCGAGGGCGATGCCTTCAACCTGGCGCGTCTGCAGCGTTCGGAAAAGCTCGTGCGCGAGCTCGACTTCTTCAACACCGTCGAAGTCACGACCGAACCGGGCACCCAGCCCGACACGACCGTGATCAACGTCGCCGTCGAGGAGAAGTCGACCGGCGAACTTTCGATCGGTGCCGGTTTTTCGACCTTCGACAGTGTGCTGTTCACCATCTCGATCCGCGAACGCAATCTGCTGGGCAAAGGTCAGCGGCTCTCCCTGGACCTTGCGCTGTCCAGCCGCCGCCAGACGATCGGCCTGAGCTTCACCGAGCCGTATTTCCTCGACCGCGACCTGTCAGCCGGCTTCGACATCTTCAAGCGCCGGCTCGATCTGCAAAGCGAGTCGTCCTATACACAGGACAACATCGGGTTAGTCCTGCGTATGGGCTATCCGGTCACCGAGCACTTGCGGCAGTCGCTCTACTACACACTTGCCTCGACAACGATCGAGGATGTCGACTCGGACGCCTCGATCTACATTCAGGATCAGGAAGGCACCACGGTCACGTCGGCGGTCGGCAATGAACTGACCTATGACCGGCGCAACGATGCCCTCAACCCCACCAGTGGCTACCTGCTGCAGTTCGGCCATGATTTCGCGGGTCTGGGGGGCAATGCCAAGTTCTTCCGTCAGCGCGGCAGCGGCACGGTCTATTATCCGTTTGCGCAGGACTGGACCGGCAGCTTCAAGCTGGAAGGCGGCAGGATCTTCGGGCTGTTCGGTGAGGACGTGCGCATCCAGGATCGTTTCTTCCTGGGCGGCGCCAGCCTGCGTGGCTTCGAGCCTGCCGGTGTCGGCCCGCGCGACGTCGATACCGGAGATTCGCTTGGCGGTAACATCTTCTACGCGGCATCCTTCGAGCTGACCGTTCCCTTGGGCCTGCCCCGGGAACTGGGTCTGACCGGGCGTCTCTTCAGCGACTGGGGTTCCCTCTACAGCCTCGATGAGGACTCGATCACCGGCGTCAACGCCAAGAACGTCGAGGACGAGAATTACCTGCGCGGCTCGATCGGCATCGGCTTTGCCTACCAGTCGCCCCTGGGTCCGATCCGCCTCGACTTCGCCAAGGACGTTCGCCGTCTCGACTACGACCGCACGGAGTTCTTCCGCTTCAGTTTCGGAACGACCTTCTGATGACCGTTCCCGGAATCCTGCGCCACGGGCTGATCGCCGCCCTATGCGTCCTCAGCCTTTCGGGCGCACTGGCCGGCAGCGTCAGGGCACAGCAGATGGAGCCCACCGTGGTCGCGGTGGTCGATCTGCAGCACCTCATGCGGGCATCTCAGGCCGGGCAGACGATCGAGAGCCAGATGGAAAGCCTGCGGCAGAACTTTACCGACACGGTGACCCAGCAGGAGGGGGCCCTGCGGCAGGAGGAGAGGGACCTGCAGGAGCAGGCTGCCCTCCTTTCCCCCGAAGTCCTGGCCGAGCGGCGGCGCCAGTTCGAGGAAAAGGTCGTGGAACTGCAGCGAGACGTCCGCAACCGGCAGCAGCTGTTGGAGCAGACCTATGCCGGCGGTGTCGGCCAGGTACGCCAGGTCATCATCGACATCCTGACCCAGATGATCGAGGAGCGCGGCATCGACCTCGTCGTACCGCAGACCGCCGTGCTCGTGGGCACCCGAACCCTCGATATCACCGACGATGTCCTGGCCCGTCTGGACCAGGAACTTCCCTCCGTGACGCTCACGCCGCAAAGCGGCAACTGAACGTGTCGGATCCCCGTTTTTTCAGCCGTTCGGGTCCGTTTTCCCTCCGCGAGGTCGCTGCCGCCGTCGATGGCAGCCTGCAGGATGGCGCAGATGGCGACCGTGTCATCGCGGACGTTGCCCCGCTCGACGGTGCCGGGTCCGATGACCTGAGTTTCCTCGACAACCGCAAGTACATCGCCGCGTTCGAAGCGAGCCGGGCCGGGTTCTGCCTGGTTGCAGCCGAGTTCGCCGCACGGGCACCCGCCGGCATGACGGTCATCGTCTGCGAGCAGCCCTACCTGGCCTTCGCCCTGGCCGCGCGGAAGTTCTACCCCCAGGCGGCTCCGGAACCCTGGATCTCGCCCGATGCCCGCATCGACCGTGAAGCGGAACTGGGCGCGGACTGCCGGGTCGAGGCCTTTGCGGTGATCGGAGCTGGGGCAAGGATCGGTGCGCGTTGCCACATCGAGGCCGGTGCCACCCTGGGCGCCGGCGTGATCCTGGGCGACGACTGCCGGGTCGGCTCGGGGGCGAGCCTGTTGTGCTGTATCGTGGGCAGCCGGGTCGCAATCGATCCGGGGGCACGGATCGGCACCCAGGGGTTCGGCTTTGCCGTCGGGCCGCGCGGGCCCGTGCGCATCCCCCATACCGGCAGGGTCGTGATCGAGGACGATGTCGAGATTGGCGCCAACACGACGATCGACCGCGGCACCACCGGAGACACCTTCATCGGCCGGGGCACCATGATTGATAATCAGGTGCAGATTGCCCATAACGTGCAGATCGGGCGGGGTTGCATCCTGGCCGGCCAGGCGGGATTGGCGGGCAGTTCCCAGATGGGCGACTATGCCATGATCGGGGGCAAGTCGGGCCTGGCCAACCACGTCAAGCTCGGCAAGGGCGCGCGCGTGGGAGCCCAGAGCGGCGTCGTCGACGACCTGGAGGCGGGCGGCACCTACCTGGGCGCGCCGGCCATCCCGATCAAGGATTTCTGGCGCCAGCAGATCGCGATCCGGCGTCTGGTCAGTCGAGGCAAAGGGGCATGAACGACAATTCGCAGATGAAGCCGGCGGGGCGCACCGTCGATATCGTGGGCATCGAGCGGGTGATGGAGATGATCCCGCACCGCTATCCGTTCCTCATGATCGACCGGGTGATCGACGTCGTGGCCGACGTCGGTGCCGTGGGCATCAAGAACGTCTCGATCAACGAGCCCCACTTCCAGGGCCATTTCCCGCGCCGCCCGGTCATGCCGGGCGTGCTGATCATCGAGGCCATGGCGCAGTCGGCCGCGGTCCTGGTGGTCGAGACGCTGGGCAAGGAATTCGAAGGCAAGCTCGTCTATTTCATGTCGGTGGACCGCGCGCGCTTCCGCAAGCCGGTCACCCCGGGCGACGTCATGTACGTCCATGTCCGCAAGGTGCGGCAACGGGGACCGGTCTGGAAGTTCTCCGCGGAGGCCAGGGTCGATGGCACCGTGGTCGCCGAGGCGACCTATTCCGCCATGATTCTCGACAGCTGAAGCAGGTTTCATGGCCCAGATCCACCCCACTGCCATCGTCGAAGACGGCGCACGGCTGGCCGAAGACGTCCGCATCGGCCCCTACAGCGTGATCGGCGCCGAGGTCGAGCTGGGCGGCGGCGTGGTCATCGAATCCCATGTCGTGGTCGGCGGCCGGACGCGCATCGGCGAGGACTGCCACATCTTTCCCTTCGCCTCGATCGGCCTCAAGCCCCAGGACCTCAAGTTCAAGGGCGAGAAGAGCGAGTTGATCATCGGCAAGGGCAACCAGATCCGCGAACACGTCACCATGAACCCCGGCACCGAAGGCGGCGGCCTCGTCACCCGTGTCGGCGATCACTGCCTGTTCATGGTCGGCTCCCACATCGCCCACGACTGCACCATCGGCGACCATGTCATCATGGCCAACAACGCCACCCTGGCCGGCCATGTCTCGGTCGGTGACCACGCCATCATCGGCGGCCTCTCGGCGGTCCACCAGTTCGTGCGGATCGGCCATCACGCCATGGTCGGCGGCATGTCCGGTGTCGAGCAGGATGTCATTCCCTTCGGTTCGGTCACCGGGGACCGCGCCCATCTGATGGGCCTCAACCTGGTCGGCCTCAAGCGCCACGGCTTCGAGCGCGAGGACATCCATACGCTGCGCAACGCCTATCGCCTGTTGTTTGCCGATGAAGGCACCTTGTCGGAACGCCTTTCCGACGTCGCCAAGGTCTTCGGCGCCAACTCCGTGGTTGCCGCCATCGTCGGCTTCATGCGCTCCGAGAGCCAGCGCGGCATCTGCCAGCCCCGTGACGGACATGCCGACTAGGCTGGGCATCGTTGCCGGCGGCGGTGCGCTGCCGGGTTATATCGCCGCGCGTGCCAGGGAACAGGGCAGGGACGTCTTCATCGTTGCGCTGGAACAGCACGCCGACCCCGCGGTCGTCGGGGCCTGGCCCCATGCCTGGGTCCGCCTGGGTGCTGCGGCAACCGCGATCCGTCATTTCCGCGATGCCGGGGTGGAGGAGATCGTCCTGGCCGGCCCGGTGCGCCGGCCGTCCCTTGCCGAACTGCGCCCCGACGCCCGCATGATGCGGTTCCTGGCCCGCGGCGCGCTCAAGGCGGGAGACGATGGCCTGCTTTCGGCCGTGGTGCGTACCCTGGAACAGGAGGAAGGCTTCCGCATCGTCTCCATCCAGGAGGTCGCCGGTGGCCTGATGGCCCGGCGCGGCAACCTGGGCAGGCTGGAACCGGGCCCCGAGGACCAGGCCGACATCGCACGCGGCGTTGCCATCCTGGAGGCGCTCGGACGCTCCGACGTCGGCCAGGCGGTGGTGGTCCAGGCCGGCGTCGTCCTGGGCATCGAGGCGATCGAGGGCACCGATGCCCTGATCCGGCGTTGCGGCGAACTCAAGCGGCAGGCCAAGGGCCCGGTCCTGATCAAGCGTGCCAAGAGCGGCCAGGAACAGCGCGTCGACCTGCCCACCGTGGGCCCGGCGACGGTAGAGGGCTGCGCCGCCACCGGTTTTGCCGGCATCGCGATCGAGGCGGGCCGCACCCTCGTGGTCGACCGCGACGCAACCATCGCCGCAGCCGATGCTGCCGGCCTCTTCCTGATCGGTCTCGATCCGGGAGCGGACTGAACCGTGGAGCCGCTCGTCTTCCTGGTGGCGGGAGAGCCGTCCGGCGACGTCCTGGGCGGCGCCCTCATGGCGGCCCTGCGCGAGCTTACCGGGGGTCGCATCCGATTTGCCGGCGTCGGCGGTCCGGCCATGGCCGAGCAGGGCCTGGAGAGCATCTTTCCCATGACGGACCTTTCGGTGATGGGCCTGATCGAGGTGCTGCCCAGCCTGCGCCGCATCCTGCGCCGGATCGACGAGACCGTGCGCGCCGTGCGCGCGCTGCGGCCTGCCATCGTCGTCACGATCGATTCCCAGAGTTTCTCCTGCCGCGTCGCCCGCAAGCTCGCCCCAGCACCCTGTCCCATCGTCCAGTACGTCGCACCGACGGTGTGGGCCTGGAAACCCTGGCGTGCCCGCCACCTCGCCCGGGTGGTCGACCGCGTGCTGCTGCTCTTCCCCTTCGAGGGACCCTATTGGGATGCCGTCGGCCTGGACTGGGTAGAGGTCGGCCACCCGGCGGCAGCGGCCCGTGTGGACGAGGAAACCCGCGCCGCCATGCGCAGCCGCCTGCTTGCGGGGCACGAGGGTCCCCTGCTGGCGGTCCTGCCGGGAAGCCGGCGCGGGGTCGTCGCCCGGCACCTGCCGATCTTCAGGAGTGCGGTCGAACGCCTCGGCAAGGATCATCCCGGGCTTACGGTGGCCATCCCGACCGTGCCCGGTCTGGCAACGTTCATCGCGGCGGAAGTTGCCGGCTGGCCGGTCCCGGTCAGCGTCGTCGAGGGCGGCGTGGCCGAACGGCTGGCTGTCATGGCCGCGGCCGATGCTGCGCTTGCGACCTCGGGCACCGTCGCGCTGGAACTGGCGGCGGTGGCAACGCCCCATGTCATCGCCTACCGCGCCAACGCCCTCACGGCCATGGTGGTGCGGCGCATGGTGCGCATCGACACCGCTTCGCCCGTCAACCTGGTCGCAGGCAGGCGTGTCACGCCCGAACTGCTCCAGGAAGCCTGCACACCGACGGCTCTTGCGCAGGCCCTCGGTACCCTGATGGGCGACCGGCAAGCCATCGCCACGCAGAAGGCCGCCATGCACGATGTCATGGCGGCCCTTGGTCGAGGAGGCCCGCCGCCCAGCGCACGGGCGGCGGATGCGGTACTGAAACTGATCGGCCCGGCGAAGGGCTGATACCAGGGTGCGATGAGTTGAACTCATCGGACCTTGGCAGCGCGCGACCGCGCGCCGCGGCCACTGCCGCGAAAGCCAAGCCCGCCCAGCGGGCGCCGGCGATTGAGGCAGCGCCATGGATCGGTTCCGATCCAGGGCGCTTGGTATCAGGCGCCTACCAGACGCCGGTATTGGGCATCGAGGCCCAGGGTTCGGCCGGCGCCAGGGCATCGCCCTTCTGCAGCAGTTCGATCGAGATGCCGTCGGGCGAACGCACGAAGGCCATGTGACCGTCGCGCGGCGGACGGTTGATCGTCACGCCGCCATCCATCAGGCGCTGGCACGAGGCATAGATGTCATCGACCTCGTAGGCCAGGTGGCCGAAGTTGCGGCCGCCGTCATAGGGCTCGGGATCCCAGTTATGGGTCAGCTCGACCTGGGCTTCCTCGTCGCCGGGGGCGGCCAGGAAGATCAGGCTGAAGCGGCCCTTCTCGCTGTCGTAGCGGTTGATCTCCTTGAGGCCCAGCTTGTCGCAGTAGAAGGCAAGCGAGGCGTCGAGATCGGTGACGCGAACCATGGTGTGCAGATACTTCATCGACAACTCCGTCTTGGAAAACGCCCCTTCAGGCAAGGAGCAGGAGCGCCCCGGCACCCGTCATCGCGGCCAGGGCCAGCAAGGCCAGCGACGACCGCATGCTGCGCGGCCTGCGGTTGTCGTTGGCCGGCCGGGGAAGCGACATGCGGGGGCCCTGCATGCCTGCCCAGGCCACCGGCTGGCGGTGGCGCCGTGGTGCGGGTTGCGCCATCGATCAGGGTCGCTGGTCGATCGGCACGTAATCGCGCCGCTCGGGCCCGGTGTAGACCTGGCGCGGACGCCCGATCTTCTGCGAGGGGTCCTCGTTCATCTCGTTCCACTGGGAGATCCAGCCGATCGTGCGCGCAACGGCGAACACGGCGGTGAACAGGTG
Source organism: Pseudomonadota bacterium (assembly GCA_027592745.1). Lineage (GTDB taxonomy): Bacteria > Pseudomonadota > Alphaproteobacteria > SP197 > SP197 > CALGGB01. Next base: position 29,534 of record JAQCLG010000014.1, on the reverse strand, counting down.
ACGCGGGATGCCCATGGCACGCAGGATGATGCCCGAGTAGAAATCGACGTTGGGATAGAGATTGCGCTCGACGAAATAGGGGTCCTTCAGCGCGATCTTCTCCAGTTCCATGGCCGTCTTGAGCAGTGGCTCGTCATGGGCGCCGAGCTCGTCGAGCACCTCGTAGCAGGTCTCGCGCATGATCTTGGCCCGGGGATCGTAGTTCTTGTAGACCCGGTGGCCGAAGCCCATCAGGCGGAAGGGATCGTCCTTGTCCTTGGCCCGTGCGATGAACTCGGGGATGCGGTCGAAGGACTTGATCTCCTCGAGCATGTTGAGCACCGCCTCGTTTGCGCCGCCGTGGGCGGGGCCCCAGAGGCAGGCGATGCCGGCCGCGATGCAGGCGAACGGATTGGCGCCCGAGGAACCCGCAAGGCGCACGGTCGAGGTCGAGGCGTTCTGCTCGTGGTCGGCATGCAGGATCAGGATCCGGTCCATCGCACGCGCCAGCACCGGGTTCACATGGTAGGGCTCGCAGGGCACCGCGAACATCATGTGCAGGAAGTTCTCGGCATAGGTCAGGTCGTTGCGCGGATAGATGAAGGGCTGGCCGACCGACCACTTGTGCGCCATGGCCGCCAGGGTCGGCATCTTGGCGATCAGCCGGTAGGTCGCGATCATGCGCTGGCGCGGGTCCTCGACATCGGAAGCGTCCGAATAGAAGGCCGAGAGCGCGCCGATGACGCCGACCATCACCGCCATGGGGTGGGCGTCGCGGCGGAAGCCGCGGAAGAAGAAGTTGACCTGTTCGTGCACCATCGTGTGATAGGTGATGCCCTTCTCGAAACCGAGTTTCTCCTCGGCATTGGGCAGGTCCCCGAACAGCAGCAGGTGACAGACCTCGAGGAAGTCCGATTTCTCGGCCAGCTGCTCGATGGGCATGCCGCGATAGAGCAGTTCGCCCTTGTCGCCGTCGATGTAGGTGATCTTGGACTCGCAGCTTGCGGTCGCCGTGTAGCCCGGATCGAAGGTGAAGTTGCCAGTCTGCTTGTAGAGCGTTCGCACGTCGATGACATCGGGGCCGACCGATCCGTTCAGCACGGGAAGTTCGGCGACCTGCTTGCCGTCGCCGTCGACCAGCTTGTAGCTCTTGATTTCCTTCGGTCCCGTGGGCGCCGGGACGGCGCGATCAAGCGACATCCAAGGGTATCCTTCCTGCCGTGCGGCCTTGTTCTTGGCTCCCGCGTGAACGCGCTGCGGCGCAAACCATGGGATTGCTCAGCAATGTACAGGCAATGGCCGAGCCGGCGCAAACGCCTGCTGATGACGATGCAATGACGGTCAGGCGGCCGCGGCGTCGGTGAGGCGGGCGAGCGATTCCTCGCGGCCGAAGATCGCCATGACGTCGAACACCGGCGGCGACACCGTGCGGCCGGTCAGCGCCGCGCGCAGCGGCTGGGCGACCTTTCCCAGCCCCAGGCCGGCGCGTTCGGCATGACCGCGCACCACTGCCTCGAGCGCTGGCGCGTTCCACTCGGCGACCCCGGCAAGTTCGCCCGCAAGCTCCGCAATGGCGCCGCGCGCCTCGGGCGTCAGCACCTTGGCGGCCTTCTCGTCGGGCGCGACGGGGCGGGGGTGGAAATAGAACTCGGCGTTCTCGGCCATCTCGACCAGGGTCTTGGCCCGCTCCTTCATCGAGGGCATCGCGGCGGTCAGCAGCGCCAGGCCGCCCTCGTCGAGCGTGCGGCCCAGGCGCGCGCCGAGCAGCGGAGCGGTCAGCCGGGCCAGCCGCGCATCGTCGGCAATCTTGATATAGTGCAGGTTGAGCGCAGTGAGCTTGGCCATGTCGAAGCGGGCGGGCGAACGCCCGATGCCATCGAAGTCGAACCACGCGACGGCCTGCTCGGTGGAAATCGTCTCGTCGTCGCCATGGGCCCAGCCCAGGCGCAGCAGGTAGTTGCGCATCGCCTCGGGCAGGAAGCCCATCTCGCGATAGGCCTCGGCGCCCACGGCGCCATGGCGCTTGGACAGCTTGGCGCCGTCCGGGCCGTGGATCAGGGGCAGGTGGGCAAACACCGGCACCGGCCAGTCCATCGCCTGGAAGATCTGCATCTGGCGCGCCGCGTTGGTCAGGTGGTCGTCGCCGCGCACGACATGGGTGACACCCATGTCGTGGTCATCGACCACCACGGCCAGCATGTAGGTCGGCGTGCCGTCCGAGCGCAGCAGGACCATGTCGTCGAGCTGGGCGTTGGCGATGGTGATGTCGCCCTGCACCTTGTCCCGGATCACCGTCTCGCCCTCCTGGGGCGCGCGCAGCCGTACCACCGGCTTGATGCCGGCAGGGGCCTCGGAGCGATCGCGGTCGCGCCAGCGGCCGTCGTAGCGCATCGGCCGGCCCTCGGCGCGGGCGCTCTCGCGCATTTCCGTCAGTTCCTCGGGCGAGCAGTAGCAGTGGTAGGCCTTGCCCTGGGCAAGCATGGTCCGGGCGACCTCGGCGTGCCGCTCGACGCGCTGGGCCTGATAGACGGGCTCGCCCTCCCACTCGAGTTCGAGCCAGTTCAGGCTGTCGAGGATCGCCGCGATGGCTTCGTCGGTCGAGCGCTCGCGGTCGGTATCCTCGATGCGCAGCAGGAACTTGCCGCCGGTGTGGCGGGCATAGAGCCAGTTGAACAGGGCCGTACGGGCGCCGCCGATATGGAGGAAACCGGTCGGGGAGGGGGCAAAGCGCGTCACAACGGTCATGTCTTGGGTCCTGGTCGCAGGCGGGCCTGTTTAGCAGATCGGACCGGCACGACAAGCCGTCCGGGAGGTCCTAACATGGGCCATGGCTCGCCTGACGCTGCGCCACGGCCTGGGTTCCGTCCTCGCGAGCGAGCGCGAGCAGTGGCCGCTTTGGCTGCCCGTCGGCCTGCTGGGCGGCATCGCCCTCTACTTCGATCTTGCCTTCGAGCCCTGGGCCGGTGCCCTTGCCGGCGCGATCCTGCTGACCGGCGCGGTGCTGCTGCGCAGGGTACCGGTCGCCGGCCTCTGCCTGTTTGCCGCCGCCGTGGTCGCGGCGGGATATGCCCTGGCCCAGTGGGAAACCTGGCGCGTTGCCGGTCCGCTGCTGTCGCGCGAGATCGGCCCCGTCCCGGTCAGCGGCCGCATCGTCGATGTCGAGCCGCGCGAGAAGGACGTGCGCATCGTCCTCGATGCGCTTTCGATTCCCTGGCTGGATGCCGGCGAAACGCCCCGCCGCGTGCGCATCACCGTGCGCACCCACGGCGGCATCGCACCGGTGCCGGGAGAATAGGTGACCATCCTGGCGATCCTGCGGGGCCCGCCGGGGCCGGCCTGGCCGGGGGGCTTCGATTTCGGGCGCGATGCCTGGTTCAAGGGCATCGGCGGTGTCGGCTTTGCCGTCGGCCCCCTGACGGCCCGGGACGATGCATCCTCGCCTCCAGCAGGTCTCTGGGCGGATCTGCGGGACGGGCTGGAGCGCGTGCGCCTGGCGGCAACCCGGCGCATCCTCGATGCCCTGCCCGGGGAGACCGGGGGCATCGCGGCCGCCCTGCTCACCGGCGAACGCGGCGGCGTGCCCGAGGAAACCCTGGTCGCCGTACGCGATGCCGGCCTGGCGCACCTGCTGGCCATATCCGGGCTGCATCTGGGTATGGTCGCCGCGATCGCCTTTTTTGTCGTGCGTTTCGCCCTGGCGGCCATCGAGCCGCTTGCGCTGCACCGGCCGATCAAGACCTGGGCGGCGCTTGCCGCCATCGTCGTCTCCCTGGGTTACCTGCTGATTTCGGGCATGACGGTGCCGACCCAGCGCGCCTTCCTGATGACCTCGGTCGTGCTGTTTGCCGTGATGCTGGGCCGCCAGGCGATCTCCCTGCGCATGGTCGCGTTGGCTGCGAGCCTGATCCTGGCAATCGCGCCCCACGTCGCCATGGGAGCGAGCTTCCAGCTTTCCTTCGCCGCCGTGCTCGGCCTCGTCGCAGTCTGCGAACTGCTGCGCGACCGGGTGCCGGGCTGGCGCGCCGCCCACAGCTGGGGAGGGCGTATCGCGCTCTACCTTGCAGGTGTCGCGCTCACCACGATGATCGCCAATGCCGCCACGACACCCTTCGTCCTTGCCCACTTCGGACGCATCGCGACCTGGGGACCACTTGCCAACCTGGCCGCCGTACCGCTGTTTGCAATCTGGGTCATGCCCTGGGGTTTGATGGCGCTGCTCCTCATGCCCCTGGGCCTGGAGGGTCTGGCCCTTGTTCCCATGGGCTGGGGCATCGACGGCATCCTGGCGATCGCGCGCTGGACCTCGGGCCTGCCCTGGTCGCATCTCTCGCTGCCTCACGCCTCGTCCTGGGCGCTGCCGGCAGCCGGGCTGGGCCTGCTCTGGCTGTGTCTCTGGCGCAAACCCTGGCGCCTCGCAGGGCTGGCCGGGGTGGCCCTGGCGGCCGTTCTCTTTGCCCTGGCCCGGCCGCCCGATATCCTGGTCAACGGCGATGCCGATCTTGTCGCGCTGCGCCTGCCCGACGGCGCGCTCGCCATGTCCACCCTGCGGCGCGACGCCCTCGCCCGCGAGGCCTGGACGCGCATGGCCGGCGATGTCGATGAGGTCGCCTGGCCGCAGCCGGGAGAGGGCGGCCTGCAGGGCGCACAGCGGTGCGACGCCCTGGGCTGCCTCTACCGTCCGCCGGAAAGGCCGGATCTTGTGGTTGCCGTCATCGCCCACCCCGCCGCCCTCGACGAGGACTGCGCCATGGCCGATCTGGTCCTTGCCCTGGTGCCGGTGGAAAACCCGTGCCCGGCGCCGCTCGGCGTGATCGATCGTTTCGACCTCTGGCGCCAGGGCGGCCATGCCATCACGTTCACCGGCAAGGGTGCCACGATCGACACCCTCGCCAGCGAACGCGGCGAAAGGCCCTGGAGCCAGGGGCCCCAGTCTCAGTAGCTGCGCACCAGGCCGATCAGGCGGCCCTGCAGCTTCACCCTGTCGGGGCCGAAGATGCGGGTTTCGTAGGCGGAATTGGCCGGCTCCAGGGCGATCGAGTCGCGGTGGCGCCTCAGACGCTTGAGCGTCGCCTCGTTGTCGTCGACCAGGGCGACGACGATGGTGCCGTTTTCGGCCGTCTGGCAGCGTTCGACGACCACGATGTCGCCGTCGAGGATGCCGGCGTCGATCATCGAATCGCCCTCGATCTCCAGCGCGTAGCAGTCGCGGCTGCCGACCATGGAGGCCGGAACGTCGAAGCTGCGCGAGGGGTCCGAGAGGGCCTCGATCGGCGTGCCGGCCGCGATCTTGCCGTGCAGAGCGAGCGAGATCGTGCCGTCGTCGTTGCTTGCCGCAGTGGCCGGCGGGCGCTTGGCGGGAACCCGGTCGAGATCGCCCTCGATCACGGCCAGGGTGGCGATCGGTTCGCCGACACCCGGGGGCAGCTTGAGAACCTCCAGCGCGCGTGCCCGATGGGGCAGGCGGCGGATGAAGCCGCGTTCCTCCAGGGCGGTGATCAGGCGGTGAATGCCCGATTTGGATTTCAGGCCGACGGCATCCTTCATCTCGTCGAAGGAGGGGGAAACCCCGTCCCTGCCGAGCCGCTCGTTGATGAAGAGCAGGAGTTCCTGCTGCTTGCGGGTCAACATCTGTGCACCCCCACTAGAAATGGAACAAATAGCTAACGTCGCTACATGTTCTAGTTAAGTTCACAGTTTGTGTCAACCCTGTTGCCGGAATGTGCCTGCAATCGGATCGTTGTTCTCCTGGAGCGGATCACGATCACCTGGAACCGTTCCACGGTCCCAGGTGATCGTGTGAATCCGCTCTACCTCAAAAAATAGAGCAAATTCACATCCTTCTGCGCAATCGCGAAGCGATTCCGCAGAAGGATGATTTGCTCTAAAGCCGCACGATCCGGCAGGTTTCGCCGGCCCGCGCCGCCGGGGCATGGGGCTCGCGCACGACCAAGGCGCCGGCCTGGGCCAGCGTCGCAAGCATCGAGCTGTCCTGCGCGGCAAAGGGGGTCGCGACCCAGCCGCCGTCCTCGCCCCGCTCCAGCCTGGCCCGCAGGTAGTCCTCGCGCTCGTCGTTGGCCTTCAGGTCGATGCCAAGGACCGCACGGTCCTCGCCGTCGCCGTCGTCCCGCAGCCCCAGCATCCTTCCGATCGCCGGGCGCAGGAAGAGGTGGCCGCACACCAGGGTCGAGACGGGGTTGCCGGGCAGGCCGAGCATCGGCGTGTCGCCCAACCGTCCGAAGGTCAGCGGTTTGCCGGGGCGCATGGCGATCTTCCAGAAGTCGAGCGCCAGCCCGTCGTCGCCCAGGACATGGCGCACCAGGTCGTGATCGCCCACCGACATGCCGCCGGAGACGACCAGGAGGTCGGCCTGGCGTGCGCCGGCAATCATGCGCCGCAGCGATGCTTCGTTGTCGGTCGCGATGCCCAGGTTGAGCGCCTCGGCTCCTGCCTCGCGCACGATTGCGGCAACCGCCAGCGAATTGGAGGAGATGATCTGGTTGGGCCCCAGCGGGTCGCCCGGATTCACGATTTCATCGCCGGTGCCCAGGATGGCGATGCGCGGCCGGCGCGTGACCATCACCCAGGGCACGTTCATCGCCGCGATCAGCCCGATCTGGCGAGCCCCCAGGCGCGTTCCCGCCGCACAGCCGATGTCGCCGGCGCGAAAATCGAGACCCTTGCGGCGCACGAAACGCCCCGGAGCGACGCTCTCGCGCACGATCACGCGATCGCCGTCACGCACGGTGTTCTCCTGGATCACGACGGCATCCGCACCCTCGGGCAGGGGGCCGCCGGTGAAGATGCGCACCGCCTCGCCGCGCCCCAGCGCCATGCCGTAGGCGCCGCCCGCCGGGGCTTCGCCGACCACGATCAGTGCAGCCGGAACGCTGGCGACATCGGCAGCATGGACTGCGTAGCCGTCCATCGAGGAAACGTCCTGGGGCGGCTTGGTGACACGGGCCGCGACATCCTCGGCCAGCACCCTGCCGTCGGCCTGGGAGATCGCGACCTGTTCGGCGGGCAGGGCGGCAAAGCCGTCGAGGATGCGCCTGCGCGCCTGCGCCACAGGGATCATGGCTGCTCCCAGGTTCCGGACTTGCCGCCGGACTTGTGCACCAGGCGGATTTCGCCGATCCGCATGCCCCGGTCTACCGCCTTGCACATGTCATAGACCGTGAGTGCGGCGACGGAGACGGCGGTCAGGGCCTCCATCTCGACACCGGTGCACCCGGTCAGCTTGCACATCGCCCTGATCTCGACGGCGGCGCCATTCTCGGCCGGAGCGAGTTCGACCTCGACCGAGGACAGCGCCAATGGATGGCACAGCGGGATGAGATCGGCCGTACGCTTGGCCGCCATGATCCCGGCAATGCGGGCCGCGGCCATGACATCGCCCTTGGGCACGCTGCCCTCGACGATCATCGCCAGGGTCTCGGGTCGCATGGCGATGCTGCCGCAGGCGACCGCGATGCGGACGGTGTTCTCCTTGTCCGAGACATCGACCATGCGGGCATGGCCGGCCTCGTCGAGGTGGGTCAGGCGCCCGCTCATCGGGCGGCAGCCGTCGCGCGGTCCGGCCGGCCAAGGAGCTCGCGCGTGGCCGCCGCGACGTCCTCCTGGCGCATCAGGTGTTCGCCGACCAGGAAACAGCGCACGTTGCTGGCCGCCATGCGCTCCAGGTCGGCATGGCGCTTGATGCCGCTTTCGCAGATCACCAGGCGGTCGGCCGGCACGCGCGGCGCCAGGGCCTCGGTCGTGGCCAGGTCGACCGCCAGGGTCTTAAGGTTGCGGTTGTTGATACCCAGCAGGCGGGTGTCGAGCTTCAGCGCACGCTCGAGTTCCTCGCCGTCGTGCACCTCGACGAGAACGTCGAGGGACCAGGCATCGGCGGTCGCGACCAGATCGCGCGCCAAAGCGTCGTCGACCGCGGCCATGATCACCAGGATACAGTCGGCACCGATCGCACGCGCTTCAACCACCTGGTAAGGATCGACCATGAAGTCTTTGCGAAGACATGGTAATTCGCTCGCCTCCCTTGCCTCCATCACATAGGAGTCGCGGCCCCTGAAATAGGGTTCGTCGGTCAGCACCGACAGGCAGGAAGCGCCGCCCTGGCGATAGGCGCGGGCGAGCGAAGCCGGGTCGAAATCGGGCCGGATCTCGCCGGCGCTGGGCGAGGCGCGCTTGATCTCGGCGATCAGGCCCCAGCCGCCCTGCGACGCACCGGCTTCCAGCACCTGAGCGAAACCCAGCGGCGCAGGCGCGGCGGCGGCGGCGGCCTCCAGCGTCGCCAGGGGTCGCACGGTCTTGCAGCGTGCGACGTGTTCGCGCTTGTCGGCGCAGATCTTCTCCAGGATGTCGCTCACGGTCCCCTCAGCCCTTGCCGGTGGTGATCGCGACCAGCCGGTCGAGGCTCGCCCGTGCCCGGCCGCTGTCGATGGCCTGTGCGGCAAGGGCGACGCCTTCGGCAAGCTCGCCGGCCCGCCCGGCGACGATCAGTGCCGCCGCGGCGTTGAACAGCACGGTATCGCGGTAGGCGCCGGCCGCGCCGTCCAGCAGGGCGGCAAGGGCCTGGGCATTCTCGGCCGGACTGCCCCCACCGATCGCCGCGAACGGATGTTCCGGCAGGCCGGCATCCGCCGCGCTGACCGTCGTCATCGTGACCTTGCCGCCTTCGAGCACGGCAACCAGATTGGGCGCCGAAAGGGTCAGTTCGTCGCAGCCGTCGCCGCTGTGCACCACCCAGGCCCGTTCGGCGCCCAGTTCGCCCAGCACCCGGGCGAGCGGTTCGACCCAGCGCTGCGCCGGCACGCCCAGCATGTAGAGCTTGACGTCGGCGGGATTGCAGAGCGGTCCCAGCAGGTTGAAGACGGTGCGGGCACCCAGCTCGATGCGGGTCGGCATGACGTGGCGCATGGCGCTGTGGTAGCGCGGCGCGATCATGAAGCCCAGGCCGGCATCGATCGCACGCTGCACCGTAGCGTAATCGGCCTCCAGGTCGACGCCCAGCGCGGAAAGCACGTCGGCCGCACCCGACTGGGAGGATGCAGCCCGGTTGCCGTGTTTGGCGACAGTCACGCCGCAACCGGCGACGACCAGGGCGGTTGCCGTCGAGATGTTGAGGGTGCGCCGCCCGTCGCCGCCGGTACCGACGATGTCGATCGCGCCCTGGGTCGCCTGCATGCGATGCATGTGGGCGCGCATGGCGCGGGCGGCCCCGGCGATCTCGTCGGTGCTCTCGCCGCGCATGGCAAGCGCCATCAGGAAACCGCCCAGCTGCGAGGCCGTCGCCTGGCCCGACATGATGACGTCGAAGGCCGCCCCGGCGTCGTCGATCGAGAGGGTTTCGCCCGCCGCGACCCTGGCGATGTAGGGCTTCAGCCCGGCTTCTGCTCCGCTCATCTGCGCCTCCGGATCTCGATTTCGCCGAGGAAGTTGCGCAGTAGCGCATGGCCGTGCTCGGACTCGATGCTTTCGGGATGGAACTGTACGCCGTGGATCGGCAGCTCGCGGTGCCGCACGCCCATGACCACGCCGTCGTCGGCATGGGCATTGACCGTCAGGCAATCGGGCACGCTGCCGGGGGCGATCGTCAGCGAATGGTAACGCGTTGCCTGGAAGGGCGAGGGCAGTTGGCGGAAGACGCCGCTGCCGTCGTGGCTGACCGCCGAGACCTTGCCGTGCATCGGCACCGGCGAACGCTCGACCCTGCCGCCGAAGGCCTGGCCGATCGCCTGGTGGCCAAGGCAGACCCCGAACAGGGGCATTTCCGTGGCTGCCGCCCGTGCTATCAGCTCGAGACAGATGCCGGCCCGGTCGGGATCGCAGGGTCCCGGCGAAATGACGATGCCGTCGCAGCCCGTCGCCATCACCCCATCGACCGTGATCTGGTCGTTGCGATGGACCACCGTGTGCGCGCCAAGCTGCCCCAGGTAGTGCCACAGATTGTAGGTGAAGCTGTCGTAGTTATCGATCAGCACCAGGTTGGGTTGGTCGTTGGCGGACGGCATGGCGTCGTTTCCGGGGCAAGGTCGGGGCGGAACATAACGTGCAAGTGCGGCCGGAACAACGCGGCTGGCCGCGCCTTGCGCGCCCGCGCCATCGCATGGAGACTGCGGCGCGATGGCCAGCGACCAAACCCTGATCCTGCTGCGGCGATGCGCGGCGGTCCTGCGACCGCTCCGCTGGATTTCGGGTGCCGTCGCGGCCGGTGTCCTGGCCGGCTGGCTGGGCACGGCCCTGATGGTGCCCGATGCGCCGCCGCCCCTTTTGGCTGGGGCGTCTGACGAGGCCCCCGGTCTCCCGCTGCCAGCCTCCACCGTATCGATCGAGGTCACTGCCCTGGCGCCACCCGACATGCCCGCGCTGCCGCTTGTGGTCAGCGGTCCGGCCCACGTGCCCGCCGAGCTTGCGCCGCTCTATTTTCGCTTTCCCGAGGCCGACAATCCGGCGCTGCAGGTGGCCCGCATCCTGCCGGGTGCACCCCATCTGGGTGCCGAAGCCGCCCTCCTGGCTGCGGTCCAGGCACCGGCGCCATCGACACGGCCCCTGCCGGGTGCGCCCCATCGCCCGGGCGAACTCTACCTGCTGCTGACCCGCACGGCCGGACCCGAGGCGCCGCCGACGGTCGCCGCCAGCCGCCCCGGACCGCCGCACACCATGCCGGAGGTCGTGCTGCTCTATGGCGCCCTCGAGCGCGAACGGGCCGCCAGCCCGGAGGCAGTCGCGGTCGTTGCGACCGGATGGATCGAAGCCGACAACGACAACCCGGCGCCGGCCGGCCTGCCGCTGCCCGAACAGGTGCCGCAGGCACAGGACGTGCCGGAGGCAGGCGTCGAGGTCGCGATCAGCGAGGCCGGCCCCGAGTTCCAGCCCGGTCCGGCGGTGCCGGTCCTGCCCGATCCCGGCACGGTGCCGATGATCGCGATCATGATCGACGACCTCGGCCTGAACGCCACGCGGACCCGGCGCGTCGCCGCACTTCCGGCGCCGATTACCATGGCCTTCATCCCCTATGGCGAGAACCTCGACGAACAGCCACGGCTTGCCGCCGCTGCCGGCCACGAGATCTTCCTGCACCTGCCCATGGAACCGACCGACCCGACGGTCGATCCCGGGCCCCACGCCCTGCTGGAACGCCTCGATCCGTCGACGCTGGCCGCCGAACTGGCATGGAACCTCGACCGTTTCACCGGCTACGTCGGCGTCAACAACCACATGGGCAGTCTGCTGACCCAGGACCGCCAGGCCATGGCCCTGGTCATGGCCGAACTGCACGGTCGCGGCCTCGTCTTCGTCGATTCGATGACAAGCGCCGGTTCTGTCGCCTACGAAACGGCGCTGGCTGCCGGGGTTCCGGCGGCCAGGCGCGATGTCTTCCTCGACAATGTCCCCGAGTCCGGCGCGGTGCTGGCCCAGATCGCCAGACTGGAGGAGGTCGCCCGCGCTCAGGGATTCGCCATCGGCATCGGCCACCCCCACGAGGCAACGGTCGCGGCCCTAGCCGTCTGGCTCCCTCAGGCCCGGGCGCGGGGTTTCTCGGTGGTTCCGGTCAGCCGCATCATCGCAAGCCGCGCGCTGCTCCTGGCCCAGCACGCCGACGAGTGAACGGCCCGCTGGAAGTCCGCTTCTAGCGGTTGAGGCCGTCGCGCCCGGCGAAGCGGATGGCTTCCTCTGCGGCGCGCAGCAGGGCGCGAGCCTTGTTGCGGCATTCCTGGTGTTCGGCCTCGGGCACGCTGTCGGCCACGACCCCGGCGCCGGCCTGGACATGCAGCACGCCGTCCTTGATGACCGCGGTGCGCAGGGCGATGCAGGTGTCCATCGAGCCGTTGGCCGAGAAATAGCCGATCGCGCCGCCATAGACGCCGCGGCGGTCGGTCTCCAGTTCGTCGATGATCTCCATGGCCCGCACCTTGGGTGCGCCGCTCACCGTGCCGGCCGGGAAACCCGCGACCAGGGCGTCGATGGCATCGTAGGCGGGATCGAGTTCGCCCTCGACGTTCGAGCTGATGTGCATGACATGGCTGTAGTACTCGATCTGGAAGCGCTCGGTGACGTTGACCGTGCCGACGCGCGAGACCCGGCCGACGTCGTTGCGCCCGAGGTCGAGCAGCATCAGGTGTTCGGCCCGCTCCTTGGGATCGGCCAGCAGTTCGTCGCGCAGGCGTTCGTCGTCGGCCCGGTCGACGCCGCGCTTGCGGGTTCCGGCGAGCGGGCGGATCGTGACCTTCTGGTCGCGCACCCGCACCAGGATCTCCGGGCTCGACCCCACGACCGAGAAATCGCCGAAGTCGAGGTAGAACAGGAAGGGCGAAGGGTTCACCCGGCGCAGGGCGCGGTAGTAGGCCAGCGGCGGCAGGGTGAACGGCACGTCGAAGCGCTGCGAGAGCACGATCTGGAAGGCATCGCCCGCGGCGATGTATTCCTTGCCGGCATCGATCATCTCGAGGAACCGCGCGTGATCGGTGTTGGTGACCGGCTCGGGCAGGGTCTCGGGCACGGCGACGTCCTGGCGATGGGGCAGGGGCCGGTCGAAATCGGCCACGACGTCGGCCAGCCGCTTGCAGGCGCGGCTGTAGGCCGCGCGCGGGCTGACCTCGCCGGAGGGCCAGACCGGGGTCACCACCGTCACCTCGTCGGCGACGTTGTCGAAGATCGCCATGATCGTCGGGCGCACCAGGTAACCGTCGGGCACGTCGATCCTGCGTGGTGCCGCGGTCGGCAGGTGCTCCATCAGGCGCACCATCTCGTAGCCGACGTAACCGACCAGGGCCGCGGCCATCGGCGGCAATACCTCGGGAAGGTCGATGTGGCAGGCCCGCACCAGTTCCTTCAGCGATTCGATGGCGCCGCAGGGTTCGGCGACGAAGGCCTCGGGGTCGTAGCGGGCGTTCCGGTTGATCTCGGCCCGGTCGTCGCGGCAGCGCCAGATCAGGTCGGGCTTCAGGCCGATGATCGAGTAGCGTCCCCGGACCGCGCCGCCCTCGACCGATTCCAGCAGGAAGGCATGGCTCTGGCCGCCGGCGAGTTTCATCATCGCCGAGACCGGCGTCTCCAGGTCGGCGACCAGCTTGGTCCAGACCACCTGGGGTTTGCCCGCGCGGTAGCCTGCCTCGAAGCCGTCGAAGGCGGGAAGCACGTCCATGATCAGAAGTACTGCTCGACCATGGCCTGATCGATGATGATCTCGTGATCGTTCCGCATCATTAGGCGGAACTGATCGCCCAGATCGCTGATCATGGCGCTGGTCAGGGTGTCGCGCAGGGCGAGCAGGCCTTCCTCGTCACCGGAGGCATCCGCCGGTTCGATCGCCACGAGGCGGGCAACGACCTGCGCCTCGCCGTCAGCTGCCGGCATCACGACGACCTCGCCCGGCCGGGCGTCGAACAGGGCGGTCACGACCTCGGTGTCGAGACCCTCGATCTCGGGCGCCGCCCTGCGGCGGAAGGCGTCGGGGCGGCTGACGCTGACCGGCATGCCGACAAAGGCATTGGCCAGCAGACGGGCAGAATCCAGGTTCGCGACGGCGTCGCGGGCAGCTTGCTGCGCCAGTTCGGCCTGCCGTTCGGTGCGCCATTCGTGCGCGACACGCTCTTGCGCCTCATCGAAGGTCAGCGGCCGGGCCGCTTCGATCCCGGTCACCTCGAGCGCCAGAAGGCCGCCGTTGGCGGTCTCGATCACCGGCGAGGCAAAACCCTGCTCGGCGGTGAAGAGTTCCGGCAGGAACTCCGGCGCATCGGGGATGACCTGCAGGGAGAGCGGATCGGCGGCATTGCCCGAGGCATCGACCCGGGTCACGGTCTGGGGGCTCAATCCCAGGGTGGCGGCGGCATCGGCGATGCTGTCACCCGATGCCAGCATGTCGTCGAGGTCGTTGGCGACGTCGTACATCGCGTCATAGGCCTTCTCCAGCGCGACCTGCTGGGCCACGTCCTCGCGCGCCTCGTCGAACCCGACGACCACTTCGGGCTCGATGGCCGTGACCTGGGCGACGAGATATCCGCCCAGGGGCGAGGCGATCGGGGCGCTGGGGACACCTTCTTTCAGGGCGAAGATGGGCTCGGTCAGGTCGCCGAAGAGGTCGGACCGGCCGACCGTGCCCAGATCGAGCACGTCGGCGCCCATGTCTGCGGCCACGGCATCGAAGTCCTCGCCCGCCGCGACCCGGTCGCTGGCGGCCTGGGCCTCCTCCAGGGTGGCGAAGGCCATGCGGCGGACGTCGCGCTTCTCCGGCTCGATCCAGCGGGCCTCGTTGGTCTCGTAGAACTGGCGCAGTTCCTCCTCGCTCGCGGTCATCTCCGCGGCAAGATCGGAGGGGTAGATCGCGATGAACTCCGCGCTGCGGTACTCGGGCGCCTGGTAGCGATCGGCGTGATCGGCAAAGTAGGCGTCAAGCTCGTCCTGCGAAGGTTCCACCGTCGGCGCCAGGACGTCGTTGGGGATCACCGCAAATTCGGCGACCCTGCGCTCGAAGCGGTAGTCGTAGATCAGGTCGACCATGGCGTCGGGCGCAAGGGGTACGGCGCCGATGCCGTTCTGCAGCTGGGAATCGGCGATCTGGCCGCGCAGCGAGTTGACGTAGGCGGCCTCGCTCAGCCCGTTGTTCTGCAGCAGCATGAGGAAGCGTCCGCCGTCGAAGCGGCCCTGGTCGTCCTGGAAGAGGCCATTGCTGGCGATGTCGGCCCGCACCGTCTCGTCGTTGATCGTGACGCCCAGTTCCTCGCCCGTGATCCGGTAGAGCGCGTCCTGTACCAGCTGCTCCAGGGCGAGGCCCGCAATGGCGCGCGACAGGTCGCCGCCCGGCTCGATCTGGAAACCCTGGTTCTCGAACTGCTGCGATTGCTGGTTATAGGCGATCTGCAGCCGCTGGATCTCGACATCGACGTCGCCGACCTGGGCCACGACGTTGACGTTGCGGTCGGTGAAGTCGCCGCCCATGCCAAAGGCCACGAAGGAAAGCGCGATCACGATGAGCAGCACCTTAGCCGGCCACGAGGAGGCACCTTTGCGCATCTGCGTCAGCATGATCGAATTCTCTCCAGGGCAACGGCTGGTATGGGGGGCGAAAGGCCGCGCATCTTAGGGAGAGGGCCAATCTGCGGCAACCCGGCATGCTGACCCCCGGGAACCTTTGGCCGGGGCCGGGTGTCGTGCTAGGGGAATGTCCTCCATGCCACCGTCCAGCGAGGGACCGATGCGCGCTCTGATTGCCGGAAACTGGAAGATGAACGGCCTGCGCGCCGATGCTGCCGAGCGGTTCGCCGCCTTCCGCGAGCGTGCCGCGGCAGCGACGCCCCCCTGCGACGTCCTCATCTGCCCGCCGGCACCGCTGATCGCCGATGCTGCCGCCGCCCTGGCCGGTTCCGGACTGCTGTGGGGCGGCCAGGACTGCCATGCCGAGGACAAGGGCGCCTTCACCGGGGATGTCGCGGCGCCCCTGCTGGCCGATCTCGGCTGCAGCCACGTCATCGTCGGCCATTCCGAGCGGCGCGGAGGGCACGGCGAGAGCGACACCGTGATCTCCGCCAAGGCTGCGGCGGCACACCGGGCAGGACTGGTCGCCATCGTCTGCCTGGGCGAAAGCGCCGAGGAGCGTGCGCAGGGCCGGGCCGCGGCCGTCGTCGCCAGCCAGCTCGCCGGTTCCCTGCCGCCATCGGCCGACGGCGCCAACACGGTGGTCGCCTACGAACCAATCTGGGCGATAGGGACGGGCAACACCGCCACACCCGCCGATGTCGCCGAGATCCACGGCCTGCTGCGCGACGAGCTCGAAAGCCGGCTCGGCGAAGCCGGCACGGCGGTGCGCCTGCTCTATGGCGGTTCGGTCAATGCGGCCAACGCCCACGAACTGCTGCGCGTGCCCCATGTCAACGGCGCCCTGGTCGGCGGCGCCAGCCTGAAGCCCGGCGATTTCTGGACCATCGTGGAAGCCGCGCCGCACTGATCTCCGTGGGAGGAAACCGCAAGCCATGATCACCAGCCAGCCGCTCTTCACCCACACGCCGGTCGAGGCCGAACGCGGCATCTGCAGCGGCGGCCATCCGCTTGCGGCGCAGGCCGGCATCGAGGCGATCCGCCAGGGCGGCAACGCCATCGACGCGCTGACCGCCGCGGCCTTCGTCTCCTTCGTCGTGGAGCCTGCCTCCTGCGGCATCGGCGGCTACGGCCACATCTCGGTCTGGCTCGCCGCATCCAACCGCTTCGTCACGATCGACACCTATTGTCGGGCGCCCCTGGCCGCGCACGCCGGGATGTTCGAGGTCGAAGAAAACGCCGAGACCTATTACGGCCATCCCTTCACCAGGGGCCACCAGGCCGACTTCGGCGCGCTTGCCCCCGCGGTTCCGGGTGCCATTGCCGGCTTCTGCCTGGCCCATGAGTCGTTCGGCAAGCTACCGCTCGGGAAGGTGCTGGAACCTGCGATCGGCATCGCCGAGGCCGGCGTCACGGTCAACTTCGCCGACCGCCTGGCAACCGCCAAGCGCCTGGCCGACGGCGCGTTCCTCGAGGCGACACGAGCCGTCCTGCTGCCAAAGGGCGAAGGGCAGGGCAGGGCCGCCGGGCCGGACCGGATCGATACCAGCCAGTTGGCGCGCACCCTGAAGGCGGTCGCAGCCAAGGGCCCCGCGGCCTTCTACCGGGGCAGAATCGCCCGCGCGATCGGCGACTACATGCGTTCGATCGGCGGCATCCTTTCGGCGGACGATCTTGCCGCCTACCGTCCCCGTGTCCTGCTCGAACAGCCTGCGCGTTACCGCAACGTCGACTACACGAGCTGTTTCGATCAGGTCGCCTACGAGGCCCTCAACATCCTCGAACACTTCGATCTTGCGGGGTACGGCCCCGACAGCTTCGAATACCGCCATCTGGTGGCCGAGGCGCTGGGCGTGGCCTTCACCGACTCGATGCGCCACTACGGCGACCCCAATTTCGTCCGCGCGCCGGTCGACGGCCTGGCCAGCAAGGACTTCGCCGCCGTGCGCCGGCGGTTGTTGCGCAAGACCGGCGCCATGGCACGTCCCATGGAAGCGGGCGATCCCTGGCCGTTCGACGCCTCCGGCCCAGCGTCGGAGGTCGTGACCGACCCGCGTTCCCTGGCGCGCCGCGAAGGCACCAGCCAGGTCGCCGCGGCCGACGGCGAGGGCAACCTTGCCTCCTGCTGCATCTCGGTGGGTTCGGCCTGGGGCTCCACCGTCTATGTGCCCGAGGTCGGCTGTTTCCTGAACAACGCCATGCAGAACTTCGATCCCCGTCCGGGCCTGCCCAATTCCATCGCCCCGGGCAAGATGCCGATCTTTGCCGCCCCGGCCATCGTGGCGGCACGGCGCGGCAAGCCGCTGTTTGCCGGCTCGGGCTCGGGCGGCTACCGCATCGAGACCGGCGTGCTGCACAGCTTCCTCAACATGGTCGACCACAAGATGCGGGTGCAGCAGGCGGTCAACCATCCCCGCGTCCATTGCCAGGGCAGGGAGACCGTGGTCGACCGGCGCATTCCCGAGACGGTGCGCAACCGCATGGCCCGAGCCGGCCACCAGATCCAGACCGTGGCGGAGGAACCGGGCGGCTGGCCGTTCGGGCGCGTCTGTGCCGTGGCATGGGATGCCCGGCGCAAGGTGCTTTCCGGCGGCGCCGGTCCGAACTGGAACACCGGCATCGCCGGCCTGTAGGGCGAGATGGCGCGGGTGTCGCTCTGGCATCCCCGGCAAGCCTGTGTTAAAGGCTCGCGCGCCCGGTCGACGTCGCCGCGCACAGTCCGAAACCGCTACGGGTAAGGCCGATCCATGGAGACGATCCTCGTCGTCCTTCACGTCCTGTTTGCCACGGCCATCGTGGCTCTCGTCCTGCTGCAGCGCAGCGAGGGCGGCGGCCTGGGCATGGGCGGCGGTGGAGGCGGCGGCGGTGGCGGCATGGGCGGCTTCATGTCGGCGCGCGGCACCGCCAACCTGCTGACCCGCGCGACGGCCATCGTGGCCACCCTGTTCTTCCTGTCGAGCCTGACGCTGACCATCGTCATGTCGAATCAGGCGACCCCGACCTCGATCGTCGACACGATCCCGGCGGACGGCAGCGCGGACGCGCCCGCCACCGAACAAACCCCGGCCGAACCCAGCGTTCCGGCCGCAGAATGAGGCGCCGTCGCAGCGCCTCCGGTTCATCCACAGCCAGACGTGCCAGCGACCCGACTCAACGGTTGGGCAAGCGCGCCGTTGTGATAGGGTGATCGGCCATGGCGCGGTATGTCTTTGTCACCGGCGGCGTGGTCTCATCCCTCGGTAAGGGCCTGACGACGGCTGCATTGGGAGCCCTGCTCCAGGCGCGCGGCTATCGCGTGCGCCTGCGCAAGTTCGACCCCTATCTCAACGTCGATCCGGGCACCATGAGCCCGTACCAGCACGGCGAGGTCTTCGTCACCGACGACGGCGCCGAAACCGACCTCGATCTTGGCCACTACGAACGCTTCACGGGCGTCCCGGCGCGTCGCAGCGACACGGTGACCAGCGGGCGGGTCTATTCCGACGTCATCAGCCGGGAGCGGCGCGGCGACTACCTGGGCGGCACGGTCCAGGTCATTCCCCATGTCACCGACGTCATCAAGCACTACGTCCAGGCGGATACCGACGATGCCGATTTCGTGCTCTGCGAGGTCGGCGGCACCGTCGGCGACATCGAGGGCCTGCCCTTCTTCGAGGCGGTGCGCCAGCTCGTCCAGGAACTGCCCCGCCGCCATGCGATCCTGATCCATCACACCCTGGTGCCCTATCTAAAGGCGGCGGGCGAGCTGAAGACCAAGCCGACCCAGCATTCCGTCAAGGAACTGCGCTCGATCGGCCTGCAGCCCGACATCCTGGTCTGCCGCTCGGAATACCCGCTGCCGGCCAGCGACCGGCGCAAGATCGCGCTGTTCTGCAATGTCCGCGAAGCGGCGGTGATCCCCGCGCTCGACGTCGACACCATCTACCAGGTGCCGATCGCCTATCACGACGCCGGGCTCGACCGCGAAGTCCTGGAGGCCTTCGGCATCGCCGATACCACGGGGCCGAACCTTGCAACCTGGCGCCGCATCGTCGAGGACGTGCGCCAGCCCGACGGCGAGGTCACGATCGCGGTGGTCGGCAAGTACACGGGCCTGGCCGACGCCTACAAGTCGCTCAACGAGGCGGTCGCCCACGGCGGCATCGCCAACAAGGTCAAGGTCCACCTCAACTGGATCGATTCGGAGATCTTCGAGCGCGAGGATGCCGTCAACCACCTCGAAAACGTCAACGGCATCCTGGTCCCCGGCGGCTTCGGCGAACGCGGCTCGGCCGGCAAGATCGCCGCGGTCACCTTCGCCCGCGAGCGCCACATCCCGTATTTCGGCATCTGTTTCGGCATGCAGATGGCGGTGATCGAGGCGGCGCGGAACCTGGCCGGCATCGCCGGCGCATCCTCGACCGAGTTCGGCCCCTGCCAGGAGGCCGTGGTCGGCCTCATGACCGAGTGGATGAACGGCAACCAGCTCGAACGGCGCGCGGCCAACGGCAACCTCGGCGGCACCATGCGCCTTGGCGCCTACGACTGCGATCTGGCCGAAGGCAGCGCGGTGAGCGCGATCTACGGCGCCCGCCACATCAGCGAGCGCCACCGCCACCGCTACGAGGTCAACATCAACTACCGCAAGCAGCTCGAAGCCCACGGCATGGTCTTTGCCGGCCTGTCGCCCGATGGCGAACTGCCCGAGATCATCGAGCTGAAGGACCATCCCTGGTTCGTCGGCGTGCAGTTCCATCCCGAGCTGAAGTCCAAGCCCTTCGATCCCCATCCGCTGTTTACCTCGTTCGTCGGGGCTGCGGTCGAGCAGTCGCGTCTGGTATAGACTGCTCCCATGATCCAGCACCGCCACGTCAAGATCGGCAACGTCACGGTCGGCAACGATCTGCCCTTCGTCCTGATCGCCGGACCCTGCGCCATCGAGAGCCGCGATCATGCGCTGGGCATGTCCGAGAAGCTGGTCAGGCTGGCCGCCGAACTGGGCCTCGGCCTGATCTACAAGAGCAGCTTCGACAAGGCCAACCGCTCCAGCATCAACTCGCCGCGCGGCATCGGCATGGACGAGGGCCTGCGCATCCTGGCCGATGTGCGCGATGCCCACGGCTGCCCGGTTCTGACCGACGTGCATGAACCCGCGCAGTGTGCGGCCGCGGCCCACGCCATCGACGTGTTGCAGATTCCGGCCTTCCTGTGCCGCCAGACCGACCTCCTGGTCGCTGCCGGCGAAACCGGCAAGGCGGTCAACGTCAAGAAGGGGCAGTTCCTGGCGCCCTGGGACATGGCCCATGTCGCGGCCAAGATCGATGCCACCGGCAATCCCAACGTCATGGTCACCGAACGGGGCGCCAGCTTCGGCTACAACACCCTGGTCTCGGACATGCGCGCCCTGCCGATTCTCGCCCAGAACGGCGTGCCGGTGGTGTTCGATGCCACCCATTCCGTGCAGCAGCCGGGTGGGCAGGGGGCGACCAGCGGCGGCCAGCGGGAGTTCGTGCCCGTGCTGGCGCGTGCCGCCATCGCGGTCGGCGTCGCTGCCGTCTTCATGGAAACCCACGAGGACCCCGACAGCGCCCCCTCCGACGGCCCCAACATGGTGCCCTTCAGGGAAATGCCGACGCTGCTCGACCGCCTGCTTGCGCTTGACGCCCTGACCAAGGATTTGTCAAACAGCGCCTGAACCGTGGCGCCAGCCAGAACCGCTCCGAATACACGCCCCAAGAGGGGCAATTTCCCGAGGAGACATCCATGTCTGCCATCGTCGACCTGCATGCGCGCGAGATTCTCGACAGCCGCGGCAACCCCACCGTCGAAGTCGACGTCATCCTCGAGAGCGGCGCCATGGGCCGCGCTGCGGTGCCTTCGGGCGCCTCGACCGGCAGCCATGAAGCGGTCGAACTGCGCGACGGCGACAGCCGCTTCGGCGGCAAGGGCGTGCTCAAGGCGGTGGCCGCGGTCAACGGCGAACTCTACGACGCCCTTTCGGGCATGGATGCCGACGACCAGTACGGCATCGACACGGCGCTGATCGAACTCGACGGCACGGAGAACAAGTCCCGCCTGGGCGCCAACGCCACGCTGGGCGTCAGCCTGGCCGTCGCGCGTGCCGCGGCCGAGGACAACATGATCCCGCTCTACCGCCATGTCGGCGGCATGATGGCCAACCAGCTTCCCGTGCCCATGATAAACGTCATCAACGGCGGCGCCCATGCCGACAACGGCCTGGACTTCCAGGAGTTCATGATCGTGCCGGTGGGTGCCGCGACCTTCGCCGAGGCCCTGCGCGCCGGCGCCGAGGTTTTCCAGGCGCTCAAGAAGACCCTCTCGGCCAGGGGCCTCTCGACCAACGTCGGCGACGAGGGCGGCTTTGCCCCCGACATCGCCTCCACCGATGAGGCCATGGACCTGCTGATGCAGGCGATCGAGGCGACCGGGCGCAGGCCCGGCGACGATGTCGCCATCGCCCTCGATCCCGCTTCCACGGAGTTCTTCGCCGACGGTGTCTATACCGTGGCGGGCAAGAAGCTCGATTCGGACGCCATGATCGCGGTTTACGCCAGGCTGCTGCAGTCCTACCCCATCGTTTCGATCGAGGACGGCCTTGCCGAGGACGACTGGGCGGGCTGGAGCGCCATGACCAGCGCGATCGGCGACAAGGTGCAGCTTGTCGGCGACGACATCTTCGTCACCAGTTCCGCGCGTCTGGCCCGCGGCCTTGAGGAGAAGGCGGCCAACGCCATCCTCATCAAGGTCAACCAGATCGGCACCCTGACCGAAACCCTCCAGACCGTGGAAATGGCCCATCGCGGCGGTTTTTCGAGCGTCATGTCGCACCGTTCGGGCGAGACCGAGGACACCACCATCGCCGATCTGGCGGTTGCCACCGGCGGCGGCCAGATCAAGTCCGGTTCGCTGTCACGCTCCGATCGCACCGCCAAGTACAACCGGCTCCTGCGCATCGAGGAGGAACTGGGTGAAGCGGCGCGTTATCCCGGCCCCGCCGCATTCCGTCAGAACGCCTGTTAGCGGCAGGTGCTGGCCTTCTGCCTTGGCCAATCGCGGCAAGCAGGTGATTTGACGTAGTTTTTATTGACTATCCACAGGCGCCATGGTTCCCTCCGAACCATGGCCCGTCTGCTCGCCCCCATCCGTTCCACCCGCCGCATGCTGCCGACCCTGCTCGGCGTCTGCGCCGTGGTCTATTTCGGCTATCACGCCCTGCAGGGCGAGCGCGGCGTCATGACCCTGCTGCAGCTCGAGCGCCGGGTCGACCAGGCCGCCGTGGACCTGCGTGCCGTCGAGGCCGAACGCGACGCCCTGGAACGCAACGTCGAACTGATGCTCCCGACCAGCCTCGACCGCGACATGCTCGAGGAACGCGCCCGCGTCGTGCTCAACTACACGCGGCTCGACGAGATCGTCATCATGCGCGACGCTCTCGATCCTGGGGACAAACCCAACTAGTGGGAATCGTCCCCCAATAGGGAAACATCCCCCGCTTCTGACCGATATTCCTTCCGTCGCGCTTGCAACCGATCCGACCGCTCCCTAGTTTGGCAGGGGTGGGGCCTCTGGAACGTTGCGCCCCCTTGGGAGGCGACATGGCCAGAGCCGCCACGAAATCCAGGTCGGAGAAATCCGACACTCACGAGGTCAATGACGACCTCCTGCTCGACTTCTACCGCCAGATGCTGCTCGTGCGGCGCTTCGAGGAAAAGGTCGGCCAGATGTACGGCATGGGCCTGATCGGCGGGTTCTGCCATCTCTACATCGGCCAGGAAGCCGTGGTCGTGGGCATGAACCACGCCCTCGAGGAAACCGACGCCATCATCACCAGCTACCGCTGCCACGGCCACGGCCTGATCCGGGGCGTCGAGCCCAAGGCGGTCATGGCCGAACTGACCGGGCGCGCCGGCGGCGTCTCCAAGGGCAAGGGCGGGTCGATGCACATGTTCGACCTCGAGAAGGGTTTCTACGGCGGCCACGGCATCGTCGGCGCCCAGGTGCCGCTCGGCGCCGGCCTGGCCTTTTCCATGAAGTACCGCGAGACCGACGGCGTCGCCGTCATCTTCTTCGGCGAGGGTGCGGCCAACCAGGGCCAAGTCTACGAGACCTTCAACATGGCAAGCCTCTGGAAGCTGCCCGCGATCTTCGTGGTCGAGAACAACCAGTACGCCATGGGCACCTCGATCAAGCGCGCCAAGGCCGGCACCGAGCTCTACCAGCGCGGCGAAGCCTTCGGCCTTCCGGGCCAGCAGGTCGACGGCATGGACGTGGAGAAGGTCTACACCGCTGCCAGCGAAGCCGTCGAACACTGCCGTGCCGGCAAGGGGCCGATGCTGCTGGAGACCCAGACCTACCGCTACCGCGGCCACTCCATGTCGGACCCCGCCAAGTACCGCACCAAGGACGAGGTCCAGAAGATGCGGGCCGAGCACGATCCGATCGACCACGTCCGGGCCAAGCTCACCGACCGCGGCATCGCCGACAACGCCAAGCTCAAGGAGATCGACAAGCAGGTGAAGTCGCAGATTGCCGAGGCCGCCGAGTTCGCCCAGAACAGCCCCGAGCCGAAGCTCGAGGAACTCATGACCGACATCTACACGCAGGACGTCGTCATCGAGCCGACGCCGGACAATGTCGAGATCCACGAGAAACAGGCCGCCGGGGACACCGTTCCCGACGCGCCCGAAGTCTGAAGCGGGGGAAGGCGATGGCAACCGTGACGGTACGCGAGGCCCTGCGCGATGCGATGGCCGAGGAGATGCGCCGCGACGACCGCGTGTTTCTCATCGGCGAGGAGGTCGCCCAGTACCAGGGCGCCTACAAGGTCAGCCAGGGCCTGCTCGACGAGTTCGGCGACAAGCGGGTGATCGACACGCCGATCACCGAACACGGCTTTACCGGCCTTGCGGTCGGCGCCGCCATGGGCGGCCTGAAGCCGATCACCGAGTTCATGACCTTCAACTTCGCCATGCAGGCGATCGACCAGATCATCAACTCGGCGGCCAAAACGCTCTACATGTCGGGCGGCCAGGTCCATTGCCCCATCGTCTTCCGTGGTCCCAACGGCGCGGCCTCGCGCGTGGGCGCCCAGCACAGCCAGTGCTACGCCAGCTGGTACGGCCATGTCCCCGGCCTCAAGGTGCTCGCCCCCTGGTCGGCGGCCGACGCCAAGGGCCTGCTCAAGGCGGCGATCCGCGATCCCAACCCGGTGATCTTCCTCGAGAACGAGTTGCTCTACGGCCAGAGCTTCGAGATCCCCGACGACGACGATTTCGTGCTCGAGATCGGCAAGGCCCATGTCGAGCGAGAGGGCAGCGACGTCACCATCGTCGCTTTCTCGATCATGGTCGGCAAGGCGCTGGAAGCCGCCGACAAGCTGGCCGAGGACGGCATCGAGGCCGAGGTCATCAACCTGCGCTCGATCCGACCGCTCGACACCGCAACGATCATCGCCTCGCTGAAGAAGACCAACCGCCTGGTCAGCGTCGAGGAAGGCTGGGCCTTCGCCGGCATCGGCGCCGAACTCGCCGCCGTTGTCATGGAGCAGGGCTTCGACCTACTCGATGCACCGCTGCGTCGGGTCAGTTCGGTCGATGCGCCGCTGCCCTATGCCGCCAATCTCGAACAAGCCGCGCTGCCGCAGACCGATCATATCGTCGAGGCTGCGCGCGACGTCTGCTACGCCCGCGACTGACGCAACAAGCGTCCGGAGACACGCGATGCCGATCAAGATCACGATGCCGCAGCTTTCGCCCACCATGACGGAGGGCACGCTTTCCAAATGGCTGGTCAAGGAAGGCGACGAGGTCAGTTCCGGCGACATCCTCGCCGAGATCGAGACCGACAAGGCGACCATGGAGGTCGAATCCATCGATGACGGCAAGGTCGGCAAGATCCTCGTCGCCGAGGGCACCGACAACGTGCCCGTGAACGAGGTCATCGCCCTGCTGCTGGGCGAGGGCGAGGACGCCTCCGCCCTGGAAGGCGCCGGGAGCGGCTCGGAAAAGAAGCAGCCGGCCAAGGCCGAGAAGGAGGAAGAACCCGAGGAGGAGAGCGACGACGAGGCCGCCTCCGAGGAAAAGGAAGAGGAGCAGCCCAGGGCGGAAAGAAAGAAGGCCGACGAGGGCAAATCCGCCAGGCCGGAAAGGAAGGCCGAGGCCGGTTCGGACGACGGCCGCATCAAGGCGAGCCCCCTGGCGCGCAGCATGGCGCGACAGGCCGATCTCGACCTGGGCGGGATCGAGGGCAGCGGCCCGCACGGGCGCATCATCAAGCGCGACATCGAGGCCGCCCTGGAATCCGGCGGTGCCAGGCAGGCGTCTGCCGAACCGGCTCCCAGGGCGAAGTCCGCACCGGCCGCCGTGGCCCCGCTGCCCGAAGGCGTCGCGTACGAGGAGATCAAGGTTTCCAACATGCGCCGGGTCATCGCCGAGCGCCTGCAGGAATCCAAGGCGACGATCCCGCACTTCTATCTCACTGTCGACTGCACCATCGACCGGCTGCTCGAGATGCGCGCCGATCTCAACGGCCGCAGCGACGCCTACAAGCTCTCGGTCAACGACTTCGTCATCCGCGCCGTCGCCCTGGCGATGCGCAAGGTGCCCGAGGCCAACGCCCAGTGGGGCGGCAACGTCATCCGCCGCTTCAAGGATATCGATGTTTCGGTTGCGGTAGCGATCGAGGGCGGCCTCATCACGCCGGTGATCCGCAAGGCCGACACCAAGGGCCTGGCCGCGATCTCCGACGAGATGAAGGAACTCGCCCGGCGCGCCCGCGAGGGCAAGCTCGCGCCCGAGGAATACCAGGGCGGCAGCTTCTCCATCTCCAACCTCGGCATGTACGGCATCAAGCAGTTCGATGCGGTGATCAATCCGCCCCAGGCCGGCATCCTCGCCATCGGCGCGGGCGAGAAACGCCCGGTCGTCAAGGACGGCGGCCTCGACGTCGCCACCGTGATGTCCTGCACGCTCTCCTGCGACCATCGCGTCATCGACGGCGCCATCGGGGCCAACCTGCTGACGGCCTTCAAGGGGTTCATCGAGGATCCCCTGACCATGCTGCTCTAGGGGGAGGGGACCATGGCCGAACAGAACTTCGATCTCGTCGTCATCGGCAGTGGCCCGGGCGGTTACGTCGCCGCCATCCGCGCCGCGCAGCTCGGCATGAAGACCGCCGTCATCGAGCGCGAGAGCCTTGGCGGCATCTGCCTCAACTGGGGCTGCATCCCGACCAAGGCGCTGCTGCGTTCGGCCGAGGTCTATCACCTGATGCAGAACGCCGAGGCCTTCGGCCTGAAGGCCGACAACATCGCCTACGACGCAACGAAGGTGGTCGAGCGCAGCCGCAAGGTCGCCGGCCGCCTCTCGGGCGGCGTCGCGCACCTCCTGAAGAAGAACAAGGTCATGGTGATCGAGGGCCAGGCCCGGCTTGCCGGCAAGGGCAAGGTGAAGGTCGAGAAGGACGGCAAGCCCGCCGCCGATCTTGCCGCCAGACACATCATCCTGGCGACCGGCGCGCGCGCCCGCGAACTGCCCGGCCTGGAGGCCGACGGCAAGACAATCTGGACCTACCGCGAGGCCATGGTGCCCGAGGCGATCCCGAAGTCTCTCCTGGTCGTGGGCTCGGGCGCCATCGGCATGGAGTTCGCGAGCTTCTACCGAGACCTGGGGGGCCAGGTCACCGTGGTCGAAGTCGTCGAGCGCATCCTGCCCGCCGAGGACGAGGAGATCGCCGCCTTCGCCCACAAGGCCTTCGAGAAGCAGGGCATGACCCTGATGACCGGCGCCAGGGTCGGCGGCATCAAGACGAAGAAGGCCGGGGCCACGGTCCAGGTGACCGACGCCAAGGGCAAGGAGCACACCATCGAGGTCGAGAAGGTGATCCTCGCCGTGGGCATCACCGGCAACGTCGAGGACATCGGCCTGGATGGCACCAAGGTGAAGGTCGAGAAGGGCCATGTCGTCGTCAACCGGTGGCTGGAGACCGACGAACCCGGCATCTATGCCATCGGCGACCTCGTCGGCCCGCCCTGGCTTGCCCACAAGGCCAGCCACGAAGGCATCATCTGCGTCGAGAAGATCGCCGGCCTCGATCATGTCGAGCCGCTGATCACGCTCAACATCCCGGGCTGCACCTATTGCCGTCCCCAGATCGCCAGCATCGGGCTGACCGAAGCCAAGGCAAAGGCCGCGGGCCACGAGCTCAAGGTCGGGCGTTTCCCCTTCATCGGCAACGGCAAGGCGATCGCGCTCGGCGAGGACCAGGGTATGGTCAAGACCATCTTCGATGCCGCCACCGGCGAGCTGCTGGGCGCCCACATGATCGGTGCAGAAGTGACCGAGCTGATCCAGGGCTTCGCCATCGGCAAGACCCTGGAGACGACCGAGGCCGAACTGATGCACACGGTCTTCCCGCATCCCACGCTCTCGGAGATGATGCTGGAATCGACGCTTGCAGCCTATGGCCGGGCCATCCACATCTAGGCCCGCAGGACAGGGAAACCCGCCATCACCAAGGTATCGCTCATCGCGCCCGTAGAGGCCCCGGCCCGCACGCGCCACCCCGAGAAGGCCTGGCGCGAGGCCACACCCGCACTGCGCAAGCCGCCCTGGATCCGCGTCAAGGCGCCCGGCTCCGATGCCTTCCACGCCACCCGCCGGCTGATCAAGGACAACGGCCTCGTCACGGTGTGCGAGGAGGCGGCCTGCCCCAACATCGGGGAATGCTGGGCAGAGAAACACGCCACGGTGATGATCCTGGGCGACATCTGCACGCGCGGCTGCACCTTCTGCAACGTCGCGACCGGGCGCCCCCGCGCGGTCGATGCCGACGAACCCGAGCGCCTGGCCCGCGGCATCGAGGGCCTGGGCCTCAACCATGTCGTGATCACCTCGGTCGACCGCGACGACCTGCCCGACGGCGGCGCGGCCCATTTCGTCGCCTGCATCGAGAAGCTGCGCGAACGCACACCGGGCACCACGATCGAGATCCTGACACCCGATTTCCTGCGTAAGCAGGGCGCCATCGAGATCGTCGCGCGCGCCCGTCCCGACGTCTTCAACCACAATCTCGAGACCGTTCCACGGCTTTACCGCGAGGTCCGTCCGGGCTCGCGCTACTTCGCCTCGCTCAACCTGCTCTGGACGGTCAAGCGCGTCGATCCCGCGATCTTCACCAAGTCCGGCCTGATGGTCGGCCTGGGCGAGACCCGGGACGAGGTCCTCCAGGTGATGGACGACATGCGCGAGGCCGGCGTCGATTTCCTGACCATCGGCCAGTACCTGCAGCCCACCCCGCGCCACCACGCGATCGACCGCTTCTGGACCCCGGAGGAGTTCGCCGAGCTGGAGAAACTCGCCTACGCCAAGGGGTTCCTCATGGTCTCGGCCAGCCCGCTGACCCGTTCCTCGCATCACGCCGACCGCGATTTCGCACAACTCAGGGCCCGGCGCGAGGCCGGCGCGGTCTGATGCCGGTCCATCGCGAGGAAAGACACCTGCCCTGGAGCCGGGAGCAGATGTTCGATCTGGTCGCCGACGTGGCGCGTTATCCCGAGTTCCTGCCCTGGTGCACCGCGTCGCGCATCCGCAAGCGGGAAGGGGACGTCTTCTGGGCCGACCTCGTGATCGGCTTCAAGATGTTCCGCGAACGCTTCACCTCCAGGGTCGAACTGGCACGCCCCGAACGCCTCGACGTCAGCTACACCGAGGGTCCGTTCAAGCGCATGCACAACACCTGGCTCTTCCGCGCCGAGCCGGACGGCTCCTGCACCATCGAGTTCGACATCGACTTCGAGTTCCGCAACGTCATCCTGCAGAAGGCGATCGGGATGTTGTTCCACGAGGCGGTGCGGCGCATGGTAGGCGCCTTCGAGGCGCGCGCGCGGGAGCTCTATGGTCCCGGCGTCGCCTCGGTGACGCGGCAGGAGCGCTGAGGAAACCATGGGCAAGGCAGAACGGATCGCGGAGATCCCCGGCTACGGCAACGGTTATGTCGTAGCCAGGAAGGGCGATATCGTTCGCCTGACCGACATCGAGGGTTGCCAGGTCGGCGATCTCTTCGCCGTCAACCCGCGCGACCATTCCGAGTACCTCAGTACCTCGGTGACGCGCCTCATCAACGGCAACATGTTTCCGTGCATCGGCGAGAGTTTCTATACGACCCGCGACCGCGCGATCCTGACCTTCCGCAAGGACACCTCGCCGGGCTACCACGACATGGCCTATGCCTCGTGCAACGCACCGTGGTTCGAGCGCCGCGGCAAGGGCAAGGGTCACCCCAACTGCCGCGACAACTACTACGAGGCGGCAAGGCGCGCCGGCATCGAGCACGTCAACCAGCCCGACCCGGTCAACATCTTCCAGAATACGCCGCCGCGGCCGGACGGCAGCTTCTTCGTCGGCGTCACGATGACCGCGCCCGGCGACCATGTGGAACTCAAGGCCGAGATGAACTGCATCGTCATCGTCACGGCCTGCTCGTCCGAGCGCATCAACGGCGGCGCCTCGACGCCGCTGCGCCTG
>JAQCLG010000165.1 GCA_027592745.1 Pseudomonadota bacterium | reverse complement strand
ATGTACATCATCACCGTCAGGCGGATGATCTCGGGGGAACTGTTGAAATAACGGAACGGATTTCTCATCGCCAAAGGCTACGAGCCAGATCAGGCAGCCTCAAGCCGATTTGGTCTGACAGTGCCCATGGAGACCATCCGCTCGCTGATCGACGGGATCGTCCTCACGCCGGTCGACGGGGAACTCCGCATCGACCTCAAGGGCGACCTGGCCGGCATCCTGGCGCTGGCTTCCGAACGCAACAGAGGCGCCCCGGACAACCGGAACGCCTCTGAGCAAATAAAAGCGGTAGCGGGGGCCGGACTTGAACCGGCGACCCAGGGCTTATGAGTCCCTTGCTCTACCAACTGAGCTACCCCGCCACAGAGGTCGCACGCATATAGGTGGAGCGATTTGGAGTGTCAAGGCGATGGCGCGGATCGGCCCGTTCAGGCGGCCTCAGCGGCTCCGGCTGCCGTGCGGCGTTCGATCCAGCCGCCGCCCAGGACGCGGTCGCCGTCGTACATGACGCAGGCCTGTCCCGGGGCGATGGCTTCGGCCGGGGTGGCGAGATCGACCCTGGCGCGGCCCTCCCCCAGAGACGTGGCGGTGGCTCGGATGGGCGGCTGGGCCGAGCGCAGCTTGACCGCGCAGGGCAGCGCCCGACCGGTGTCGGGAGCCGGGCCGATCCAGTTGACCTCGCGCATCGTCAGGCTGCTGCTGCCCAGAGCGCCGCGCGGGCCGACGACGACGCGGCGCGTGCCCGGTTCCAGACGCACGACAAACAGCGGCTCCTCGCCGGCGATGCCGATGCCGCGGCGCTGGCCCACGGTGTAGTGGATGATACCCTCGTGGCGCCCCAGGACATTGCCGGCAAGGTCGACGATCTCGCCGGGCTGGACCGCGCCGGGGCGCATCTTCGCGACGATCTCGGCGTAACGTCCCTGAGGCACGAAGCAGATGTCCTGGCTGTCGGGCTTGTCGGAGACCACCAGCCCCATGCGGCGGGCATGGTCGCGCACCGCGTCCTTGGTCACCTCGCCCAGGGGGAAGCGCAGCAGATCGAGCTGTTCGCCCGTGGTGGCAAAGAGGAAATAGCTCTGGTCGCGCCCGGTCTCGGCGCCCCGGCGCAGTTCGGCGCCCTGCGGTCCCTGGCTGCGGCGAACGTAGTGGCCGGTCGCCATGGCCGCCGCACCGAGGTCGCGCGCGGTGCCCAGCAGGTCGGCGAACTTCACCGTCTGGTTGCAGCGCACGCACGGGATCGGCGTCTGGCCGGCAAGGTAGCTGTCGGCGAAATCGTCCATCACCGCGGCACGGAAGCGGCTTTCGTAGTCGAGCACGTAATGGGGGATGCCGAGGTGCTCGGCGACGCGGCGGGCATCGTGGATATCGGCGCCGGCGCAGCAACTCCCCGCCTTGCCCACCGCACTGCCGTGGTCGTAGAGCTGCAGCGTGATGCCCACGACATCGTAGCCCTGCTCGACCAGCAGCCCGGCCGCAACCGAGCTGTCGACGCCGCCCGACATGGCGACGACGACACGGGTGGCGCCGGGTGCACCGGGCAGGTCGAGACTGTTCATGGCTGGCAACTCATGGCTGGCAACATGGCGATGGCGCCGCCCGCGTCAAGCCCGCAGCAGTTCGGCCAGCCGCGCGATCGGCCGGGGATCGCGCGCCAGGCCGAGCGCGACGGAAAAATGCCCCTGCCAGGAAACGAAGAGATTCTCGCGCGGGATCGCCCATCGCCTCGCGAAGGCGGCCCCGCCCGCGTAGGGCGTGATGGTGTCGGCCGTGCCCAGCGCCATGACGATGCGGCCGGGATCGATGCCGGGGTCTCCGACCGGGGCGGTCAGGGGCAGCCACTCCGCCACCTTCTCGCGCGTCCAGCCGACGCCACTGAAGGCGCGGGCCGTGCCGAAGCCGGTGGCAAAGCCGCCGTCCCAGGCGACCTCGTTCAGGCGGTCGGTGGTCGTGACGAACAACGCGGCGTCGGGCCGTGCCTCGGCCGGCCAGGTCGCGGCATGGGCAACGGCCAGCTGAGTGCCCAGCGCGCCCAGGCTGATGCCGCCGATGGCGACCTTGCCCCCGCCCGTCTCGCGCGCCCAGCGCACCAGGGCGCCGATCTCGGGCACATGGGCGGCGAAGATGTCGATCGCCCCCATCGGCCCGCGGGCGACGAAGGGTTCGCCGGCCTGCAGGCCGACCGGACGGCGCCGGCCGTGCCAGGGCGCCTCGGGTTCGATCACGCGCAGGCCGCGCGCGACGAAGGGCGGCGCCATGGCCAGCCCCTCGCCCCAGGCATCGGCCTCGATGCCAAGGCCATGGCACATCACCACGGTATGGTCGAAGCCGCCCTCGGGTTCATAGACATGGGCCCAGCCCTCGCCGCCGATGTCGTCGTAGGCACAGGGGAAACGCAGCCAGCGTTCGACCATGCCATCGCGCCGGATCGTGCGTGAGCCGCGTACGGCCAGATCGGCCGGGGCAAACAATGTCGCCGGATCGGCCCGCTGGCGCCCGAAACGCGCCTCCAGGTGCTGCGGCGCCATCGGGGCGAAACGCACCGCGGGGGCCCGTCGCCGCAGGAAGGCAAAACGTGCCCGCGTGCGCATCGAGACGAAGCTGGCATGGACCCGCCGGGCCTCGGCCTCCGCCGGATCCTGCGTCGCGCCGGGGGCGAACAGGGCATCGCGCCAGTCCGCCTCGGCCTTCTCGGCCAGGCTGCGCAGCAGCAGGGCATGGGCCAGGGCCGCCTGGGCACGGCTGCGGCGCCAGCCCTGGAGCGGCGCCATGGGCACTTCGGCGGCAAACAGGTCGACGTCGTCGCCCGCGGCCTCGGCGGCCGCCCACAGGCGCGACAGGGGAAAATAGCCGCGCACCATGCCGGCCAGGGCGAGGCGGTCGAACCAGGGGCGCAGCACGAGCCCGCCCATGGGACCCGTCATCCAGGCAGGGGAGCGTTTGGCAGCCATGGCGCGGGAGTTCCTGCGCCCTGCCCGATCAGCCGATCTGCTGGTTGCGGGTTTCCTGGGGCAGCGCCACGGTCAGTCCGTCGAGTTCCTCTGTGACGATGATCTGGCAGCCCAAGCGCGAGGTCCTGGTCAGGCCGAAGGCCAGGTCGAGCATGTCCTCCTCGTCCTCGCTGGGCTCCTCGAGCCGCTCGAAGTCCTCGGCATCGACGATGACGTGGCAGGTCGAACAGGCGAGCGAACCTTCGCAGGCGCCTTCGACGTCGATGTCGTTCTTGCGCGCGATCTCGAGCAGGGAAAGCCCCACCGGGGCATCGACCTCGGTGTGGTTTCCGTCGCGGTCGATGAAAGTGACCTTGGGCATGTAAAGCTCCGTTCCGGGCCGGGGTCTTTAACCGCAAACCGGGGCCGCCGTCCACTACGGCCCGCATCGGCGCCGGCCGCCTCAGGACGCTTTCGGGGCCCCGCGGACCTGGGCGACCGCCTCGGCGAGGTGGTCGATCGCGAAATCGATCTCCCCGGGCGTGTTGAAACGCCCCACGGCGGCCCGCACCGAGGCCGCTGCCTGCTTGTCATCCAGGCCGATGCCGCGCAGGACATAGGAGGTCTCGACCGAGGCGGAGGTGCAGGCAGAGCCGGTCGAGAGCGCCAGGTCCGGCAGGTGTTCGATCAGCTTGAGGGCATCGATGCCCTCGATCGCGATGTTGAGGTTGCCCGGCAGGCGGCGTTCGGCATCGCCGTTCAGGCTGATGCCGCCGACCCGCTCCTCTAGGCCGTGCCACAGCCGGTCGCGCAGGCCGGCCAGGCGGACGGCCTCCTCCTCCCGTTCGGCCGCGGCCAGGGCGCAGGCCTGCCCGATACCCACGACCAGCGGAGGGGCGAGCGTGCCCGAACGCAGGGTGCGCTCCTGGCCCCCGCCCGAGAACAGCGGCTCGATCCGCGCCCGCGGCCGGCGCCGGACGTAGAGCACGCCGATGCCCTTGGGGCCGTAGATCTTGTGGCCCGATAGGCTCATCAGGTCGATCGTGGCAGCTTCGACGTCGAGGGGAACCTTGCCGACCGCCTGGGCCGCATCGCTGTGGAACAGCGCGCCGCGCTCGCGCGCCAGCGCTCCGATCTCGGCGATCGGCTGGAGCACGCCGATCTCGTTGTTGGCCGCCATGACCGAGACCAGCAGGGTGTTGTCGTCGATCGCCCCGGCCAGCCGGTCCATGTCGACCAGGCCGTCACGACCCACCGGCAGGAAGACCGTCTCGAAGCCCTCGTCCTCCAGCGCGCGCACGCTCTCGAGGACACACTTGTGTTCGGTCGCCAGGGTGACCACGCGCTTGCGCCGGTCACGGTGGCGTTTCTCGAACAGGGCCGCGCCCTTGATCGCCAGGTTGTTGGATTCGGTCGCGCCGCTGGTGAAGACGATCTCGCGCGCCTCCGCCCCGATCGCGGCGGCGACCTGCCCGCGGGCATGTTCGACCGCCTCGTCGGCCTCGCGGCCGAAGCCATGGCTGGTCGAGTTGGGATTGCCGAACTTCTCGGTGAACCAGGGCAGCATCTTCTCCAGGACGCGCGGATCGAGCGGCGTCGTGGCCTGGTTGTCGAGATAGACGGGGGTGCGGATGTTGGCGGTCCTGCTTGCCATGGTTCAGGCCGCGCTGCGCTCGCCGCCCAGGCGGCGATCGAGCGCCTGCCAGACCTCGGCGCAGCGCGCCACGGCATCGGCGGTCGTCGTTTCGCCCAGGCTGATGCGGATGGTGTTGCGCGCCAGGGCGCCCTCGCCCATGGCTTCGAGCACATGGGACGGCCCGACCTTGCCCGAGGAACAGGCCGAACCGGCGCTCAGCGCGATGCCCTCCAGGTCGAAGGCCATGACCAGCGTCTCGGCCCGGGTGGCGGGATGGGCGATCGCCAGCGTGTTGGCCAGGCGCGGGACGCCGGCGCCCATGACGCGGGCGCCGGGAACCGCGGCGGTCATCGCTTCCTGGAGGCGGTCCCGCAGCCCTGCGACGGTCGCCATGTCGTCGCCCGCACAGGCCTGCGCGGCCGCGCCGAAGGCGGCGATCGCCGGCAGGGCTTCGGTGCCGGCGCGCCGTCCCAGTTCCTGGCCGCCGCCACGCTGGACCGCGGCGATCTCGATGCCATCGCCAACCACCAGCGCACCCGCGCCCTGCAGGCCGCCCAGCTTGTGTCCCGAAAGGGTCATGAAATCCGCGCCCAGATCACCTAGGGCCATCCTGCCTGCGCCCTGCACCGCATCGCAGTGAACCAGCGCACAGCGCCCATGGGCCAGGCGCACCACCTCGGCGAGCGGCTGGATGACGCCGGTCTCGTTGTTGGCGGCCATCACCGAGACCTGGGCAGGTTCCTCGCCGGCATCGAGCATGGCCTCCAGCGCGCTCAGGTCGAGCACGCCGTGGCGGTCGACCGGGATCGCTTCGGCATCGGCGCGCACCGCCAGCACGGAAGGATGTTCGATGGCCGAGACCAGCAGCCGGGGTCGGCCGCAGCCCAGCAGCGCCAGGCTGTTGGCCTCCGTGCCGCCGCTCGTGAAGATCACGCTGCGCGGCGCGGCACCGGCCAGTCCGGCGACCTCGCGCCGGGCGCCCTCGATCATGGCGCGGGCGCGGCGGCCGTCGGCATGGACCGAGGAGGCGTTGCCGATGAGCGCCATCGCTTCCAGCGCGGCCTCGCGGGCGCTCGGACGCAACGGCGCGGTGGCGTTGTGGTCGAGATAGATGCGATCGGCCATGGCCAGAACCGGCATCACTCCGCGGCAAGGGCGCGGACGGTTTCCTCGCCCGGGCGGCGGCCGTCGCAGACGTCCTGCAGGGAGACCGACGAGAGGAAGCCGCGGATGTGGTCGCCGAGGTCGGCCCAGAGCACGTGGGTGACGCAGCGGCTCCTGTCGCGCATGCAGCCCGTAATGGGCTGGGAGCCCTTGCAGCGTGTCACGCGCATCGATTCATCGACCGCATCGACGACCTCGACGACGCTGATCGCCTCGGCCTCGCGCGCCAGCAGGTAGCCGCCGCCGGGACCGCGCACGCTGCGCACCAGGCCGCGCCGGCGCAGACGTGCAAAGAGCTGTTCGAGATAGGACAGCGAGATTTCCTGGCGCAGGGCGATCTCGGCCAGGGAGACCGGCCGTTCGCCGCCGTGCAGCGCAAGGTCGACCATGGCCATCACGGCATAACGCCCCTTGGAACCCAGCTTCATGACGGCCTCAGCAATCGGCCCGCTTCTTGCCGGGTTTGTCGCAGTCGTCGTCCTCGAGCACGCCGACGGCGATCTCGTCGGCATGGGGCTTGGGCGTGCCCTCCAGATCGGCGATGCGCGCATCCAGCTTGGCGATGTGTTCGAGCAGGCCGTTGATCGCCTTGGTCACCGGATCGGTGATGTCGGGCTTGCTCGCGCCATAGGGCGTGAAGGGCTTGCTCTCGTCGATCCGCGGCTTGCCGTGGTCGACGACGCGGGCGGGAATGCCGACCACGGTATGGCCCGGCGGCACGTCGCGCACGACGACCGCGTTGGAGCCGACCGCGGCGCCGTCGCCGATCGTCACCGGACCCAGGATCTTGGCGCCGGCGCCGATCACGACGTTGTCGCCCAGGGTGGGATGGCGCTTGCCCTTGTTCCAGGTCGTGCCGCCCAGGGTGACGCCGTGGTAGAGCGTCACGTTGTCGCCGATCTCGGCGGTCTCGCCGATCACCACGCCCATGCCGTGGTCGATGAAGAAATGTTTGCCGATGGTCGCGCCGGGATGAATCTCGATGCCCGAGAAGAAGCGTCCCAGGTGCGAGACGAAGCGGCCGCCCAGCTTGAAGCCGTGGCGCCAGAGCCAGTGCGACAGCCGATAGAAGAGAAGGGCATGGAAACCGGGATAGCAGAGCACCACTTCCAGGCGCGAACGAACTGCGGGGTCGCGTCCGAAGACGGAATCGATATCCTGCCGGAGTGCCTTCCACATGATCTGTGGTCCTTCGTCGCTGCAACGTTGTGGGCGAACCAAGGCGGGCGGCGGACCACGCTGGGCTCCATTGCCCTGAGACATAGAAAGCCCGACCCCGTGAATCAAGTATTACCGCTAACGCATCGGCACGAAACACGTTAAACGAGCCGTCACCCGAGCAGCTTTGGTCATATGCCCGACATCATTTTCAACGGACCCGACGGACGCCTGGAAGGCCGCTACCAGCACGGCACCAAGCCGCGCGCGCCGATCTGCGTCGTCCTGCATCCCCACCCGCTTTACGGCGGGACCATGAACAACAAGGTCGCCTACACGCTCTACCGCAGCTTCGCGCAGGCCGGCTTCTCCGTGCTGCGCTTCAACTTCCGCGGCGTCGGCCGCAGCGAAGGCGGCTGGGACAAGGGCGAGGGCGAACTCTCCGATGCCGGTGTCGCGCTCGACTGGCTGGCGCTGCACAACGAGGACGCCTCGGGCGTCTGGATCGCGGGCTTTTCGTTCGGTGCATGGATCGGCGCCCACGCCCTGATGCGCCGGCCCGAGATCGAGGGGTTCGTGCTCGTCGCGCCGCCCGCCGACAAGTACGACTTCACCTTCCTCGAACCCTGCCCCTGCGACGGCCTCGTCATCCAGGGCAGCGCCGACACCGTGGTCGCCCCCGAGGGCGTGACCAGGCTCGTC
The DNA here is from genome assembly GCA_027592745.1 of Pseudomonadota bacterium. Classification (GTDB taxonomy): domain Bacteria; phylum Pseudomonadota; class Alphaproteobacteria; order SP197; family SP197; genus CALGGB01. The sequence goes on along the minus strand of JAQCLG010000165.1, from coordinate 432 downwards.
GAGCGACTCAACCGCAAGAAACACGACGTCGCCTACGAAATCATCGAGGGCGCGGGTCATTTCTTCGAGAACGAGATGGAGACGCTGCAGGGCCACGTCGACCGCTATCTCGCGAGACGCCTCGCAAGTGCCTAGCCTCGCGTCGCGGCGCGATGCAGTGCGCCGCCCGATACCGGCCGCGCCACGCCCGTTGTCTCCGGCAGGCTGAGCGGCAGCCCGGCAAGGGAGCGCACCGCGAGGAAGGCGAAAGCCTCCGCCTCCATCCCGTCGCCGTCCCAGCCCAGGTCCTCGGCCACCGCGATCTCCACGTTCAGGCGCCCGCGCAGCGCCGCCAGCAGCGCGCCGTTGCGCCGTCCGCCGCCGGTGACGATCCAGCGCTCGGGCGGCAGCGGCAGGTGTTCCACGCCGCGCGCCACGGCGGCCGCGGTGAAG
>JAQCLG010000164.1 GCA_027592745.1 Pseudomonadota bacterium | reverse complement strand
TCAAGCGGTTCCTGGCCCAGCGCAGCGGCTCCGGTCCCCGGCCCAGCCGCCACAGCCCGATGGCGCTCGAGGCGCGCGCCCCGACCTTCGCGGTCGGCGAGCGCCGGCCCCTGCGCCCCGACGATCGCGAACTGGCGATGAACCCGCGCAGCCGGTCCGCCCGGTTGCGCTCGGCCGTCCGCACGGCGGCTCCGGCCTGGCAGGAGGCGGCATGATGACGCGCTCGGGTCTGATCTGGTGTGTTCTGGCGCTGGCCGCTGCGGTGGCCGCCTTCACCGTGAAGTACCAGGTGCGCGACCTCGAGGACACCCTGGCGGCGACCCAGTCGGCGATCGCCGACAGCCGCGAGGAGATCCACGTCCTCAAGGCCGAGTGGAGCTATCTCAACCGCCCCGAACGGCTGGCCGAACTGGCCGGCCGTTACCTCGAGCTTTCGCCCATGGCGCCGGCCCAGATGGGTTCGCTGATCGACGTTCCCCTGCGTGAAGTCCCTCTCCTCGATCCGCTCGACGGCGAGGAGACCGGCACGCTCGTCACCTTCAAGGTCGAACAGCCGTGACCGGCGATTTCGAGCGGGTCGACGTCCGGATCGCCGAGCCGGAGGTCGACCGCGCGCCCGTTTCGGCGACCCTGCGCCTGGAAGGCGCGGTCAAGGAAGCCTCCGACACCTGCCGTGCCCGCATGTTCGTGCTCGCCATTGCCTTCTGCGCGGCCTTCGTCGTCGTCGGCGGCCGCCTGGTCGAGGTCATGGCGATGCAGGCCAGCGACGGCCCGATGGCGCAGTCGACCGTCACGGCGCCCCTGGGGCGGGCCGATATCGTCGACCGCAACGGCCTGCTGCTGGCGACCAACCTGCCGACCGCATCGCTCTACGCCGAGCCCCGCCGCATCATCGACCCGGACGAGGCCGCCGATCGCCTGATCGCGGTGCTGCCCGAACTCGACCGCGAGGATCTCGTCGCCAAGCTTTCCACCGACCGCGGCTTCGTCTGGGTCCAGCGCAACCTGACGCCGCGCCAGCAGGCCGACATCCACGTCCTTGGCATTCCCGGCATCGCCTTCATGCGCGAGGAGCGCCGGGTTTATCCTCAGGGCAACCTGACCGCTCATGTCGTGGGATTCACCGACATCGACCGCCAGGGCCTGGCCGGCATCGAGGCCCATTTCAACCGCGACCTGCAGAGCCGCGCGGCCGAGGACGACGCCCCGCTGGAACTCTCCATCGACCTGCGCTTCCAGCAGATCGTGCGCGAGGAACTGGCCGCCACGATCGAGAAATTCAGCGCCATCGGCGGCGCCGGCCTCATTCTCGACGTCAATACCGGCGAAGTCGTCGCCATGGTTTCCCTGCCCGACTTCGACGCCAACCGCCCCACCGAGGGCGACCCGGAGGCGCGTTTCAACCGCGCCACCCTGGGCGTCTACGAGATCGGCTCGATCTTCAAGGTGTTCACCGCGGCGATGGCGCTCGATGCCGGCGTCGTCAACATGTCCTCGGGTTACGACGCGTCCAACCCGATCCAGATCGCGCGTTTCACGATCCGCGACTACAAGCCCAAGAACCGCTGGCTCTCGCTGCCCGAGATCCTGGTCTATTCCTCCAACATCGGCGCGGCCAAGATGGCGCTCGATGTCGGCGCCGAGGGCCAGCAGGAATTTCTGCGCCGCATCCGCCTGCTCTCGGAGACCCAGGTCGAGGTGCCCGAGCGCGGCCGCCCGATGATTCCCTCGCCCTGGCGCGAGATCAACACGATGACCATCGGCTTCGGCCACGGGCTGGCGGTGACGCCGGTGCAGGCTGCCGCGGCCTTCGCCGCCATGGTCAACGGCGGCATCCTCTACCAGCCCACCCTGCTGCGCTGGAACTCGGACCTGCCGCCGCCGGGCGTCCAGGTCATCGAGCAGGAGACCTCCGACCAGATCCGCCTGCTCACCCATCTTGTCGTGCTCTACGGCTCGGGCCGCAACGCGCAGGTTCCCGGCTACCTGATCGGCGGCAAGACCGGCACGGCCGAGAAGCTCGATTCCCGCGGCGGTTATGCCGAGGACCGGCTGCTCTCCTCCTTCATGGGCGCCTTCCCGATCGACGATCCCCGCTACGTCATCATGCTCATGGTCGACGAGCCCCAGGGCATTCCCGAGACCTACGGCTACGCCACCGCCGGCTGGACCGCCGCGCCCGCGGCCGGCCGCATCATCGCGCGCATCGGCCCGCTGGCCGGCATTGCGCCGCGCAACAACCGCCTGCCGGAACTCCCCCCGGCCGAAGGCGATGCCGACGAGCAACTGGAGGCTATCCTTGCAGCTTTCGCAGCTCGTTGACGGCAGCGAGGCGCGCCTCGTGCGCGGCCCGCTCGGCGTCGAAGTGACCGGGGTCAGCGCCGACTCGCGCGGCTGCACGCCCGGCACGCTGTTTGCCGCGCTGCGCGGCGTGCAGGCCGACGGCCGCCGTTTCGTCGGCGATGCCCTGGCGCGCGGCGCTGTCGCGGTGCTCGCCGACGACGAGGATCTCGACAGCTTCGACACCGGTGCTGCCGCCCTGCTGGCCTCGGCCACAGCCCGGCGCAGCTTCGCCCTGATCTGCGCCCGTTTCTTCGGCGCCCAGCCGGCCACGGCGATCGCGGTCACCGGCACCAACGGCAAGAGTTCGGTCGCCGAGTTCTGCCGCCAGCTCTGGGCCGCCCTGGGCCATGACGGCGCCACCCTGGGCACCTTGGGCGTGGTCAGCGGCACGGGCACCGCCGATCTGGGCCACACCACGCCGGACCCGGCGACCCTGCATCGCGTGCTCGCTGATCTGGCGGCCCGCGGCCTGCAGCGGGTCGCGCTCGAGGCGTCAAGCCACGGCCTGCACCAGCACCGCCTCGATGGCGTGCGCCTGCGCGCAGCCGGCTTCACCAACCTGTCCCAGGACCACTTCGACTATCACGCCACCCTGGCCGACTACCGCGATGCCAAGGGCCGCCTGTTCACCCTGGTCGAGGCCGGCGGGGCCGCCGTGCTCAACGCCGACACGCCCGAGTTCGAGGGTTACGCCCGGATCGCGCGCGACCGCGGCCTGCGGGTGATCTCCTACGGCCGCGCCGGGGCCGATCTTCGCCTTGTTGCCGACCGCGACACGGCCGAGGGCGGCCAGATGCTGACGGTCGAGGCCGAAGGTGCGGCCCATACCATCGCCTTGCCGCTGCCGGGCCATTTCCAGGCCATGAACATGCTGTGTTCTGCCGGCATGGTTGCCGCCGTCGAAGGACTGCCCCTTGCCCGCGTGCTGGCGCTCGCCACGCGCCTGCACGGCGTGCGCGGCCGGCTCGAGCCTGTCGCCGGCCATCCCGCCGGCGCCCGCATCTATGTCGACTACGCCCATACGCCCGATGCTCTCGACACCGTGCTTGCCGCCCTGCGTCCCGGGACCAGGGGCCGGCTCTGCGTCGTCTTCGGCTGCGGCGGCGATCGCGACCGCGCCAAGCGTCCCCTGATGGCCGCCGCCGCCTGCCGCCATGCCGACCTGGTCTGGCTGACCGACGACAATCCGCGCACCGAGGACCCCGCCGCGATCCGCCGCCAGGCCCTGGCCGGCTGCGACCGCGCCGTCGAGATCGGCGATCGTCGCCTGGCGATCCGCACCGCGGTTGCCGCGCTGGCTTCCGACGACGTTCTTGTAATCGCCGGCAAGGGCCACGAGGCCGGCCAGACCGTGGGTACCGCCGTGCTGCCCTTCGACGATGCCGGGGAGGCCCGCGCCGCCATCGCCATGCTGGGAGACCGGCCATGAGCGACTGGCTGTGGACCCACGACGAGGCCGAAAAGGCGACCGGCGGCACCTCCACCGCACCGTGGAACGCGCGCGGCGTCGCCTTCGACAGCCGCGCCGTGGTCGATGACGATCTTTTCGTCGCGCTCCGGGGCGAGACCAGCGACGGCCATGCCTATGTCATGCAGGCCTTCCGCAACGGCGCCGCTGCCGCTCTCGTCGAGCGTGCGCCCGAGGTGGCCGAAGGCTCCGGGCCGCTGCTCGTCGTCGTCGACACCGGCGAAGGTCTCGACCGCCTGGCGCGCGCCGCGCGCGCCCGCACCGGTGCGCGCATCGCCGCGGTCACCGGCAGCGTCGGCAAGACCGGGACCAAGGACGCGCTGCGCCATGTCCTCTCGCGCCAGGGCACGACCCATGCCAGCGAGAAGAGCTTCAACAACCATGTCGGCACGCCGCTCTCGCTCGCCCGCATGCCGCGCGGCGCCGCCTGGGGCATCTTCGAGATCGGCACCAATGCGCCCGGCGAGATCGCGCCGCTTTCGGCGCTGGTGCGGCCCCATGTCGCGCTGGTCACCAACGTCGAATCCGTCCACAGCGGCAACTTCGCCGGCGAGACCGCGATCGCGGCCGAGAAGGCGGCGATCTTCGATGCCCTGGAACCCGGCGGCGTCGCCGTGATCAACGCCGACAACCGTCACGCCGGCGCCCTCACCGCCCATGCCACTACGGTCGGCGCCGGCCGCGTCGTGCGCTTCGGCATGGCCCAGGATGCCGATGTCCGCCTGCTCTCGCTGCGCGCCGACGGCGCCGGCAGCCTGGTCGAGGCCAGCGTCGAGGGCCGCAAGGTCAGCTACCGGCTCGCCCTGGCCGGCCGCCACCAGGCGCTCAACAGCCTGGGCGTGCTCGCGGTGGTCCATCATCTGGGCGCCGATGTCGCCGCCGCCGCGGCGGCCCTGGGCGACATCGTCCCGCTTGCCGGCCGCGGCGTGCGCCACGAGATCGCCGTTGCCGGCGGTGCTGCCCTGCTGATCGACGAAAGCTACAACGCCAGCCCCGTCGCCCTGCGCGCTGCCCTGGAGGTCCTTGCCGAGACCCTGGTGGGCAAGGGCGGCCGGCGCATCGCCGTGCTCGGCGACATGCTGGAGCTGGGCGACACCGCCGTCGCCCAGCACATCGCCATGGCCGCCGACGTCGAGCGCAGGAAGATCGACCTCGTCTTTGCCGTCGGCCCCCTGATGAACCGGCTCTACGGCCAGCTCCCCACGGCACGGCGCGGCGGCGCGGCGGGCGATGCCCGCAGCATCGCGGCGCTGCTCTCCTCGGTCGTGCGGCCGGGCGATGTCGTGCTGGTCAAGGGCTCGCGCCGCATCGGCCTGGAAGCCGTCGTCGAGGCGCTCGCCGCCGCCCAGGTTCCCGTCCACGCCGACGCAAGCGCCTGAGGGGAGGGGAACGATGCTCTACCAGATCCTGCCCAGCCTCTCCGACGACTTCGGCGCCTTGCGGCTGTTCCAGTTCATCACCTTCCGCACCGGCGGGGCGATGCTGACCGCCCTGGTCATCAGCCTGCTGCTGGGCAGCCGGATCATCGCCTGGCTGCGTTCGATGCAGGGCGCCGGCCAGCCGATCCGCGCCGACGGGCCCGAGCACCACATCGTCACCAAGGCCGGCACGCCGACCATGGGCGGCGTGCTGATCCTGCTTGCCGTCACCATCACCACCCTGCTCTGGGCCGACCTTTCCAACGGCTACGTCTGGACCGTGCTGCTCGTCACCCTGGGTTTCGGCGCGCTGGGTTTTGCCGACGATTACCTCAAGGTCGCCAAGCGCAACAGCAAGGGTCTTTCGGGGCGCACCCGCATCCTGTGCGAGATCGTCATGGCCCTGGCCGCGGCCTTCATCATCGCCTCGATCGCCGGCGACCCTCTGGGCACCAGCCTGACCGTGCCGTTCTTCAAGGACGTGCTGGTCAACCTGGGCTGGGTCTTCCTTGCCTTCTCGGTCTTCGTCATCGTTGGTGCCTCGAACGCGGTCAACCTGACCGACGGGCTGGACGGCCTGGCGATCGGCCCGATCATCGTCTCGGCCATGAGCTTCGGCATCATCGCCTATCTCGCCGGCAATGCGATCTATGCCGAATACCTGCAGCTTCCCCTGGTCCCCGGTTCGGGCGAGCTGGCGGTGCTGTGCGGTTCGCTGGTCGGCGCCGGTCTGGGATTTCTCTGGTTCAACGCGCCGCCCGCCATGGTCTTCATGGGCGACACGGGGAGCCTGTCGGCAGGCGCGGCGCTGGGGGCCACCGCCGTCGTTGCCAAGCACGAGCTCGTGCTCGTGATCATTGGCGGTCTCTTCGTTCTGGAAACCGTCTCGGTGATCGTTCAGGTCGTCTCGTTCAAGCTCACTGGAAAGCGCGTCTTCCGCATGGCGCCGATCCACCACCACTTCGAGAAGAAGGGCTGGGCCGAGCCGACCATCGTCATCCGTTTCTGGATCATCGCCATCGTTCTGGCGCTGGTCGGCCTCGCAACCCTGAAGCTGAGGTAGGACCATGATCGATCTGTCACGCCACGCCGGAAGTTTGATCGCCGTGTTCGGCCTCGGGCGCTCGGGCATCTCGGCCTCGCTCGCCCTGGCTGCCGGCGGTGCCGAGGTCAGCGCCTGGGACGACGATCCCGCGCGCCGCCGCCACGCCGCCGAACAGGGCGTCAGCCTCAACGATCTCTACCGCATCGAATGGGACAGCTTCCGCGCCCTGGTGCTCTCGCCCGGCGTGCCGCTGGCCCATCCCGCGCCCCATCCGCTCGTCGCGCGTGCGCTGACCGCCGGCATCGAGGTCGTCGGCGACATGGAGCTGTTTGCCCGCTCGCGCCCGCCCGGCCGCGTCGTCGGCATCACCGGCACCAACGGCAAGTCGACGACCTCCGCGCTCACCGCCCACCTGCTGAAGTCGGCCGGGCGCAAGGTCCAGCTCGGCGGCAACATCGGCATCCCGGTGCTCGATCTCGAACCGCTGGAGAAGGACGGCATCTACGTGCTGGAGCTCTCCTCGTTCCAGCTCGACCTGATCCGCACGCTAGTCAGCGATGTCGCGGTGCTGCTCAACATCTCGCCCGACCACATCGAGCGCCACGGCGACTTCTCCAACTACATCGCCTCCAAGACCCGCATCTTCTCGCGCCGCGCCTCGACCCAGACCTCGGTGATCGGCATCGACGACGACGTCTGCCGGCGCATCCACACCGAGCTTGCCGGCCGCCGCGGCCGCGAGATCGTGGCCGTCTCCGTGCAGCGCCGCATCGCCGGGGGCGTCTATGTCAGGAACGGCATCCTGATCGACGATACCGACCGCAAGGCGACCGAGGTCGTCGACCTGACCAAGATCCGCTCGCTCATGGGCGTGCACAACTGGCAGAACGCCGCGGCGGCCTATGCCGCGGTGCGCTCCCTGGGGATTGCCGGCAGCGCCGTCGCCAAGGCGTACAAGACCTTCCCGGGCCTGGCCCATCGCCAGGAGCTGGTCGCCAGGATGGGCAAGGTCAGCTTCATCAACGACAGCAAGGCGACCAACGCCGCTGCCTCGGCGCGCGGTCTCGCCTGCTACGAGAACATCTACTGGATCGCCGGCGGGCGGGCCAAGGAAGGCGGCATCGCGACGCTGTCGCCCTACTTCCCCGCCATGGCGCATGTCTTCCTGATCGGCGAAAGCGCAGGCGCCTTCGCCCAGACCCTCGATGGCCGCGTGCCCTACACGATCAGTTCCGAGATCGGCAAGGCAGTGCGTCAGGCCACCGAGATGGCGCTCAACGACCGGCGTGCCAATGCGGTCGTGCTGCTCTCTCCGGCATGCGCGTCATTCGATCAGTTCACGGATTTCGAGGACCGGGGAAACCGGTTTCGAGAACTAGTACTCGCCGAGAAGAAGCGAGGGGATGTGGAGAGCACCGAAGAAGGTAATGACGTTCAACCCGCGAAAGGCAAAGGGGGAACTGTGATGAAAAAGCCAGCTGCCAAGAAGGCTGCTCCGAAGAAGGCCGCTGCCAAGAAGGCCGCCGCCCCGAAGAAGGCTGCCGCCAAGAAGGCTCCGGCCAAGAAGGCCGCCGCCCCGAAGAAGGTTGCCGCCAAGAAGGCTCCGGCCAAGAAGGCCGCCCCGAAGAAGGCTGCTGCCAAGAAGGCTCCGGCCAAGAAGGCCGCTGCCCCGAAGAAGGCTGCTGCCAAGAAGGCCCCGGCCAAGAAGGCCCCGGCCAAGAAGGCCCCGGCCAAGAAGGCCCCGGCCAAGAAG
>JAQCLG010000163.1 GCA_027592745.1 Pseudomonadota bacterium | reverse complement strand
CCTTGAATCCCTCGACATAGAGCGTGACGCAGCGCGTGTTCTCGTCCCGGGCCATCCACTCCATGAAGTCGGCCAGCTCCAGGTCGGCCTGGTTGCCCACCGAGACGGCGGAGGAGAAACGCGCGCCGTCGCCGACGCCGCGGTTGTAGACCGTCGCCATCAGGGCGCCCGACTGGCTGATGAAGCCGATGCCGCCGGGGATGTGCGCCGTCTCCTGCATCGCGGGCGAGGAGTTCATGATGAGGCGTGCGTGGGTGTTGATGAACCCCAGGCAGTTGGGCCCGATCAGGCGCATGCCATGGGCCCGCGCCGTCGCCAGGATCTCCTGCTCCAGCGCCGCACCCTCCGGCCCGGTCTCGGTGAACCCCGCCGTGATCAGCACGCAGCAGGCGACACCCGCCTGCGCGCAGTCGCGCACGTGGTCCAGTGCCAGCTCGCGCGGCACCGCGATCACCGCGACATCGACCGGCTCGGGCGCGGCCGAGACCAGCGGCACGCAGGGCAGGCCCAGCAGGCTCTCGCGCTTTGGGTTCACCGGCACGATGCGGCCCTGGAATCCGCCCGTCACCGTGTTGTGGAAGATGCGCCCGCCGAACTTGCGCAGGTCCTCGCTGGCACCCACGAAGGCGATCGCGCCGGGGTTCATGATCTGCGCCACGGTCTGGCGGGCCACGGTCTTGTGGGGTGGGGGCGAGGCGGTCATGGCGGGCTCTCAGTAGCGATTGGGGACATGGCGGGTGAGGGCGGCCATCCCCAGCATGGCAATGCCGCCGGCCACGAACACGGCCGGCAGGGCAAAGAAGTGGAGCAGGGCGGCAAAGACGCCCGGCGGCGCGGTCTGGGCGGCATCGCGGAAGGTGACGAAGACCGAGGTCATCTCGGCGCGCTCGTGCGGGCGCACCGCGCGCAGGAAGAGCAGGTTGCCGGCACCGTCGATGACCGAGGTCAGCAGGGCGGCCAGCACCAGCACGCCCACGCCTACCCAGGGCCAGCCCATGGCCATGGCGACCGCCAGGGAGCCCAGGCCGGAGCCGGCGTAGCCGACCAGCAGCAGGCGGCGGATGCCCCACCAGCGGCCTATCGCACCCCACAGCGGCACCAGCAGCATGGCCGCCGAGACGCCCGAGACCAGCGCGCCGCCGACCTGTTCGCCCAGGCCCGATTCGACGCAGAAGATCGGGCCGTAGACGAAGAACATCGACCACCAGCCCGAGCGTCCCACCGCCAGGACATAGGCCAGGCGCAGGCGCGGCTGGCGGAAGTAGCGCGGGAAGAAGCGCAGCGGATTGGGCGGCGGCCGCTTGGCCGCCTGGATCGCGGGATGTTCCGAAAGCCGCAGCCAGGTGAAGGTCGCATAGAGCACCGTCACCGCCACGACCAGCAGGATGAAGGGCGCGCTGTAGCCGACCTCGGTGCGCAGCAGGACGCCCAGGTAGGGCCCCACCGTGAAGCCCGCGCCGGCGAACATCACGCGCAGCGGTTCGAAGCGGTTGACCTCGCGCCGCGGGATGTGGTCGAGCACGTAGAGGTTGAGCGCGATGTCCCAGGCGATGAAACCCAGCACCAGCAGCCACATGGCGATGCAGTAGGTGACGATGCCGTCGTGCTGGAACAGCACCGCGGCGACCGAGGTCGCCACCGTGCCCAGGGCGATCACACGGCGGCGCCGGATCAGGTGGATCATCGAGGGGATCAGCAGGCTGCAGGCCATCGAGGCGATGCTGACGCCGAAGTAGAACAGGCTCACCCCCTGGGCATCGCCCAGGCGGACCAGCGCCTCCACGGGGATGACGGTGAGCAGGATCGTCCGGCAGAAGGCCTGCAGCCCGAACAGGCTGGCGAAGGTCATGGCCGAGGGCAGCCCGGCCGTTCCGAGCCAGACGCCGATGTGTATGCCGCGCAACTGTGGCTCCCCGTCGCCTTCGCCGCCATGGAACGCCGATGGCGCCGCAACCGCAACACTCAATCGCTGCGCACGCGGGGCTTGTGGCCCGAAACCTCCGCGCCGGCATCGGGCGCCAGGTGCAGGAATAGCAGGCAGGGGATCGCCGAGACGATGGCGACCGCGACGAAACCCATCGCGAAGTCGCCGGTCACGAGGTCGTCGCTGCCGCGCAGGAACTGCGAGACCTCCAGCACCATGGCGGCAAAGGCGACACCCAGGGAGAGCGCCAGCTGCTGCGCCGCGGCGGCAAAGGAGGTCGCCCGGCTCATGGCGACCGGCTCGATGTCGCTGTAGCCCGGGGCGTTGAGGCTGGTGAACTGCAGCGAGCGGAAGAAACCGCCGGCCAGCAGCACCGCCAGGATCACCAGGTGCGGCGTTTCCGTCGTGAACAGCGCGATCGCGCCCAGCAGCCCGGCGCTCACCAGCGTGTTGAACACCAGGACCTGGCGGAAGCCCAGGCGGCGCAGGATCGGCGCGGCGCTGAACTTCATGGTCAGCGCCCCGGCCGCGGCTGCGAAGGTCAGCATGCCCGAGGCAAAGGGCGAAAGGCCGAAGGCAAGCTGCAGCATCAGCGGCAGCAGGAAGGGGATCGCACCGATGCCGATGCGGAAGAGGAACCCTGCGCCCACAGCCATCCTGAAGGTCGGCACCCGCAGCAGGGCAAGGTCGAGGATGGGATGGGCGCTGCGCCGGGCATGGCCGACGTAGAGCACGATCAGGGCGATGCCGCCGCCGATCATCGCCAGCACCGCCCAGTCGGGCAGCACGTCGCGCCCGATCAGGGTGAAGCCGAAGATCAGGGAGGAGAGGCCCAGGCCGCTCATCAGGAACCCCGCGGCATCGAGCGGCGGCACGAAATCGGCGCGGATCTGGGGAATGACGTAGCTGGCGACGACGAGGCCGACCAGGCCGATCGGCACGTTGAGCCAGAAGATCCAGTGCCAGGAGATGTAGGTCGTGATGAAACCGCCCAGCGGCGGTCTGATCACCGGCGCGACCAGGGCCGGGATGGTCAGCCAGGCCATGGCGTTGAGCATCTCGGACTTCTTCACCACCCGCAGCACGATCAGGCGGCCGACCGGCACCATCATCGCCCCGCCCATGCCCTGGACGAAACGCGCGCCGACCAGGACGGGCAGGCTGTCGGCCATGGCGCAGCCGATCGAGGAGGCGATGAAGACCGCGATGGCGGCGCGGAACACGGTCAGCGCCCCGAAACGGTCGGCGCACCAGCCGCTCACCGGGATGAAGATCGCCAGCGCCACCAGATAGGACGTGAAGGCGAGCTTCAGGATGATCGGATCGACATCGAGGTCGAGCGCGATCGCCGGCAGCGAGGTCGCGATCACGGTGCCGTCCAGGTTCTCCATGAACAGCGCCGAGGCGACGACAAGGGTGATGACGCGGGTGCTCGCCATGGCCGGGTCGCGCGCCGCACCGCGGTTCAGGCCGGCTGCGGCGCTGCGGGCGGCGCCTCGCCGGCCTCGCCGCTTTCCTGCTGGCGCTGCCACATCCCGGCATAGGTGCCCTGCGCGGCCAGAAGGGTGCCGTGGCGTCCGCGCTCGACGATGCGGCCCTCCTCGAGCACCAGGATCTCGTCGGCATCGACCACCGTGGAGAGCCGGTGGGCGATCACCAGGGTCGTGCGGCCCCGCGCGATCTCGTTGAGGTTGGCCTGGATGGCGCGTTCGGTATGGGTGTCGAGTGCGCTGGTCGCCTCGTCGAAGATCAGGATCGCGGGGTCCTTCAGGATCGTGCGTGCGATGGCGACGCGCTGCTTCTCGCCGCCCGAGAGTTTCAGCCCCCGCTCGCCCACGGTCGTCTGGTAGCCGTCGGGCAGGGCCATGATGAAGTCGTGGATGCGCGCCAGGCGCGCCGCGTTCTCGATCTCGGCGGGCGAGGCGCCGGGCCGGCCGTAGGCGATGTTGTAATGGATCGTGTCGTTGAACAGCACCGTGTCCTGGGGAACGATGCCGATCGCCCGCCGCAGCGAAGCCTGGCTGACCGCGCGCAGGTCCTGGCCGTCAATCGTCACCGCGCCCTCGTCGACCTCGTAGAAGCGGTAGAGCAGGCGCGACAGCGTCGACTTGCCCGCCCCCGAGGGCCCGACCACGGCGACCTTGCGGCCCGCCGGCACGCTGAAGCTGACGCCCTTCAGGATCGGCCGGCGGGCGTCGTAGCCGAAACGCACGTCGGCGAAGGCGACCGCACCGCCGGCAAGCTGCAGCTCGGGCGCGTCGGGCCGGTCGGTGATCTCGGCCGGCACCGCCATCAGGGTGAACATCTGCTCGATGTCGATCAGCGACTGCTTGATCTCGCGGTAGACGAAACCGAAGACGTTGAGCGGCTGGTAGAGCTGCATCAGGTAGGTGTTGGCCAGCACGAAATCACCCACCGTCATGGTGCCGTCGACGATGCCGGCCGCCGACATCAGCATCACCGCGGTCAGGCCGACCGAGATCACCGCGGCCTGACCGACGTTGAGCACGGCCAGCGAGACGCTGCTCTTGACGGAAGCGTCCTCGTAGCGCGCCAGGGAGCGGTCGTAACGCTGGGCCTCGTGTTCCTCGTTGCCGAAGTACTTGACCGTCTCGTAGTTGAGCAGGCTGTCGATCGCCTTGGTGTTGGCCCGGTTGTCGGCGTCGTTCATGTGGCGGCGGAAGGTGATGCGCCATTCGGTGACCACCAGCGTGTAGACGACATAGGCGACCACGGTCACCAGGGTCACCGCCGCGACCGCGAAGTCCAGCATGTACCAGAGGATGCCGAAGACCAGGGCAAGCTCCACCACGGTCGGCACCATGTTGAACAGGCTGAAGCGCAGCAGGGTCTCGATCGCCCTGTTGCCGCGCTCGATGATGCGCGAAAGCCCGCCGGTCTGGCGCTCCAGGTGGAAGCGCAGCGACAGGGCGTGCAGGTGGCGGAAGACCAGCAGGGCGATCTTGCGCACCGAACGCGCGCCGACACGGGCAAAGATGGCGTCGCGCATTTCGCCGAAGGCGAGCGAGGCGACGCGCATCAGGCCGTAGCCCAGGATGATGGCGACGGGAATCGCCAGCAGCGGCTCGGTCTCTCCGGTCAGGGCGTCGACCGCGTCCTTGTAGAAGATCGGCACCCAGACCACGGCGATCTTGGAGGCGATCAGGAAGACGACGGCAAGCACCACCCGCGCCTTGATGCTCCATTCCCCCTGGGGCCAGAGGAAGGGCAGCAGGCTGCCGATGGTGGCGAAAGCGCCCATGTTCGGACGGGGACCGGAGGGCTTCATGGCGATGGCGGGTGTTCCTGCCCTGCGGACCCGCGGGGCGCTTGTGTTGCCTGTCGGAGGGGTGCGGCTAGAGTGCCGGGCTGCACTATATGGGGGCTGTCGTGGACGAACGGAAGATCGAAGCTGGGATCCGGGCGGGGGGCGCCTGAGTAGCATGCGCCAGACCCTGCCTGCCTGGACCTACCACAGCCCCGCCTTCTTCGAGGCCGAGCGCAGGGCGATCTTCCAGACCACCTGGCAGCTGGCCTGCCACGTCAGCGATCTGCCCGAGGCGGGTTGTTTCGTGCGCTTCCGCCTGCTCGGCCAGGAAGCGGTTCTCGTGCGTGGCGAGGACGGCGAGATCCGCGCCTTCCACAATGTCTGCCGCCACCGCGCCTCGCGCCTGGTCATCGCCGGCCAGGGCAACTGCGGCCATACCCTGCGCTGCCCCTACCACGGCTGGACCTACGACCTGCGGGGCAGGCTGCGCCTCGTGCCGGGCGAGGCCGGTTTCGAGGGGCTCGACAAGGGCGCGATCGGGCTGGTGCCGCTCGATGTCGAACTGCTGCTGGGTTTTGTCTTCCTCCGCTTCGGCGGCGACGGCCCCCCGGTTGCCGAGCTCTTCGCGCCCTACCTCGACGCGCTCTCGCTCTACCGCACCCGGGAGATGGTCCCGCTGGGCGGGGAGAGCCAGCGCGAGCTGGCGGTCAACTGGAAGGTCGCGGTCGACAACAACATCGAGGCCTACCACGTCCCGGTCGGCCATCCCGGCCTGCAGCGCCTGTTCGGCGCCAACTACACGCTGGAGGTCGCCCCGCACGGCCTCTCGCGCGGCGGCGGTCCGCTGACCCAGGGGCAGGATTCGCCGGCCTGGAGCGAACGCATGTACCGCCGCCTGATGCCCCGGCCCGACCACCTGCCGCCCGAACGGGCCTGGGGCTGGTACTACTACGCCGCCTTTCCCAGCCTCGCCTTCGACGTCTATCCCGACCAGATCGACTTCTTCCAGATCCTGCCGCTGGCGGTCGACCGCACCCTGCTGCGCAGCCGCGCCTATGCCCTGCCCGATGCCAGCCGGCAGATGCGGGCGGCGCGTTACCTCAACGAGCGCATCAACCGCCTGGTCGGCGCCGAGGACATCGACCTCGTCGAGGGCGTGCAGTCGGGCCTGGGATCGCGGGCCTACGAGAGGGGGCTGCTCGGCAGCGAGGAGATCCGTGTCTTCCAGTTCCACGAGGAGATCCGCGCGCGCATTCCCGCCGCCCGCCAGGAAAGGGAACCCGCCGCCTGCTGACCCTTGCCTGCGGCCTACTGGCGCCAGAAGTAGGGCGTCAGCAGGACGAACACGGTCATCAGTTCCAGGCGGCCCAGCAGCATGCCTGCCGCCAGCAGCCACTTGGCGGCCTCGGGCAGGCCCGCGAAGTTGCCCGCCGGGCCGATCACATCGCCCAGGCCCGGGCCGACGTTGGCGACCGCGGTCGCGGCACCCGAGATCGCCGTCATCGGGTCGAGCCCCAGCATGGAAAGCGCCAGGGCCAGCAGGCCGACCGAGGCGACGAACAGGAAGACGAAGACCAGCACCGAGGCCGGCACCTCCTCGTCGAAGCTCTTGCCGTTGTAGCGCAGCGGCAGCACGGCGCGTGGCGCCACCAGGCCCTTCAACAGGCGCACCGCGGTGATCACCATGATCTGGATGCGGAAGATCTTGATCGCGCCGGAAGTCGAGCCGGTGCAGCCGCCGACCAGGGTCAGCGCCAGGAAACTCACCACCGCAAAGGCGCCCCAGGCGCTGTAGTCGGTGCTGGCAAAGCCGGTCGTCGTGACCACCGAGGTGAGGTTGAAGGCGACCTCGGTCAGCGCCCGGTGCAGCGGCGCCTCGTGATAGGCTAGGCGCCAGGCCGTGATCGCCAGCGTCGTGCCCGCCAGCACGAAGATGAACCAGCGCGTCTGGCTGTCGCGCAGCAGGGCCAGCGGCTCGCCCTTGATGGCGCGCACGTAGAGCAGGAACGGCGTCGCGCCGGCTGCCATGAAGACGACGCCGATCCACTGCAGCAACAGCGAATCGAAATAGCCGAACGAGGCGTCGTGGGTGCTGTAGCCGCCGGTCGAGAGTGTCGAGAAGGCATGGGTGATGGCATCGAACGGGCTCATGCCGCCGGCGAAATAGGCAAGGGCGCACAGCACGGTCAGTCCGACATAGACGGTGATGATCGCCGCCACCGTCTGGCCTGGGCGCGGCAGCACGCGGTCGGAGCGGTCCGAGGATTCGGTCTGGAACAGCTGCATGCCGCCGACCCGCAGGTAGGGCAGGATCATGATCGCCATGCCGATGATGCCGAAGCCGCCCAGCCACTGCAGCAGGCAGCGCCACAGCAGGATGCCCGGCGGCATGGCGTCCAGGTGGACGATCACCGTCGATCCCGTCGTCGTCAGGCCCGAGACCGCCTCGAAGAAGGCGTCGGTGTAGGTTGTCACCAGGTGCGAGAAGATGAAGGGCAGGGCCGCGGCGGCCGAGACGCCGACCCAGGCGAAGGCGGTCAGCAGGAAGGCCTGGCGCAGCTCCAGGTTTCGGATGCTGCCGCGGAAGGCGAACACCAGCATGCCGCCGGTGAACGCCGTGACCAGGGCGGCCACGGCAAAGGAGCTCCAGTCGGCGCTGCCCATGATCAGGTCGACGGTCATGGGCACCAGCATGGCTGCCGCCAGCCCGAGCAGCAGCGTACCGAGGATGGCAACGACAGGCCTGATATCGATCACGGTCGCGTCCGGTTGTGGCGCCACGGTCGGGGCAGCTAGGATCGGCACCGCCGGCCGGGCGCCCTGACGCGCGGCACTATAGAGCAGAGCAGAGGCCCGTCCCATGATCGATGTAACCCGCGCCCGGGCCCTCACTCCCGGCGCCGAACACCAGGCCTATTTCTATAGTTGCGGCGCCGGGCTGATGCCCCGCCCCGTGCTCGACGCCGTCCACGGCCATCTCGACCTGGAGGCCCGGATCGGCG
>JAQCLG010000162.1 GCA_027592745.1 Pseudomonadota bacterium | reverse complement strand
TGCCGGGCGGGCCGGCCATCGTCCTGCTGGCGGGCGGGTTTGCCATGGCGGCCGCGGCGGCGGGCCTGATCGCCTCGACCTTCCATCTGCGCCATCCGGAGCGGGCATGGCGCGCCTTTTCCCAGTGGCGCAGTTCCTGGCTTTCGCGCGAAGGCGTGTTCTCCGTCGCCACCCTGGGCGCGGCGCTGGCCATGGTCGCGGGCTGGGCGATGTGCGGCACGGCAAACTGGGCCGTCCTGGCAGCCGCCGCCGCTACCGTGCTGGGGGCGCTGGCCACCGTGGTCTCCACGGCGATGATCTACCGCTGCCTGTGGGCCGTGCCCCAGTGGCACAACGGCTGGACGGTGCCGGTTTTCCTCGCGCTTGCGGCGGCCACGGGCGGCCTGCTGCTGTGCGCGGTGCTGGCCTGGACCGGCGGTCTAGCCGGCTCGCCCGCCTGGCTTGCCGTCGGCACGCTGGTTGCCATGGCCGCCGCGGCCGTTGCCAAGGCCTGCGCCTGGAACGGGACAGCGCATGCCCCGGCAACCAGCGACACGTCCTCGGCCCTGGGCCTGTCCGGCCGCGCCGACAGCGTGCATCCGCTCGAGGCCCCGCACACCAGCGAGACCTGGCTGCAGCACGAGATGGCCTTTCGGATCGGCCGCAAGCATGCGCGCAAGCTGCGCAGGATCGCCGCCGTACTCGGCCTGCTGCTGGCCTTGCCCGCCCTGCTGCTGGCATTCTGGCTCGGCGGCATCGGCGGGGCGCTGCTGGCGACGCTGGCCGCGTGTGCGGGGCTGGCGGCGGTGCTGGTCGAACGCTGGCTGTTCTTTGCCGAGGCGCGCCACAAGGTGACGCTCTACTATGGCGCCGAGCGCGTCTAGAACTGCCACGCGGCGGCTGAACGTCAGAAGGATCGGGAACGCACCATGGCCAAACATGTCACCGTGATCGGCGGCGGGATCGTCGGCGTCTGTGCCGCCCTGGCGCTGCAGCGCGAGGGCCACGACGTCGTCATCGTGGAGCGCGACGGTCCCGGCGAGAACTGCTCCTTCGGCAACGCCGGTATCATCTGCGGCAGGGATTCCTCGATTCCGCTGCCTTCGCCCGGCGTCATCCGCGATGTGCCCGCCATGCTCTTCGACCGCGAGGGCGCGCTCGTCATCCGCTGGCGCTACCTGCTGTCGATCATGCCCTGGCTGATCGGCTTCCTGAAAAGCTCGACGCCGGAGCGCCAGCTGGCCGGGGCGCGGGCGATGTACGCGCTGCTCGACGGCACCACCGGCGCCTACGACCGGATTGCGGCGGGTTCGCCCGCGGCCGCCCTGATCCGCAAGAACGGATACATGACGGTCTATGAATCGGAGTCCGGCTTTGCCGGCGACAGCCGCGAGCGGGGCATGCTGCGCGACCTGGGCTGCCCGATGTCGGAACTGGGTCCCGACGAGATCCGCCAGATGGAGCCATCGCTGAGCCACGAGATACGCCACGCGCTCTACTATCCAGAGAGCTACAGCACGACCAATCCCTACCGGCTGACCCGGCTGCTGGCCGACGACTTCGTCGCCGGTGGCGGCACCCTGGCGCTTGCCGAGGTCACCGGCCTGCAGCATGGCAACGGCCGGGTGACGGGCATGGAGACGACGGCCGGGCCGATGAAGGTCGAGAACCTGGTGGTCGCGGCCGGCGCCTGGTCGCACTGGGTCGCGGCCATGATGGGCCTGAAGGTGCTGCTCGATACCGAGCGGGGCTATCACATGGTCTTCCATGGCGTGAAGACCGGCCTGACCCGCGCCATCATCCACGCCGACGGCCACTACGGCGTCAACCAGCTCGACGAGGGCCTGCGATTTGCCGGCACGGTGGAGTTGGCCGGCGTCGAGGCTGCGCCCGACTACCGCCGCGCTGACCTGATCTACGGCCGCGGGCGCAAGCTGCTGCGCGATTTCGACCCAGCGCAGGCCACGGAGGTGACGCGCTGGATGGGCCGCCGCCCTACCATGCCGGACTACCTGCCGGCGCTGGGTGCCGCGCCCGGCTTCTCCAACACCTGGTTCGACTTCGGGCACCAGCACCTGGGCCTGAGCCTGGCCGCGCGCTGCGGTTTCGTCGTCGCCGACCTTGTGGGCGGCCGCGATCCCGGTCTCGACCTGACGGCCTTCCGGCCCGACCGCTTCTGAGATGGCGGCCAGGGCCGTCTTCACCACGGCACGCAGTGCGCGTCACCAGAACGACGCCCTTGCGGTCGCGCCCGAGGGCCTCGACGTCACCATGCTGCGCTCGCCGGACCGGGCCGAGCTTGCCCGGGCCCTGGACGGCGCCGCGATCCTGGTGTCGGAGCGCAGCGGTACGGTCGATGCCGGGCTGATCGCGGGCGCAGCGGACCTGCGCCTGATCCTGCGCCTGGGCGAACTCAGCCACGACATCGACCTGGAAGCTGCACGGGGCGCGGGTGTCATGGTCTGCCGGCGCGAGCAGGAAGGCGTCCTGCGGGTCGCGGAATTCTGCGTGCTCCAGAGCCTTGCCCTGCTGCGCCGCCTGCGCGAGAGCGAGGATCTGGCGCGCGCCGCGGCACAGGACTGGGCCGCACGGCGGCGGACCGACGAAAACAGCTTTGCCTACAACTGGACGCGGCGCCGGGGCCTGCGTGGCCTGCACGGCCTGGAGGTCGGCATCCTGGGTTTCGGCGAGATCGGCGTGGCGCTGGCCCGTCGCCTGCAGGGCTGGGGCGTCGACCTGGGCTACAACCGGCGCAGCCGCCTGCCCGAAACGGTCGAGGCGGAGCTGGGCCTGGTCTGGCTGCCGGCCGAGACCCTTCTGGAACGGGCCGATATCGTCGTCTGTCTGCTGCCCTATACGGAAGAAACCGCGGGCTGGCTCGACGGAACGCGGCTGGCGGCCATGAAGCCCGGAGCCCTGCTGGTCTCGGCCGGCAGCGGCGGCGTGATCGACGAGGCGGCGCTCGCCGCCGGCCTGGCCTCGGGGCATCCGGCGGGAGCCGCACTCGATACCTTCGCCGTCGAACCGCTCGTGTCGGACCATCCGCTGGTCGTGCTGGCCGGGCAGGGGGCCAACCTGCTGCTGACGCCCCATGTCGCGGACGGTGCGCCCGAGGAGGGCGACCCCGAGTTCGCTGCGATGTGGCAGCCCGTGCGCGATTTCCTGGAGGGACGGCAGCCAGGAGGCCGGCTCGTCTGACGGCAGGCCCATGCTTGGCCAGGGAACCCTTCGTCCCCATATACCGTTCGAGGATGCACGTCCGATCGCGCCAACCGGCGCGGTCCGTTTTCAGGAGTCGACATGATGAGCCGAGCTTTCGTGAAGGAGCCCGACGGCGATCTTGTGCCCGAAGCACTGCCCGAACTGCCGCAGGAGCCTGTGCCCAACTACGTAACGCCCGAGGGTTTCGCGGCGTTGAAGGCCTGGCGCGAGCGCCTGCAGGGCGAACTCGACGGTCTCGACACCGATCCCGAGGACATCGTCGACCGCAGCAAGCGCGCCCATGTCGCCCGTGACCTGCGGTTCGTCGACGGCCGTATCGAACATGCTGTGGTCGTCGATCCGGCCGACCAGCCCAAGGACAAGGTTGCCTTCGGCGCCACGGTCGAGGTTGCCGGCGAGGACGGCAAGAAGCAGGTCTGGCGGATCGTCGGCGAGAACGAGTCCGACACCGACAAGGGCCTGGTGAGCTGGGTCTCGCCCCTGGCCCGCGCCCTGATCGGAGCCTCCGTCGGCGATGTCGTGACCTGGAAGCGCCCGGCCGGCGACCTGGAGCTGGAAGTGCTCGAGATCACCTATACATGAGGGCGGATTCCCGCCGTTGACGCGGCAGGCCGCTATCAGTATGTTCCGCGCCTCACGCCCCGCAGAACTCTGCGATGACGGATGCCGGGCACTTCCGGTCAACGACCTTTGAGGACCAAGCGATGAAAATCGTCAATTCTCTGCGTTCGATGAAGACGCGTCACCCGGGTTGCCGGATCGTGCGCCGCAAGGGCCGTATCTTCGTCATCAACAAGCAGAATCCGCGCTTCAAGGCGCGCCAGGGCTGAGTCGCCGGCGCCGTCGGCGCCTGCATATCGGTTTCCCAACGCCGGTCCCTGTGCCCGGCGTTGACGTTTCCGGCCCCTGTCGCGATGCTCGTCCTGCACTGACACAGGCGGCCCTTTCATGTCGATCGCCATGCCCCTTCCCGACGCCGAGGTCCTGGCGGGCCGGGACGGCTTCCTTGCCGCACTCTCCCGGATCGTGCCGGGCGAGGGTGTGATTGCCGACGAGAAGGGCCTGCGCACCTACGAATGCGACGGCCTGGTGGCCTATCGCGCCCTGCCGTTGGCCGTCGTCCTGCCCGAGACCGTCGAGCAGGTCGCCGCCGTGATGGCGCTGGCCGGGGAGCACAAGGTCAAGGTCGTGCCGCGCGGTTCGGGCACCGGCCTGTCGGGCGGTGCCCTGCCGCTGACCGACGGCATCGTCCTGGGCTTGGGCAAGTTCAACCGCATCCTCGAGATCGACTACGCCAACCGCTGCGTCACGGTGCAGCCGGGGGTCTCGAACCTGGCGATCAGCCAGGCCGTTGCGGCGGCCGGCTTCTACTACGCGCCCGATCCCTCCAGCCAGATCGCCTGTTCGATCGGCGGCAATGTCGCGGAGAACTCGGGCGGCGTGCACTGCCTGAAATACGGCGTGACGACCAACAACCTGCTCGGCCTGGAGATCGTCCTGATGTCGGGCGAGGTCGTCCGCCTGGGCGGCAAGCAGTTCGATTCCGACGGCTACGACCTGCTCGGCATCCTGACCGGCTCGGAGGGCCTGCTCGGCGTCGTCACCGAGGTGACGGTGCGCATCCTGCCCAAACCCTCCTCGGTCCAGGCTCTGCTGCTGGGTTTCGCCGATGTCGTGGATGCCGGCGACTGCGTCGCGCGCATCATCGCCGCGGGCATCATCCCGGCGGGCCTCGAAATGATGGACAAACCCGCGGTGAAGGCCGCGGAGGACTATTGCAATGCCGGTTATCCGCTCGACGTCGATGCCCTGCTGATCTGCGAACTCGACGGACCGGCCGCAGAGGTCTCCGAACTGGTCGACCGGGTCGAGGCGATCGCGCGGGAATCGCGGGCCACGGTGCTGCGCCGTTCCCAGAGCGAGGAGGAACGCGCCCGCTTCTGGCTGGGGCGCAAGTCAGCCTTTCCCGCGGTCGGGCGCATCTCGCCCGACTACTACTGCATCGACGGCACCATCCCGCGCGGCCAGCTTGCCCATGTTCTGGCGCGCATGCGCGAGCTTTCGGCGCAATACGGCCTGGGCGTGGTCAACGTCTTCCATGCCGGCGACGGCAACCTGCACCCGCTGATCCTCTACGATGCCGCGCGCGAGGGCGACCTGCAGAAGACCGAGGACCTGGCCGGGGCCATCCTGCGCCTGTGCGTCGAGGTCGGCGGCGTGCTGTCGGGCGAACACGGCATCGGCATCGAGAAGCGCGACCTGATGGGCGTCATGTTCACCGAGGACGACCTCAAGCAGCAGCAGCGCATCAAGTGCGCCTTCGATCCGGCCGGCCTGCTCAACCCCGGCAAGGTCTTTCCCGTGCTGCACCGCTGCGCCGAACTGGGCGCCATGCACGTCCACCACGGCAAGGTGCCGTTTCCCGATCTGCCGCGTTTCTAGGACGTCATGGCCGAGATCCTGCGTCCCGCTTCCGCCGAGGAAACCCGTCAGGCCGTCGCCTGGGCGCTGGGCGAGGACAAGCCGCTGGAGATCGTCGGCGCGGGCACCAAGCGCGCCTTCGGCCATCCGGTTTCGGCCGGATACCGCCTCGATCTCTCCGGCCTGAGCGGCATCGTCGACTACGAACCGGCCGAACTGGTGCTGACCGCCCGTGCCGGCACGCCGCTCGGCGAGATCGCGGCCGCGCTGGCGCAATCGCGCCAGCAGCTTGCCTTCGAACCGGCCGACCTCGGGCCGCTGCTGGGTGCGCCGGCTGAAAGCGCCACCCTGGGCGGCGTGCTTGCGGCCAATCTTTCGGGGCCCCGCCGCATCCTTGCCGGTGCGGCGCGCGACCATACCCTGGGCCTGGCCATGGTGACGGGCCGGGGCGAGGCGGTGAAGGCCGGCGGCAAGGTGGTCAAGAACGTCACGGGCTACGACGTCACCAAGCTGATGTGCGGCTCCTGGGGCACCCTGGGGGTGATGACCGAACTCTCGATCAAGGTCCTGCCCGCGCCCGAACGGACCCGCACCGTGCTGGTCGCCGGGCTCGATGGCGATGCCGCGGTCGCCTGCATGGGGCGGGCGCTTTCCAGCCCCAACGAGGTCTCCGGCGCGGCGTACCTGCCGGCTGCGATCGCGGCGCGCTCGGCGGTTTCCCATGTCGCCGAAGCCGGGGCCTCGATCACGGCGCTGCGCGTCGAGGGACCGCCGATCTCGGTCGGTGCGCGCAACGAGGCGCTGCGTGCGCTGTGCGCCGGACTGGGCGAGATCGAGGAACTGCACAGCCACAACTCGGCGACCTTCTGGCGCGAACTGCGCGATGCCGCGCCGATCGCGGCCGATGCGCCCGCGGTCTGGCGCCTTTCCGTGCCGCCCGCTACCGGGGCGGGCGTGTTTGCCGGGCTGGCGGGCAGCGAGGGTGAAGGCTGGCTCGACTGGGGCGGCGGCCTCGTCTGGTGGTCGTGCCCGGCGACGGTGGCAGCCAGCGCCGTCGTGCGTCAGGTCGCGCAGGCCGCCGGTGGCCATGCCACGCTGGTGCGCGCACCCGATGGACTCAAGGCGGATGTACCGGTCTTCCACCCCCAGCCCGCCGGGCGCGCGGCATTGTCGCGGCGGGTGCGCGAAGGTTTCGATCCCAGGGGCATCCTCAATCCGCGACGCATGGGCGGACCCGGCTGGGGAGAGACCTGATGGAAACCCACTTCGATCTCATCGCCCTGGCCGACCCGCAGGTGCGCGAGGCCGAGCGCATCCTCAAGACCTGCGTGCACTGCGGCTTCTGCCTGGCGACCTGCCCGACCTACCTGCTGCTGGGCGACGAGCGCGACAGCCCGCGCGGGCGCATCTACATGATCAAGGACATGCTCGAGAGCGGCCGGCCCGCCGATGCGGCAACGACCCGCCATGTCGACCGCTGCCTTTCCTGCCTGTCGTGCATGACGACCTGCCCCTCGGGGGTCAACTACATGCATCTGGTCGACCACGCCCGCGCCCATATCGCCGCGACACGTCCGCGCCCACCGGGCGAACGCTGGTTGCGCCGCCTGATCGCCGCCCTGGTGCCCCATCCGGGACGGTTCCGGCTGGCCCTGGCCGGTGCCCTGGTCGCCCGGCCGTTTGCCCGCCTGCTTCCGGGCAGGCTGAAGACCATGGTCGCGCTGGCCCCGGTACGCCTGCGCGAACCCTCCTGGGCCGACCGGCCGGGTGTCCACCGCGCGCAGGGCGCCAGGGGCAGGCGTGTCGCCCTGCTCGCCGGTTGTGCCCAGCAGGTCCTCACCCCCCAGGTCAACGAGGCCAGCCTGCGCCTGCTGACGCGGCTGGGCTGCGAGGTCGTGGTCGCACCCGGCGCGGGTTGCTGCGGTTCGCTGGTGCTGCACATGGGCGATGCCGAAGGCGCCCGGGCTGCGGCGCGTAACAACATCGCGGCCTGGGAAGCCGCCGGTCCCTTCGATGCCGTGATCGCCAACGCCTCGGGCTGCGGCACCGCGCTGAAGGAATACGGCCACCTGCTGGCGCAGGATCCGGCCTGGGCCGAACGGGCCGCCGCCCTGTCGGCACAGGCGCGCGACATCTCCGAACTGCTCGACGAACTGGTGCCGCAGGGCAGCGCGCCGGTCGGGGCGCCGTCGGTCGCCTACCATGCGGCCTGCTCGCTCCAGCACGGCCAGGGCATCGTCACCATGCCGCGCGACGTGCTGCGGCGCGCCGGCTTCGTGGTGCACGACATTCCCGAGGGCCACATCTGCTGCGGCTCGGCGGGCACCTACAACCTGTTGCAGCCGGACCTGGCAGGCCGGCTGAAGGCGCGCAAGGCGGCCAACATCGCCGCGACCGGGGCCGACTGCGTGGCGGCCGGCAACGTCGGCTGCATGGTCCAGATCGCCTCGGGCTGCGACATGCCGGTGCTGCATCCGGTCGAACTGCTCGACTGGGCGACCGGCGGACCCATGCCGGACGCCTTGCGCCCGCCCGGCTGAAGTGCCACATCCAGGCTGTCGTCCAGCAAGGAGGCTTG
>JAQCLG010000161.1 GCA_027592745.1 Pseudomonadota bacterium | reverse complement strand
TCACGACGAATGCCGCAACTACTTCGCCAACGCTGGATATGCTTCCGTCTAAACAGGAAACGCTCTAGGACGGCCAACGCACGGGCGGCAAGGCAGCGGATCGGTCCATCCACCGTCATCCTGGGGCCGCGCGCAGCGCGGAACCCTGGACCCATGCCGGAACATCGCAACTGCATCGGCGCTGTGGAAGCGTTCCGGCGTGGGTCCCGGATCTGCGGCCCTTCGGGCCTTGTCCGGGATGACAGTTTGGGGGGGGGCATGGAGGGCGTGCTCCCTGGGCCTCACAAACACTCCTCATGCCCGCGAAGGCGGGCATCCAGAAGCACTGACGTGAGGGAGAGAGCGGAGACGGATCGGCTGCTGACGGAACCGTGCGGTCGGTGCGTCTGGATGCCCGCCTGCGCGGGCATGAGGAGTAGGGGAGAAGGCGGCGACCGCCGCTGCCGACCGTCTTGCGAAAGGGGGGAATGCGGGGCGGCGGGATGGTCTCCCGCCGCCCCATGGGATCACTCCGCGGCGTCGGCGACGGTGGCGCGTTCGACCTTGGCAGCGCAGAACTTGAATTCGGGGATCTTGCCGAAGGGGTCGATAGCCTGGTTGGTCAGGGCGTTGGCGCTGGCTTCGGCGTAGCAGAAGGGCACGAAGACCATGCCGGGCTGGATGCCGGCGTCCATGCGGGCCTTGGCCTCGATGATGCCGCGGCGGGTGCTGATGTGGATCGGTTCGCCCGGGGCGATGCCGAGGCGTTCCATGTCGACGGGCGCCATGGTGGCGATGGCCTCGGGCTCCAGGCTGTCGAGGTAGGTGGCGCGGCGGGTCATGGCGCCGGTGTGCCAGTGTTCGAGCTGGCGGCCGGTGGTGAGCACCATGGGGAAGTCGGCGTCGGGCAGCTCGTCGGGCGGGATGATGTTGGCGGGCACCATCTTGCCGCGCTTGCTGGGCGTCGGGAACTCCTCGGAGAAGACAATGGGCTGGCCGGGGTCCTCGGCGGACAGGCAGGGATAGACGACGACGTCCTCGCGGGTGACGCGTTCCCAGGTGATGCCGGTGATCGAGGCGGTCGCCTGGCGCAGCTCCTCGAAGACCTCACTGACGTGGCCGTAGTTCCAATCGAGGCCCAGGCCCTGGGCCAGGTGCTGGATGATCTCCCAGTCCTGGCGCGCCTGGCCGGGCGGCTCGACGGCCTTGCGGCCGCGCTGGACCTGGCGGTTGGAGTTGGTGACGGTGCCGTCCTTCTCGGGCCAGGCGCTGGCGGGCAGCACGACATCGGCGTGGAAGGCGGTCTCGGTCAGGAAGAGGTCCTGGACGACGAGGTGCTCCAGTTTGGCCAGCGCGTCGCGGGCGTGGTTGCCGTTGGGGTCCGACATCGCCGGGTTCTCGCCCATGATGTACATGCCGCGGATGGTACCGGCGTGGATGGCGTCCATGATCTCGACGACGGTGAGGCCGGGGGTGGGATCGAGGTCGACCTTCCAGAAGTCCTCGAAACGCTTGCGGTTGGCCTCGACCGCGATCGGCTTGTAGTCGGGCAGGACCATGGGGATGAGGCCGGCGTCGGAGGCGCCCTGGACGTTGTTCTGGCCGCGCAGGGGATGCAGGCCCGAGCCGGGGCGGCCGGTCTGGCCGGTCATCAGGGCGAGCGCGATCAGGCAGCGGGCGTTGTCGGTGCCGTGGATGTGCTGGCTGATGCCCATGCCCCAGAAGATCATGGCGCGCTCGGCCGTGGCGTAGTCGCGCGCGACCTGGCGCAGGGTCTCGGCGGGAATGCCGCAGACCTTCTCCATCTCCTCGGGCGGGAAGGCCTCGAGGTGGGCCTTCATCGCCTCGAAACCCTCGGTCATGCCCTGGATGTACTGCTCGTCGTAGAGCTTCTCCTTGACGATGACGTGCATGATGGCGTTGAGCATCGAGACGTCGCCGCCCGGCTTGAACTGCAGCATGTGGGTGGCGTGCTTGCGCAGGGCCTGGCCGCGCGGGTCCATGACGATGAGCTTGGCGCCCTTCTTGACCGCGTTCTTGAAGAAGGTCGCCGCGACCGGGTGGTTCTCGGTCGGGTTGGCGCCGATGACGATGAAACAGTCTGAATTGAGCGCCTCGGTGAAGGGCGCGGTCACTGCACCCGAGCCGATCGTCTCCATCAGGGCGGCCACGGACGAGGCGTGGCACAGGCGCGTGCAGTGGTCGACGTTGTTGGTGTGGAAGCCGGTACGCACGAGCTTCTGGAAGAGATAGGCCTCCTCGTTGGAGCCCTTGGCCGAGCCGAAACCGGCCAGGCCCTTGCCGCCGTGTTCGTCGCGGATCTTCCTCAAGCCGCCGGCGGCGCGCTCCAGGGCCTCTTCCCAGGTCGCCTCGCGGAAATGGGTGAAGGGGTTGCCGGGATCGACGTCGCTGGTGCCCGACTTGGGCGCGTCGTCGCGACGGATCAGCGGTTTGGTCAGGCGGTGGCGGTGGTTGATGTAGTCGAAGCCGAAGCGGCCCTTCACACACAAACGACCGTGGTTGGCCGGGCCCTCCTTGCCCTTGACCGCGACGATGGTGTTGTCCTCGACCTGGTAGGTGAGCTGGCAGCCGACGCCGCAATAGGGGCAGACGCTGTCGACTTCCTTCTTGGGCTGGGGCTTTCCGATGCCCTTCTCGTCGATCATGGTCGCTGGCATCAGGGCGCCGGTCGGGCAGGACTGCACACATTCGCCGCAGGCCACGCAGGTCGATTCGCCCATGGGATCGTCGAAGTCGAAGACGATCTTGGCGTGGTGGCCCCGGTAGGCCATGCCGATGACGTCGTTGACCTGGATTTCGCGGCAGGCGCGGAAACAGCGGTTGCAGTGGATGCAGGCATCGAGGTTGATCGCCATCGCGGGATGGCTGAGATCGGGCGCGGCGCTTTCGTGGCGCGGGAAGCGGGAGATGTCGATGCCCATGCTGTCGGCCCAGCCCCACAGCTCGCTGGCGGTGGTGTGGGCCTCCTCGCGGACCGGCTGGTCGGCGACGAGCAGCTCCAGGACCATGTTGCGCGCCGAGGTGGCGCGCTCGGTCTGGGTCTTGACCTTCATGCCGGGTTGGGGCTCGCGGATGCATGAGGCGGCCAGCGTGCGCTCGCCCTCGATCTCGACCATGCAGATGCGGCAGTTGCCGTCGGCGCGGTAGTCCTGCATTTCCGTGTAGCAGAGATGGGGAATCTTCACGCCGTTGCGCTTGGCGACCTGCCAGATGGACTCGCCGGGCGCGGCGGTGACTTCCTGGTCGTCGAGGAAAAAGGCGATGGGTTCGCTCATGACACGTCCTCCGGGAAATACCGCAGTACCGTCAATATGGGGTTGGGCGCGGCCTGGCCCAGACCGCAGATCGAGGCATCGATCATGGTCGCCGACAGCTGCTTCAACAGATCGCCGTCCCAGGCGCCCTTGTCCATCAGCTTGACGGCCTTTTCGCAGCCGACACGGCAGGGCGTGCACTGGCCGCAGCTTTCGTCCTCGAAGAACTTCAGCAGGTTGAGCGCGACATCCTTCATGCTGTCCTTGTCCGACAGCACGACGACGGCGGCCGAACCGATGAAACCGCCGTGGGGCTGGATGGTGTCGAAGTCGAGCGGCACGTCGCCCAGCGAAGCCGGCAGGATGCCGCCGGAGGCGCCGCCCGGCAGGTAACCCTTGAACGTGTGGCCGTCCAACATGCCGCCGCAGTATTCCTCGATCAGTTCGACGATGGTGATGCCGGCCGGCGCCAGCTTGACGCCCGGCTCCTTCACACGGCCCGAGACCGAGAAGGAACGCAGGCCCTTGCGGCCGTTGCGGCCGTGGCCGGCGAACCAGTCGGCACCCTTGGCGAGGATCTCGGGCACCCAGAAGCAGGTCTCGACGTTGTGGACCAGCGTGGGGCGGCCGAAGACACCGACCTTGGCGACGAAGGGCGGGCGGTGGCGGGGCAGGCCGCGCTTGCCCTCGATGGATTCGATCATCGCGGATTC
Source organism: Pseudomonadota bacterium (assembly GCA_027592745.1). Taxonomy (GTDB): domain Bacteria; phylum Pseudomonadota; class Alphaproteobacteria; order SP197; family SP197; genus CALGGB01. The sequence continues at coordinate 4,269 of JAQCLG010000161.1, read as the reverse complement.
TTCGCCGCAGATGTAGGCGCCGGCACCGCGGCGCAGGTGGATGCGGGTCGCGTGATCGAGACCGGCCTCGCGCACCTTGGCGAGCTCCTCGGTGAGCGTCTCGCGCACGCCGGGGTATTCGTCGCGCAGGTAGATGTAGACGTCGGTCGCCTCGACCACCCAGGCCGCGATCAGCATGCCCTCGATGAACTGGTGGGGGCGCCGTTCCAGGTACCAGCGGTCCTTGAAGGTGCCGACCTCGCCCTCGTCGCCGTTGACCGCCATGACCCGGGGCTGGGCCTCCAAACGCACGAACTTCCACTTGCGTCCGGTCGGGAAACCGGCGCCACCCAGGCCGCGCAGGTTGGAGGATTCCATCTGCGCGATCAGGTCCTCGCGCTCGCGCCTGCCGGCCAGGCATTCCTTGAGGACGGCGTAGCCGCCTTCGGCGCCGTAGGCCTCGAAGTCCTGCATCTGCGGGCGGTGGGTGCCGATGTCGCCGGCCTCGATGGCGGCAGCGACGTTGTCGGGCGTGGCGTGGTCGATGTCGTTGAGGCCGGCCTTGACGGCAGGCGCGCATTCGCAGCGGCCCATGCAGGGTGCGCGCACGACGCGCACATCCGGGCCCAGGCGGCCGTCTTCCAGGGCGGCGATCAGCGCCTCGGACCCGGCCATCTCGCAGGAAAGGCTCTCGCAGACGCGCACAGTGATGGGCGCGGGCGGCGTCTCGCCCTCCTTCACGACGTCGAAGTGGTGGTAGAAGGTCGCGACCTCATAGGCCTCGGCCATGGGGATGCGCATCAGTTCGGCCAGCGCCTGGAGGTGGCGTGCCGAGATGTGGTGGAAGCGGTCCTGGATCAGGTGCAGGTGCTCGATCAGCAGGTCGCGTGCGCGCGGGCGGTCGCCGAGCAGCTCGGCGATCTCGCGGACCGCCGAGGGCTCGGGCTGGCGGCCCTTGGCCGTGCTGCGCGTCTTGCGCTTGCCGGCGCCGGGGTGGCGGAACTTGCGGACCTCGCCTGTCGGGGCGCTCATCGACCGCCTGTCCTGTCGCCGTTGTGCTGTCGTGCCGTCATGGTGTGCCGCATCTGCATGTCCGGGGCCATAAGCGCCCGCCCGGATTCGCCGCGGACCATGCCCGACGCACCCTCAAAAGTCACGCTCGGGGGCGACCAATTGCAGGCCCACGATGTCGTTATCGATCACACGCTTGCCGGCATGTTCGAAGTTGACCGTGACCCGGCTGCCGATGGCCGACTGCACCTGGCCCATGCCCCAGCCGGGTTCGCCGGGGTGGCGCACGAGGGCGCCGGGGACGAGGCCGCTCGCGGCCGGGCTGCGCTGTGTTCGTGCGTTCATTGTGGCACAATAGGTCGCGCGCCCCGTTCTCGCCAGTGGGGCCCGGGAGGGGAAATGTCGGAAGCGGACGGCTTGCGGCTGACGGCGCTGGTCTGCTCGCGCCTGTGCCATGACCTTGTGGGGCCCGCGGGCGCGATCGCCAACGGCCTGGAACTGATGGCCGAACCGGCCATGGCCGGCGAAGCCCTGAAGCTGACGCAGACGACCAGCGCCCAGCTCAACCGGCGCCTGGCCTTCTATCGCCGCGCCTACGGCACGGGCGACCGGCTGACCTGGGCCGAGGCCGGTGAACTTGCCAGGGACATGCTGGAGGGCGGGCGCCACACCCTCGACTGGCGCGGCGAACCCGGCAGCGGGGGCGCCGAGGCGGTGCGCCTGGCGCTCAACATGCTGCTGTGCGTCATGGACGCCACGCCGATGGGCGCGCGACTGAGCGTCACGGCCGAGGACCTGCCGCGTGTCACCGCCGAGGGACAGGTACGCCACATCGATGCCCTGCGTGCCGCGCTTGCCGACCCGACGGCCCCGGTCGGGGAGCTCTCGCCGCGGGATGCCCAGCCGGTCCTGACCCTGCGCCTGGCGCGGGCCTCGGGCTGGACGCTGGCCCTGGAAAGCCAGGACGACGAACACCTGACGCTGGCGCTCATCGCTTCATGCAAAACATGATAGAGGTTCCATAAGGCAATGGTATTGCGCGATATTTGATGCCTTCTTGATGCAAGAAGGAAGCTGGCTTCAGGCGGCACCGCGCTTGCCCGGGCTCGCCGCGGCCTGGCCATCCTCGCGCAGGACGTAGCCGCGGCCCCATTCGGTGGCGATGTAGTTCTGGCCGCCGGTGCGGGCGGCGATCTTCTGGCGCAGCTTGCAGACGTAGACATCGACGATCTTGACGTCGGGTTCGTCCATGCCGCCGTAGAGGTGGGAGAGGAACTGGGCCTTGGCCACGGTCTGGCCGCGGCGCAGGGCGAGCAGCTCCAGGACGCCGTATTCCTTGGCGGTCAGCTTGAGGGGGGCGCCGTCGACCTCGGCGGTCTTCTCGCCCAGGTTGACGGTCAGGCGGCCGATGGCGACCTGCGACTGGGCATGGCCGCCGGCGCGGCGCACGATGGCGTGGATGCGCGCGACCAGTTCCTCGCGCGCGTAGGGCTTGACGATGTAGTCGTCGGCGCCCGAGACCAGCCCGCGGACCTTGTGGTCGACCTCGGCCAGACCCGAGACGATCAGGACGGGGGTGTCGATGCGGGCATCGCGCAGGCGGCGCAGGACCTCGTGGCCGTCGATGTCGGGCAGCATCAGGTCGAGCATGATCAAGGCGTAGTTGTAGAGGCGGCCGACCTCGAGACCGTCCTCGCCGAGCGCGGCAAGATCGACGTCGAATCCCTCCGCCTCCAGGATCATCCGCACGCTCTGGGCCTGTGCAGCATCGTCCTCGACCAGCAGAACACGCATGGCCAGTCATCCCCCAAATCACCCCGATCATAGGCGATCGGCGGCGCGATCACCACCACACGGGCGCGTTGTGGTGACGGCGATCATGGGACGGGTCCCGGTGGGGTCGGGAAGCTATCTAAATCTGTCGCTTGCGAAACAACCTGTCATGGCTCTATACACCCGCCGTCACGGCCTTGCCGGCCTGACCAGGACATTCATAACGATCCAAGAAGAAGGGAAAGGGGTGCATGGCCGTCAAGAGTTCCGGGTCCTACAAGCCCGCGCAGAACAAGCCGTACATGAACCCGAAGCAGCGGGAATTCTTTCGTGGCAAGCTGCTGGCCTGGAAGGAGGAATTGATCCAGGATTCCTCCCAGACCATTCGCCACCTTCAGGAAGAGACCACGGCACAGCCCGACCTGGCCGACCGCGCCTCGACCGAAACCGACCGCTCGATCGAACTGCGCACGCGCGACCGCGAGCGCAAGCTGATCTCCAAGATCGACGAGGCGCTGCGGCGTATCGACGACGGCACCTACGGCTTCTGCGAGGAAACCGGCGAGCCGATCGGGGTCAAGCGCCTGGAGGCCCGGCCGATCGCCACGCTCTGCCTGGAAGCCCAGGAACGCCACGAACGGCGCGAGCGGGTCTATCGCGACGACTGAGGGTTGCCGGCCGCGGCCGGACTGCGAGACATCCCGGGGGAAGCCGTTCTGCGGCTTCCCCCGCTGCATTTGACGGGGCGAATCATCGTCATGTCCCTTCCCACCCCAAGGGGGAAGGCTAGGATGGGTGCGCGACGCGCCTGCGGGGAATGCGGCCGATCGGGTATCGCCTGCCGCGTTTCCGGCCCACCCTGACCCTCTCCCTCCGGGGAGAGGGGAAACCGGAAGGGCTCGGCGCCATGCAGTGCGGGGTGTTTCGAACGTGAGCGATCCAGACAACAGTGCCGGGGGCGAGCAGCACCAGGAACGGGTGCATCGCCGCCGCCGTGCCGCGCTGCGCATCGCCATCGTCAACGGCGTGCTGTTCATGGCCGGGGCGGCCGGCGCCTTCCTTGCGCTGCGCGGACCGGCCGGCGAGCTGTGGGCGGTGATCGGCGCCGGCATCGTGCTGGGCCTGGGCGTGCTGTCGGTCAGCTTCATCGTGCTGACGGCGCGTTCCCAGGCGCGCGACATGCCCCAGCCGCTGTTCGAGGCGCTGACCGGCGGCGATGTCGGCACCTATCTGTGCGACGGCGACGGCGAGGTCCGTTTCGCCAACGCCACCCTGCTGCGCTGGCTGGGCTACGACCGCGACATGCCCCAGGCGCGCCGCGCCGTCGCCCGCGCGCTCAAGCGCCGCGGCGAGGGCCAGAAGCTGCGCGGCGAGACGGTGGGCATGCGCCATGCCGACGGCCGCCTGGTCAGCCTCCACGTCGTCGAGCAGGAGACCGCCGAGGGGCTGGCCTGGGGCCTGGTATGGTCCCGGCGGCCGTTCGCCGAGCCGCAGCCCGGCGGCCCC
>JAQCLG010000160.1 GCA_027592745.1 Pseudomonadota bacterium | reverse complement strand
CTCTCGCGCACGCTCTGGTCGGTCATCGGTCCCTCCGGGGCTGGGGCTGGCATGGAGGGAGATGTGGGAAGCCGCGGGCCGGGATTCAGCCCCGGGCTGCCGGGACACCGCCCTGTTCATGGTCACCCTGCGCACAGGCGGAGGGTCCATGCTGTGACCTGGCGGGCCGTGCCACGGTTGAAGGCGCGCGGGGCGAGGGGCCGGAAGGCTCAGCGCGCGCAGGAGGTGCCGATGGCGGCGCGGGGCGCAGGTGCCCCTCTCCCGCTTGCGGGAGAGGGAGGGACCCGGCCCGAAGGGACGGGAGGGCGGTGCGTCCCCCTCACCCTCCCATGGCTGCGCCATGGGCCCCTCCCTCTCCCCGTCGGGGCGAGGGGCTGGAAGGCTCAGCGCACGTAGGAGGCGCCGTTGATGTCGATGGTGGTGCCGGTGGCGTGGGGGGCGCCGCCGCTGGCGAGGAAGGCGATGGTATTGGCGACGTCGGCGGCGGGGGCAATGGCGCCCATGGGGATTTCGGCGACGACGCCGGCCATCTCCTCGTCCGAGACGGCATCGGCCATCTCGGTGGCGGTGAAGCCCGGGGCGACGGCGTAGGCGAGGATGCCGTCGGCGGCGCAGTGGCGGGCAAGCGAGCGGGTCAGCGCGATCATGCCGGCCTTGGAGGCGCCGTAGTGCATGCAGGGGTAGGAATCGCCGCGGAAGCTCGCCCGGCTGGCGACGTTGACGATGGCGCCGCCGCCATGGGCGCGGAAATGGCCGACGGCGCGGCGGCAGAGCTGGCCGGCAGCCGTCAGGTTGACCCGCAGGGTGCGCTCCCAGGAGGCCAGGAAGGCATCGAGGTCGCCGTCGGGATCGGCGGTTTCGTAGATGCCGGCGTTGTTGACCAAGACGTCGATGCGGCCCTTCCAAGCCTCCGCAGCATCCCACACGGCCTCGGTGGCGGCGGCATCGGCGAGGTCGCCGCCGACGGCGAGCGCCCTGCCCGGCCCCGCGGCATCGACCAGCGCCTGGGCGGATTCGCGACTGCGGCCGTAGTGGACGACCACGTCTGCGCCCAGCCCCAGCAGCACCGGCACCGTCGCCGCCCCGATGCCGCGCGAGCCGCCGGTCACCAGCACCGTCTTTCCCGTCATGTCGATCATGGCATCTCTTCCTTCCGGTTATGACCCGCCGCCGGGGGCCGTTTCGCCGCCCTGCCCCGCGACGGCCCGGATTTCCGCGGCGACCAGCTCCTGCAGCCGCCAGAGATTGCGGTCGCGGATGCCGGCCTGCTCGAGGTGGGCGACGGTGTTGTAGAGGTAGGCCGCACCGGAGCCGCCGTGGCCGCAGGCGCGGGCGAGGACATGGGCGACATGTTCGAGCGGCAGCTTGCGCGCGACGCGGGCGCCCTTGGGGCCGATCCAGAAGGCCAGCGCGCGCACCGGACCGTGGACCGTGCGCGGGGTGACCCAGCGCACCGTGTAGGTATCCTCGTGGGAGCCGACCTCGCGGTAGACGAGACGGCGAAGCTGGGCCAGGCGATCCTCGTCGGGCAGGCGATAGGCCACACCCTTGCAGCGGCCGCCGCCATCGAGCGCCAGAATCAGGCCGGGCCGGTGGGGCATGCCGCGCCAGCGCTTGAGTTCCAGGCAGAACGAACGGTGCCAGCCATGGAGTACGGCGTGGCGTTGCTCGACGACCTCAAATTCCGGCTTCCAGATCAGCGAGCCGTAGGCAAAGAGCCAGAGCGGATCCTGCCCCAACTCGCCGTGCAGGCGCTCGGCCAGCCGGTCGTAGTCGGCCTCCTCCAGGGCCGTGAAGGCGGGATCGGGGCCGGGGTCGGCCTCCTCGCGCTCGCACAGGGCGACCAGCTCGGGCGTCAGGGCCATCCGCCGTCCTGTCGGGGCACCCGCCATGGCGGTCTCAGGCCCCGTAGCGCCGACGCAGGAGCTCGAAGACCGCGCGGGCGCCCATGGCTTCGCCGCCCCTGGGGCGGCCGGGTCTATCCTTGAGGTTCCAGCAGGCGGTGTCGATGTGGAGCCACGGGGTGTTCTCGCCGACGAAACGCTGCAGGAAGAGGGCGGCGTGGATGTGATCGGCAAAGTCCCAGTCGGCGATGGTGTTGATGTCAGCAAGGTCGCTGTTCATGCGGGCGGCGTAGGGTTTCCAGATCGGCATGGGCCAGAGCGGGTCGCAGACGGCGTTGCCGGCCGCGACCAGTTCGGCCGCAAGGTCGTCGCTGCTCGACAGCACGGCGGGAAGATCGGGGCCGAGCGCGGTGCGGGCATCGCCCGTGAGCGTGGCCATGTCGATCAGCAGGTCGGGATTGCCTTCGGAGGCCGCGCACAGGGCATCGGCGAGGATGACGCGGCCCTCGGCATCGGTATCGCCGATCTCTATTTTCGTTCCGTTACGTGCCGTAACGATATCCATCGGGCGATAGGCGTTGCCGTCGACGGCGTTGTCGACCGCCGGGACGATGACCCGCAGGCGCACCGGCAGGGCGGCATCGATCACCAGACGGGCGACGGTGAGGACACAGGCGGCACCGCCCATGTCCTTTTTCATGCGTTCCATCCAGGCCGCGGTCTTGAGGTCCAGCCCGCCGGTATCGAAACAGACGCCCTTGCCGACGAGGGTCACCTTCGGCGCGCCGGCATCGCCCCAGGAGAACTCGACGACACGCGGGACACGGCTGCTGGCGCGCCCGACGATGTGGACGCAGGCATACCCCTCGAGCAGCTTGTCGCCGACGATCGCGATCGTCTCGACACCACCGCTGCGCGCGACCTCGGCGGCGGCGGCGACCAGATCGGCCGGGCCCATATCCTCGGCCGGGGTGTTGATGAGATCGCGCGCCATGGCCACGGCATCGGCCATGGCGGCAACCGCCGTGCCGTGTTTCTCGGCAGGCCAGACCAGCCGCGCCGGGGCGCGTCCGGCCGGGCGGTAGCGGTCGAAGCGGTAGCAGCCCAGCGCCCAGCCGAGGGCGACCTGTGCGGCATCGAGGCCGGCGGTGTCCTCTAGCACCAGGTCCATGCCCGATGGCAGGAGACCCGGCAGGGCCGCGAGCGACCAGAGATCGGGCGTCTCGCCGACACCGGCGACGATCATGGCGACATCGCCGTCAACCGCAGGCACCGCCTGCCAGGTGCCCGCGGCGGCGCGGAAGTCCATGCGGCGCAGCCAGGCCGCGATCCGGGAGGGCTGGCCGTCGAGCCAGCGGTCGAGGCCGCCGGGACGCAGTGGCACGAGCGGCACCGCGTCCTCGCTGGCGGCGACGAAGGCCAGGGTGCTGGGGGCCAGGGTGCGGTGGGCCGGGGCGCCGGGGACCTCAGGCTCCATAACGTTCCTCGAGCATGGAGAAGATGGCGCGCACGCCCATGACCTCGCCGCCCTTGGGCCGGCCCGAGCGGGCGCTGTTGTTCCAGCCCATGATGTCGAGATGGGCCCAGGGGATGTCCTTCTCGACGAAACTCTCCAGGAACAGGGCGGCGGTGATCGCCCCTGCCCCCGGACCGCTGCCGCTGTTGGAGATCTCGCCGACCTCGCCCTCGATCATGCTGCGGTAGTTCTGCCAGAGCGGCAGGCGCCAGGCCGGGTCCTCGACCTGGGCACCGTGGCGGGCGATGTCGGCGGCAAGGCTGTCGTCGTTGGAGAAGAGTGCGGCCATCTCCGAACCGACGGCGACACGGGCCGCACCGGTGAGCGTCGCCATGTCGATCAACAGCTCGGGGCTTTCCGAACAGGCCTCGGCCAGGGCATCGGCGAGGATGACGCGGCCCTCGGCATCGGTGTTGCCGATCTCGATGGTGATCCCCTTGCGCGTGGTGATGACGTCCATCGGGCGGAAGGCGTTGCCGGCCACGGAATTCTCGACCGCCGGCACGAGCAGGCGCAGGCGCACCTTGAGCCCCGTGCGCATGATCATGGAGGCCAGCGCGGTGACGCTGGCGGCCCCGCCCATGTCCTTCTTCATCATCTTCATGCCGGCGGCGGGCTTGAGGTCAAGGCCGCCGGAATCGAAACACACGCCCTTGCCGACCAGGGTCACCTTCGGCGCATCGGGGCTGCCCCAGGTGATGTCGATCAGGCGCGGCGGGCGGTGGCTCGCCCGGCCCACGGCATGGATCGAGGGGTAGTTCTGGTCGAGCAGATCGTCGCCCTCGATCAGGCGGATCTCGGCGTCGTTGGCGCGGGCGACATCGGCGATGGCGCCGGTCAGCTCGGCCGGGCCCATGTCCTCGGCGGGCGTGTTGATGAGGTCGCGGCCCAGCGCGATGCTCTCGGCGATGGCGGCAACGCGGTCCATGTCGGCGTTCTGGGGTGCGACCATGCGCACGGGCTGGCGCGGGTTCTTGCGGTAGCGGTCGAAGCGGTAGCTGCCCAGGGCAAAGCCGATCGCCAGCGTGTTGGCCTGCAGGATCTCGGGTTCGTCGGCAAGGGCGACCACGGTGCCCTCGGGCAGTGCGCCCTGCAGGTCGCCCAGGACGAACTGGCCGGCCGGCTCGGCGCGCGCGACCAGCACCTGGCCGATGCCGCCGTCCCTGCCCGGCACGACGATGTGGCGCGCCGGCGAGGCATCGAAGCGGTGGACGCGGACCCAGTTGGCCTCGGCGGTGGTCGCCTGCTGCATCCATGCCTCGAGCCCGTCGCGCGTGACGATGCGGACCGGGACGGCGCCCTCGGCCGATGAAACGAAACAATCCATGGAAGCTCCCGTGCGCTGGATGGCGGGAGGTTAGGGCGAAACGGCTCTCGCGGCTATCGCTGGCGCGGATCGCCGGCAGGCGGGTTGAAGAGCTTCTCGTAGTCGCGCCCGCCATAATAGATGCCGCCGATCCGCACGATATCGCCCTCGACCTCGAACAGGATGGCGACGGAACGGCGAAAACCCAGGACCCGCAGGCCGGGCCGCAGGTCGCTACGCGATGTTCCCCTATGGGGGAAGGTGGTGAGGCTTCTGCATTGGTCCAGGATCGCGCGCGCGAACCCCGCCGCGGTCTTGGGTCCCGTCTGTTCGGCGATGAATCGATAGATCGATCGAAGCTGTTCGCGCGCTTCGGGCGCAATCTCCAGGCGAAAGGCCATCAGCCGGCCTTGCCGACCGACCTCTCGTACTCCTCGTCCAGCATGGCTTCGACATCGTCGATCGAGACGGCGCGCGACGGATCGGCCTTGAGCGCATCGAGGGCGGGGGCGACTTCCTCGCGCAGCCAGGATTCGAAGCGGCGGCGGTCGTCCTCCAGGGCCTCCAGGCCATCAGCGATGACCTCGGCTTCCGTGGCGTACTCGCCGGATGCGACCTTGCGGTGGACCATCGCGACGAGGTCCTCAGGAAGCATGACGGTCAGCTGGCTGGTCTTGGGCATGGCGAGGTTCCCATCGTCGTTCCGGACACGGGAGATGATACCACGACAGGGTTGTGCAAGCGCACTCACTCCGCCAGATGCCCCAGCGGCAGGGCGGTCGAGTACTTCACCTGCTTCAGGGCGAAACCCGAGCGGATGTTGGCGACGCCGGGGGCCTTGGTCAGGTGGTCGAGGATGAAGCTGCGGTAGGCTTCGAGGTCCGGCACGACGATGCGCAGCAGGTAGTCGTGGTCGCCGGTCATCAGGTAACACTCGACGACCTCCGGGCGGTCGCGGACGGCGGCCTCGAAGGCGTCGAGCACGTCCTCGGCCTGGCGCTCCAGGCGGACCTGGGCGAAGACGCTGACGCCGAGGCCCAGGGCGTGGGGATCGAGCAGGGCGACGTACTGGCGGATGACGCCCTGGCGCTCCAGGTCGCGCACGCGGCGCAGGCAGGGCGAGGGTGAGAGGCCGACCGCCTCGGCCAGCTCGACGTTGGTGGCGCGGCCATCGGCCTGCAGGCGATCGAGAATGGTGAGGTCGAAGCGGTCCATGGCATGTTCCTGCGCGGTTTCCTCGTTGGACGGCAGGATATTGCGCACGGGCTGGGGCCATCAACATTCTTTGCAGGGACCATGCGGGGCGCATCGGGGTATCCTGGCGGATCGCCCGCTTCCGTTGAGGACGCCATGACCGTGACCCCGATCCGCGCCGGCATCGCCCTGCCGCAGGCCCCTGCCCCCGACACGGACACCCTGGCGTGTCTCGACGCGCTGCAGAGGAAGGTGCTGTGGCTGGCGAGCTGGACGATCCACCACGCCAACCATGTGCGCCCCAGCTGCGACGGGCTGAAGGTCGGCGGCCACCAGGCCTCCTGCGCCTCGATGACGCAGATCATGACGGCGCTCTACTTCCACAGCCTGCGCCCGCAGGACCGGGTGGCGGTCAAACCCCATGCCAGCCCGGTGTTCCACGCCATCCAGTACCTGCTGGGCCACCAGAGCCTGGACCAGCTCGAGAACTTCCGCGCGCTGGGCGGGGCGCAGTCCTATCCCTCGCGGACCAAGGACAAGGACGACGTCGACTTCTCGACCGGCTCGGTCGGGCTGGGCGTGGCGACGACGGCGTTCGCGGCGCTGGTGCAGGATTACCTGGCGCTCAAGGACATGCTGCCGCCCGAGGTCAAACCCGGGCGCATGGTGGCCCTGGTGGGCGATGCCGAGCTCGACGAAGGCAACGTCTGGGAGGCGTTGCTGGAGAGCTGGAAACACTCCATCGGCAATGTCTGGTGGGTGGTCGACTACAACCGCCAGAGCCTCGACAGCGTGGTCTCCGACCGGCTGTTCCAGCGCATCCAGGGGTTCTTCGACGCGGTGGGCTGGGAGGTCGTGACGATCAAGTACGGCAAGCTGCTGGAGGCCGCCTTCGCCGAACCCGGCGGCGAGGCGCTGCGGAGCTGGATCGACGACTGCCCCAACGACCTCTATTCGGCGCTGTGTTTCAAGGGCGGGGCAAGCTGGCGCGAACACCTGGAGCGCGACTTCGCGCGGGGCACGCCGACGCGCCGGCTGATCGACGGCCATGACGACGCCGCGCTGCATGCGCTGATGACGAACCTTGCCGGCCATGACCTCGCCAGCCTGACCGAGGCCTTCGATGCGGCGGCAGCGGCGGGCGACGACCGGCCGCGCTGTTTCATCTGCTACACGATCAAGGGCCATGGCCTGCCCTTTGCCGGGCACAAGGACAACCACAGCGGCCTGATGAACGTCGAGCAGATGGAAGGCTTCCGTGCTGCCATGGGCATCGAAGAAGGCCAGGAGTGGGAGCCGTTCGCCGGGCTGGAGGACGAGGCCGAGACGCTGCGGGCGTTCCTGAAGGACGTGCCCTTCGCGCAGGAGTACCCGCGCCGCCACCAGGCGCCGGCGGTGCCGGTGCCGGCGAAGCTGGCGGTCAAGGCGGCGGCCAGCACCTCGACGCAGATGGCCTTCGGCAACATCCTCAACGAGATCGCGCGCGGCGACAGCGCGCTCGCGCGCCATATCGTGACGACCTCGCCCGATGTCGCGGTCTCGACCAACCTGGGGCCTTGGATCAACCGGCGCGGCCTGTTCGACCGGCGCGAACACGTCGACGTCTTCCGCAGCGAGAAGGTGATCTCGGCGCAGTCCTGGGACCTCGGCCACGGCGGCCAGCACATCGAACTGGGCATCGCCGAGAACAACCTGTTCCTGATGCTGGCCGCCATGGGCCTGACCCACAGCCTGTTCGGCGCGCGTCTGCTGCCGATCGGCACGCTCTACGACCCGTTCATCGCGCGCGGCCTGGATGCGCTGAACTACGCCTGTTACCAGGACAGCCGCTTCATGCTGGTGGCGACACCGGCGGGCGTGACGCTGGCACCCGAGGGCGGCGCCCACCAGTCGATCTTCACGCCGCTGATCGGGCTGGGGCAGCCGGGGCTGACCAGCTTCGAGCCGGCCTATGCCGACGAGCTGGGCGTCATCATGCGCTGGGGCTTCGAGCACATGCAGGCGCACGACGGCGGCTCGCTCTACCTGCGCCTGTCGACGCGGTCGCTGGCCCAGCCGGAGCGGGAGATGGCCGGGGCGCTGGAGGCCGACGTGCTGCAGGGCGGCTACTGGATGGTCGCGCCGGGCGCGGACGCCGAGATCGCCATCGTGGCGAGCGGCGCGGTTCTGCCAGAGGCGCGCGCGGCCCTGGAGATCCTGGCCGAGGACATCCCCGGCGCCGGCCTGCTGGTGGTAACCTCGGCCGACCGGCTGATGCAGGACTGGCAGGCCGCCAGCCGCGCCGGGCGGCGCGACAGCCATGCCCACCGGCTGCTCGCCCGCCTGCCGGGCGGGGCCGGCATCGTCACGGTGCTCGATGGCCATCCCGCGACCCTGTCGTG
>JAQCLG010000159.1 GCA_027592745.1 Pseudomonadota bacterium | reverse complement strand
TCCGCCCGGCGTCTTTGCCCGCGACCTGCGCGAGTGCCTGGCCCTGCAGCTTGCCGAACGCAACCGCCTGGACCCGGTCATCGCGATCCTGCTTACCAACCTGGAGCAGGTCGCACGGCGCGACTTCGCCCGGCTGTGCAAGCTGTGCGACTGCAGCGAACAGGACCTGGCCGACATGCTCGCCGACCTGCGCATGCTCGACCCCAAGCCCGGCCTGCGCTTCGACACCACCCATACCCAGGTCATGATCCCCGATGTCGTGGTGCGCGCCGCCCAGGCCGGCGGCTGGCACGTCGAGCTCAACAGCGACACCCTGCCGCGAGTCCTAGCCAACGAACGCTATTACGCGGAGGTCCAGAGCGGGACGCGCAGCGAAAGCGAGCGAAGCTTCGTCTCCGAGCACTGGAACAACGCCAACTGGCTGGTCAAGGCGCTCGACCAGCGCGCGCGCACCATCCTGCGGGTGGCGCGCGAGATCGTGCGCCAGCAGGACCTCTTCTTGGTCAAGGGCGTGGCCTACATGAAACCCCTGATCCTGCGCGACATCGCCGATGCCCTGGAGCTGCACGAAAGCACGGTCAGCCGCGTCACCAGCAACAAGTTCATGGCGACGCCGCGGGGCATCTTCGAGCTGAAGTACTTCTTCACCGCCTCGATCGGCAGCACCGGCGACGGTCCGGCCCACTCGGCAGAGGCCGTGCGCCACCGGATCAAGACCCTGATCGAGGGCGAAGCCCCCAACGGCGTGCTCTCCGACGACGACATCGTCGAGGCGCTGGCCCAGGGCGGCGTCGCGGTCGCACGGCGCACGGTTGCCAAATACCGCAAGGCGATGCGCATCCCCTCCTCGGTCCAGCGCCGCCGCGAGCGCCGCCTGGCGGGCGAGCAGAGGGGCTGAAAGGGCGCCTTCCGGCCCGGCTTGTATCGCCGGGCGAGGCGGTCTATATGTGCGCCCCCGCGACGGGGCGGCATGGAACGAAGACCGCAAAACCCGTCCTGCCGTGACGATCCGGCGCGTGCGTGAAAACAGTCAACAGGTAGACGATGAAGATTGCCGTCACAGGCCATCAGATCGATATCGGCGATGCCCTGAGGAGCCACGTGGAAGAACGCCTTGAGCGGGGAGTCAGCAAGTATTTCGCTGATCCGATAGAGGCCCACGTCAAGTTCTCGCGCGAGGGCGAGCTGTTCCGCACCCATGTCTCCGTGCATGTCGGCAAGGATCTCTTCGCGGAGGGCCGGGCCGACGATGCCGAGATCTATGCCAGCTTCAACGCAGCCGCCGAGCATGTCGAAAAGCAGTTCCGCCGCAACAAGCGCAAGCTGCGCGACCACCACTGACACGGAGGGGCGCGGAAAGCGCGCCCCAGGCAGATTCATGGAACTCTCCGACCTTCTGACGCCCGAGAGCGTCGTTGCTCATCTCAAGGCCGCCAACAAGAAGCAGGCCCTGCAGGAAATCGCGCGGGCCGCGGCGCCGCTGACCGGCCTGGAGGAACGCGCGATCTTCGATGCGCTGCTCGAACGCGAGCGCCTGGGCACCACCGGCGTCGGCCTGGGAATCGCCATTCCCCATGCCAAGATGCCGGGACTCGACCGGCTTCACGGCCTGTTTGCCCGGCTCGACCAGCCGATCGACTTCGACTCGATCGACGAACAGCCCGTCGACCTGATGTTCATCCTCCTGGCCCCCGAATCGGCCGGCGCCGACCATCTCAAGGCCCTGGCACGCATTTCCCGCCTGCTGCGCAACCAGGCGGTCTGCGAGAAGCTGCGCGGCGCCGAAAGCGCCGTTGCCATCCTGGCCCTGCTCAGCGAACCCGAATCGAGCCAGGCGGCCTGAAACGGCCATGACGGCGGTGCATGCAACCTGCCTCGTCGTCGCCACAGCCGGTCTCCTGCTGCGCGGCCCCTCGGGCAGCGGCAAGAGCGATCTGGCCCTGCGCTGCATCCATGACGGCAGCGGCCGCCTGGTGGCCGACGACCAGGTCGTGGTCGCGCGCACCGGCGCCGGTACCCTGCAGGCCAGCGCGCCAGCGATCCTGGCCGGCCGCATCGAGGCCCGCGGCATCGGTATCCTGACCGTCGACCACGCCGGCCCCAGCCGGATCGACGCGATCGTCGATCTGGTCGCCCGCGATGGTGTCGAGCGCCTGCCGCACGCCGATCACGAGACCCTGATGGGTGTCGTGTTGCCGCGGTACCGTCTTCATGCATTTGATGTGTCGGCAGCGGCGCGCCTTACCCTGATCGCCCGCCACTGCCTGGCGATCCAATCAGGAGAGACCGACGATGGCCGCTGACCCCGTGCAACGACGCAGCCTGGTACTGGTGACGGGCCTGTCGGGCGCCGGCCGCAGCACGGCGCTGAAGGCCCTAGAAGACGAAGGCTACGAGGCGATCGACAACCTTCCCATGGCCATGCTCCCGAGCCTCCTGGTCCACAGTGCGGAGGCGCCGGCCCCGCTGGCCGTGGCGGTCGACGTGCGCTCGCGCCAGTTCGACGCGCCGGCCCTGGTCGCCATGATCGGGCAGTTGCGCGAACGCCGCGACCTCAAGGTTTCCGTCGTCTTTCTGGAGGGCGATGCCGAGGCGCTGTTGCGCCGCTTCACCGAAACGCGCCGGCGTCACCCCCTGGCGGCCAACCGCTCGGTCGAGGAAGGCATCGCGCTGGAGCACGACCTGATGGCCCCGATCCGGGACGTCGCCGACCTCGTGGTGGACACCACGACCATGTCGGGCGGCGACCTGCGGCGCCATGTCGTTGCCCATCTGGAGCCGGGGAAGCGGCGGGCCCTGGCGGTCTTCGTCACGTCCTTCTCGTACCGCCAGGGCGTGCCGCGCAACGCCGACCTCGTCTTCGACGTGCGTTTCCTCGACAATCCGCACTATGTCGACGCCTTGCGGCCCCAGACAGGCCGCGACCCCGCCGTGGCGGCCCATATCGAGAACGACCCTTCGTTCGAGCCCTTCATGGAGCGCCTGACCGCCCTGCTCGACCTGTTGCTGCCGGCCTACGAGCGCGAAGGAAAGCACTACCTGACGATCGCGATCGGCTGCACCGGCGGGCGCCACCGTTCGGTTTTTGTTGCCGAGCGGCTGGCCGCTCTGTTAAGCGAGGCACGACGCCGCGTGAGCCTGCAGCATCGTGATCTCGCGTCCTGAGCAGGCCTGCGGAACTCCGGCAAGCACAACAGCGGCGATAGAAGCATGATCGGACTGGTCCTGGTCACCCACGGTCGCCTGGCCGAGGAATTCGTCGCCGCCACCGAACACGTCGTGGGCGAGCAGGAGGCGGTGCGCACCGTCTGCATCGGCCCCGACGACGACATGGAGCGCCGCCGCCAGGACATCCTGGACGCGATCCGCGCCGTGGACGGCGGCGACGGCGTCATCCTGCTGACCGACATGTTCGGCGGCACCCCCTCCAACCTGGCGATCTCGGTGATGGACTCCGGCAACATCGAGGTGATCGCGGGGATCAACCTGCCGATGCTGATCAAGCTCGCCTCGACGCGGCAGACCGAGCCGCTGGCCGCGGCCGTTGCTGCAGCGCAGGAAGCCGGGCGCAAGTACATCAATGTCGCCAGCAGTCTGCTGAAGCCCAAGAGCTGACCGTCATGGCCCCCAGCGACGGACCGGCCAGGGTTGCCACACGCCGGCTCCTCATCGTCAACGAGCGGGGGCTGCATGCACGTGCGGCGGCCAAGTTCGTCGCCACGGCAGGCAGCTTCACCAGCGAGATCACCGTCGACAAGGACGGCACCAGCGTGTCGGGCCGTTCGATCATGGGCCTGATGATGCTGGCGGCCGGCCCGGGATCGACGATTACCGTGAGCGTGGCCGGCAGCGATGCCGGCGCCGCACTCGATGCCCTGGCGAGCCTGGTCGGGAACCGCTTCGATGAGTAAGCCACCGCCCGTCGCAGGAAAGACCCTGATGGGCCTTGGCGTCTCGCGCGGCATCGCCATCGGACCCGCCCACATCGCCGAAAGCGGCGGCCTGGACGTGCCCAACTACCGCATCGGGGACGACGCGATAGAGGCCGAACACGCCCGCTTCAGCGGTGCGGTCGACTACGCCCGCGGCCAGCTCGTCAAGCTGCGCAAGCAGGCTGCCAAGCTGCCCGGCAGCGCCGCCGAGGAGCTGGGCTACCTGCTGCAGGCACACGGCCAGATGCTGGAGGGCTCGCGCCTGGTGCGCGGCGTCGAGAACCGCATCCGCGAACAGCTGATCAATGCCGAGGCCGCGGTCTCCCAGGAAGTCGCCGAGATAGCCCACATCTTCTCCCAGATGGACGACCCCTATCTGGCCGAACGCGGGCGCGACGTGCGCGATGTCGGCCAGCGGCTGCTGCGCAGCCTGATGCAGACGCCCTACCGGGCGCTGGCCGATCTCGCCGAAGGCACCGTGGTCGTCGCCGACGAGCTGACCCCGGCCGATACCGCCCTGCTCGATCCGCGGATCGTCGCCGGCTTCGTCACGGCCTATGGCGGCGCCCAGGACCACACCGGCATCCTGGCGCGCTCCCTGGGCCTGCCTGCGGTGGTCGGCACGCCCGACCTGCTGGAGCATGTCCGACAGGGCGACATCGTGATCGTCGACGGCATCGCCGGCGAGGTCGTGGTC
This sequence comes from Pseudomonadota bacterium, assembly GCA_027592745.1. GTDB lineage: Bacteria > Pseudomonadota > Alphaproteobacteria > SP197 > SP197 > CALGGB01. The sequence goes on along the minus strand of JAQCLG010000159.1, from coordinate 3,620 downwards.
AACCCCGACAAGGAGACCCTGGCGCGCTACGAGGAACGGCGCGACGAACTGCGCCGCCAGACGCGCAAGCTGGAGCGGCTCAAGAACGTCCCGGCGACGACGCGCGACGACGTCACCATCGGCCTGCAGGCCAACATCGACCTGCCGGGCGAGGTCGAGGCCGTGCTCGACAACGGCGCCCAGGGCATCGGCCTGTTCCGCACCGAATACCTCTATCTCAACCGGCCCGACGTGCCGGGCGAGGAGGAGCAGTACCTGCTGCTCAAGGACATCGTCGAGGGCATGGCGGGCCGGCCGGTGACCGTGCGCACCCTCGACGTCGGCAACGACAAGCTGCCCTATTCCCTGGGCGAGCACCTGCAGGTCAGCCCCAACCCGGCGATGGGCCTGCGCGCCATCCGCCTTTCGCTGAAGGTGCCGGCCCTGCTGGAAAACCAGCTTGCCGCGATCCTGCGTGCCGGCGCCCATGGCCCGGTGCGCATCCTGCTGCCCATGATCAGCACCGCCTCGGAAGTCCGCCAGGTGCGCGCGGCGCTAAAAAAGGTCGCGACGCGCCTGCGCCGCCGCCGCGTTCCCTTCGCCGACCCGCTGCCCCCGGTCGGCGCCATGATCGAGATTCCCGGCGCCGCCCTGGCGGCCGACAGCCTGGCCCGCGATTGCGAGTTCTTCTCCATCGGCACCAACGACCTGACGATGTACACGCTCGCCATCGACCGCGGCGACGAGCAGGTCGCCCATCTCTACAGCCCGCTGCATCCGGCCGTGCTGCGGCTGATCCAGTTCACCACCGCGGCGGCCCTGCGCGCGCGTATCCCGGTCAACGTCTGCGGCGAGATGGCCGGCGACGAACGCATGACCGCGCTGCTTCTGGGCCTCGGCATCCGCGACCTGTCCATGGCCTCGGCGGCGGTGCCGCGGGTCAAGCAGCGCATCCGGGCGCTCGACCTCAACGAGGCGGCGCGGCGCGCCCAGACCATCATGGACCAGGCCGATGCCGGCATGGTCGCGGTGCTGCTCGATGACTTCAACGCGCTGGCCTGAACCGGGCATGCATTTTTGCATTGATATATAAAGATATTCGTATATCAGATGGAGCATGGATCAGTTCGTTGCCACGCTCAGCGCCATCGCCGAGAGCACCCGCCTGCGCATCCTTGCGCTGTGCGGACGCGCGGAACTGACGGTGTCCGAACTCCAGCAGGTGCTTTCCCAGAGCCAGCCGCGCATCTCGCGCCATCTGCGGGTGCTCTGCGAGGCCGGCCTGCTGAACCGGCGGCGCGAGGGCGCCTGGACCTTCTACCGCCTGCGCCACGGCTGCAACGAGGCGCAGGTAGCGCGCGACATCCTGGCGCGCCTGCCCGAGGGCGATCCGGTCCTCAAGGGCGATCTCGACCGCCTGGCCCAGGTCAAGGAGACACGGCGGCAGGCGGCCGAGCAGTATTTTCGCGCCAATGCCGCGGGCTGGGACGAGATCCGCGCCATGCATGCCGACACCGGCGTCATCGAGCGGCGCCTGCTCGAGCTCGTGCCGGCCGGGCCGGCAACACGGCTGATCGACATCGGCACCGGCACCGGGCGCATCCTGCAGATCTTCGCACCGCGCATCGCCTACGGCCTGGGCATCGACCTTTCGCACGAGATGCTGACGGTCGCACGGGTCAACCTCGACGCACCGGAGTTCGCCAACTGCGGCGTACAGCACGGCGACATGTACCGCCTGCCCTGCCGGGACGAGAAGTTCGACATCGCCATCCTCTACATGGTGCTGCACTACGCCGAACATCCAGGCGAAGTCATCGAGGAGGCCGCGCGCGTGCTGCGGCCGGGCGGCCGGCTGGTCGTCGTCGATTTCGCGCCGCACGAGAACCTCGCCCTGCGCGAGGAACACGCCCACCGCTGGCCCGGCTTTTCCGAGCAGGCGATCGACGGCTTCTTCGCCCAGGCCGGCCTGCTGCCGGCGAGCAGCCAGGCGATCGCCGAGGGCCAGCTCACCGTTTCGATCTGGTCGGCCGAACGGGCCGCCTCCGTCACCGCCCTTGCCCCGGCCGGAGCGATCGGATGAACGCCACGCACCGCCACACCCCATCGCGTCCGGCAACAGGCGCCGGCGCCTCACCCACCGAACAACCCTGCCCAACGGAGCACCGCAGATGAGTGAATTCACCGACTACAAGGTCGCCGACATCAAGCTGGCCGACTGGGGCCGCAAGGAAATCGAGATCGCCCAGGTCGAGATGCCCGGCCTGATGGCCACGCGCGAGGAATACGGCAAGACGCAGCCGCTCAAGGGCGCGCGCATCACCGGCTGCCTGCACATGACGATCCAGACCGCGGTGCTGATCGAGACCCTGACGGCGCTGGGTGCGGAGATCCGCTGGTCCTCGTGCAACATCTTCTCGACCCAGGACCAGGCCGCCGCCGCCATCGCGGCCGCCGGCATCCCGGTCTTTGCCTGGAAGGGCGAGACCGAGGAGGAGTACGAGTGGTGCATCGAGCAGACCATCAAGGGTCCGGACGGCTGGACGCCGAACATGCTGCTGGACGACGGCGGCGACCTGACCCAGATCATGCACGACAAGTATCCCGAGCTGATGAAGGACGTCGCCGGCGTCTCCGAGGAGACCACCACGGGTGTCGCGCGCCTCTACCAGATGGCCAAGAAGGGCACGCTGAAGGTGCCCGCGTTCAACGTGAACGATTCGGTGACCAAGTCGAAGTTCGACAACGTCTATGGCTGCCGCGAGAGCCTGACCGACGGCATCCGCCGCGCGACCGACGTGATGATGGCCGGCAAGGTTGCCGTGGTCGCCGGCTACGGCGGCGTCGGCAAGGGTTCGGCCCAGTCGCTGCGCGGCGCCGGTGCGCGCGTGCAGGTCACCGAGATCGACCCGATCTGCGCCCTGCAGGCAGCCATGGACGGCTATGAGGTCGTCACCATGGACGACGCGGCGCCCAAGGCCGACATCTTCGTCACCGCCACGGGCAACGCCGACGTCATCACGGTCGACCACATGCGGGCCATGAAGGACCGCGCGATCGTCTGCAACATCGGCCACTTCGACAACGAGATCCAGGTCGGCGGTCTGAAGAACCTGAAGTGGAACAACATCAAGCCGCAGGTCGACGAGATCGAGTTCCCCGACGGCCACAAGATCCTGCTGCTGGCCGAGGGGCGTCTGGTCAACCTGGGCTGCGCCACGGGCCATCCCAGCTTCGTGATGAGCGCTTCCTTCACCAACCAGGTGCTGGCCCAGATCGAGCTGTGGACCAACAAGGGCAAGTACGAGAACCAGGTCTATGTCCTGCCCAAGCACCTCGACGAGAAGGTCGCCATGCTCCATCTCGACAAGGTCGGCGCCAAGCTGACCAAGCTGACCAAGGCGCAGGCCGAGTACATCGGCGTCGAGCAGACCGGCCCGTTCAAGACCCACGAATACCGCTACTGAGCCGGGGGCACCCGCTGTCGAAAGGGCCAGGCGCAAAAGCGTCCGGCCCTTTTTTCTTGCTCATCCCACCCGGCGCCAAGAGGACTCTCCAACGTCGAGAATCTGCTTCCCCTCTCCCCCTGTGGGAGAGGGTAGGGTGAGGGGTCTTACGCGCGGTAGCGCGGACATGATCCG
>JAQCLG010000158.1 GCA_027592745.1 Pseudomonadota bacterium | reverse complement strand
CGCTGGCGTGCCCTGCTGGCCTGCGGCTGGGTTTTGCTGGCCTGTGCGGGAACCTTTGCGGCGGCCTTCGCCTTCTGGTCGGAGGGTCTGATCCACGGCAATGTCGCCCGTGTCACCCTGCTGTTCTACCTGGCCCCGGTGTGGGGCACGGTGCTGGCACGTTTCGTCCTGCACGAACCGATCACATGGCTGCGCTGGTGTGCCATCGTCATGGGGCTGGCCGGCGCCGCCCTGCTGCTGGGCGATCTCGGCGGCGTTCCGCTGCCGCAGGACCGCGCCGAGTGGCTCGGCCTGATCGGCGGCGTCTTCTGGGCGCTCGCCCTGCTGTTCGTCAACTTGAGCGCCGGGCGGCCCGACATGGGCCGGGCCTTCCTGATCGTGGCGGCCACGGCGCCGGCCTACATGCTGGTGGGCGCGGGCGATGCCCCGGCCAGTGCGGTCGACTGGCCGGCCGCGGCGGCCTGGCTCGGCGTCTTTGCCGTGGTCTGGATCATTCCCGTGGTCTGGCTGACGCTCTACGGCGCCAGCCGCATGGATCCGGGCAGGGTGGCGATCATCCTGATCCTGGAGGTGGTCGTCGCCATCGTCTCCTCGGCGATCGTCGCCGGCGAACCCTTCGGCCTGGCCGAGGCGGTCGGCGCGGTCGCCATCATCGGCGCGGGGGTGCTGGAATCGCTGCCCGGCCTGTGGCGCTCCGCGCGTGGCCGGAACCGGCCCTAGAGCTTGGCTGCCTGATCGCGCAGCACGTATTTCTGCACCTTGCCCGTGCTGGTCTTGGGCAGGGGACCGAAGACGACGGTGCGGGGCGCCTTGAAGTGGGCGAGGTTGGCGCGGCAGAAGGCGATGATCTCCTCGGCCGTGGTGGTCTCGCCGTCCTTGAGCGTGACGAAGGCGCAGGGTGTCTCGCCCCATTTCTCGTCCGGGCGGCCGACCACGGCGGCCTCGAGGATCGCGGGATGGCGGTAGAGCACGCTTTCGACCTCCAGCGTCGAGATGTTCTCGCCGCCCGAGATGATGATGTCCTTGGCGCGGTCCTTGAGCTCGATGTAGCCGTCGGCGTGCATGACGCCGAGATCGCCCGAGTGGAACCAGCCGCCGGCAAAGGCCTCGCCGGTGGCCTTGGGGTTCTTGAGGTAACCCTTCATCACGACATTGCCGCGGAACAGGACCTCGCCCATCGCCTGGCCGTCGGCCGCGACCGGCTCGCAGCTCGTCATGTCGCCGACGGTGAGCGAATCCAGCAGGTGATAGGGCACGCCCTGGCGCGCCTTGAGGGCTGCCTGCTCATCGGGCGGCAGATCGTTCCAGGCCTCGTTCCAGTCGCACACGACCGAGGGGCCATAGGTTTCGGTCAGGCCATAGACGTGGGTGATCCTGAAGCCCATCGCCTCGATGCGCGCGAGCACGGCGGCGGGCGGGGCCGAGGCCGCCGTCATCATGTGGATGGTGCGGTCGAAGCTGCGTTTCTCGGCCGCCGTGGCGTTGATCAGCATGTTCATGACGATGGGCGCGCCGCACAGGTGGGTGACGCCGTGTTTCTCGATGGCCTCGAAGATCGGTCCGGCCGCGGCCTGGCGCAGGCAGATGTGGGTGCCGGCGACCAGCGGCAGGGTCCAGGGGAAACACCAGCCGTTGCAGTGGAACATCGGCAGGGTCCAGAGATAGATCGGATGGCGCGGCATCGACCAGGACATGACGTTGCCGGTGGCGGTCAGCGCCGCGCCGCGGTGGTGGTAGACCACCCCCTTGGGGTTGCCCGTGGTGCCCGAGGTGTAGTTCAGGCTGATCGCGTCCCACTCGTCGGCGGGCAGCACCCAGGGGCAGGCGGGATCGCCCTCGTTGAGGAGTTCCTCGTATTCCAGTTCGCCCAGGCGTTCGCCGCCCGCGGTGTTGAGCGGGTCGTCGATGTCGACGACCAGGGGTTTGACCGAGCACTGCGCAAGGGCCGCCTTGATCACGCCGGAGAAGGCGGTGTCGGTGAGCAGCACCCGGGTCTCGCTGTGGTCCAAGATGAAGGCGAGCGCTGCGGCATCGAGCCGGATGTTGAGCGAGTTGAGCACCGCGCCGCTGGCCGGCACGCCGTAGTGGGCCTCCAGGAAGGGCGGGATGTTGGCGCACATGATCGTGACCGTGTCGCCCTTGCCGATGCCGCGGCCCTGGAGGGCCGAACACAGGCGGCGGCAGCGGGCGAAATACTCGGCCCAGGTGCGCGAGAGGGCGCCATGGACATAGGCCGGCCGGTCGGGGAAGACCGCGGCGGCACGCCGGATGAAGGAGAGCGGGGTGAGCGGCACGTGGTTGGCCGCGTTGCGCTCGAGATGTTCGTCGTAAATGGACATGGCCGCGTTCTCCCTCTTCTGCACCCTTTGTGGCGCAGCCGCGCGGGCTTCGCAATCTTGCCGGCGCGGCGGGCAAGGGATGGCTTGACCGGGCGGGCCCTGGTGTAGCATTGCCCTTGCAGGTTGGGGCGTCCGGCGGCGCCGGGAAGCAGGAGAGGCAGGACATGACGCGTGCGTACGACGAGGCCTACCGGCGGTCGATCGAGGATCCGGCGGGATACTGGGGCGAACTGGCCGAGGCGATGGCCTGGACGAAGCGCTGGGACAGGGTCTTCGACACCGCCGCCTCGCCCGCCACGCACTGGTTCGTGGGCGCCGAAACCAACACCTGCTGGAATGCCGTCGACCGCCATGTCGAGGCGGGCCGAGGCGCCCAGCGCGCCATCGTCTGGCAAAGCCCGATCACGGGCACCAGCCGGATCCTGAACTTTGCCGAACTGCAGCGCGAGGTCGCGACCTTCGCGGGCGTGCTGAAGAAGCATCACGTGGTCAAGGGCGACCGGGTGCTGATCTACATGTCGGCGGTGCCCGAGGTGATCGTCGCCATGCTCGCCTGCGCCCGCATTGGCGCGATCCACTCGGTGGTTTTCGGCGGTTTTGCCGCCGCGGAGGTCGCCAAGCGCCTGGATGACGCGACGCCGCGCCTTGTCATCGCCACGAGCTGCGGCATCGAACCCGGCCGCGTCATCGCCTACATGCCGATCCTGGAGGAGAGCTTCCGCCTGGCCGGCCACGAACCCGAAGGTGTCATCGTGCTGCAGCGCGAGCAGCAGGTTGCCGCACTCAAGCCGGGGCGCGACCACGACTGGAACGAGGAGATGGCCGGCGCCGATCCGGTCGACTGGGTGCCGGTCGCCGCGACCGATCCGCTCTACATCCTCTATACCTCCGGCACGACGGGCAAACCCAAGGGCGTGGTGCGCGACAACGGCGGCCACATGGTGGCCATGCACTGGTCGATGAAGGGGGTCTACGACCTCGATCCCGGCGACTGCTGGTGGGCGGCCAGCGACATCGGCTGGGTCGTGGGCCACAGCTACATGGTCTATGCGCCCCTGCTGCACGGCAACACGACGGTGATGTTCGAGGGCAAGCCCGTGGGCACGCCCGATGCCGGCGTCTTCTGGCGCGTCATCGCCGACCACGGCGTCAAGGCGCTGTTCACCGCGCCGACCGCCTTCCGCGTGATCAAGAAGGAGGATCCCAGGGGCGAGTGGATCGGGAAATACGATCTCTCGAAGTTCGTCACCCTTTTCCTGGCGGGCGAACGGGCCGATCCCGACACCGTGCAATGGGCCGAGCGCATGCTCGACCGGCCGGTGATCGACCACTGGTGGCAGACCGAGACCGGCTGGGCGATGGCGGCCAACTGCCTGGGTCTGGGCCGTTTTCCGGTCAAGCACGGCTCGCCGACCAAGCCGGTGCCGGGTTATGCCATCGACATCCTGGGTGAAGCCCATGAGAAGCTGCCCAGGGGGCAGATCGGCGACGTCTGCGTCCGGCTGCCGCTGCCGCCGTCGGGGCTGGCGACCCTGTGGAACAACCGCCAGGGTTTCATCGACAGCTACATGGCCGACCACCCCGGCTACTACAAGACGGGCGATGCCGGCTACTTCGACGAGGACGGCTACATCTACATCATGGGTCGCACCGACGACCTCATCAACGTGGCCGGCCACCGCCTCTCGACCGGCGGCATGGAGGAAATCCTCTCCAAGCACCAGGACGTCGCCGAGTGCGCCGTGATCGGCGTGCACGACGACCTCAAGGGCCAGGTGCCGGTCGGTTTCATGGTGCTGAAGGCCGGGGTCAACCGGCCCCACGAGGACATCGTGAAGGAAGTCGTTCAGATGGTGCGCGACGAGATCGGCGCCGTAGCGAGCTTCCGCCAGGCCACGGTCGTCCACCGCCTGCCCAAGACGCGCTCGGGCAAGATCCTGCGCCGCACCATGCGCCAGCTTGCCGACGGCGAGCAGTTCGCCATGCCGCCCACGATCGACGATCCCGCGATCCTGGAGGAAATCGGCACGGCCCTGAAGCCGCTGGGTTATGCGGGAGGCTGACGCAAGATGAAATGCGCCGGCACCGACCGCGCAACCTACGAGGCCGACGGCGTCGTCTGCCTGCGCGGCGTCATGCCGCTTGCCTGGATCGACCTGCTACGCGAGGCGGTCGAGGTGGCGATGGCGCATCCGGGCCCCCATGCCGAGGAATACGCAAAGGGGGCAGGGCGCTTCTTCGGCGATCTCGACCTGTGGCAGCGCCATGCGCCGTTCCGGCGTTTCGTGATGGAATCGCCAGCGGCGGAGATCGCCGGGCGCATCATGGGGGCGAGCAAGGTCCACTTCTTCTACGACCAGCTTCTGGTGAAGGAGCCGGGCACGGCCGAACGCACGCCCTGGCACCAGGACCAGCCCTACTGGGCGGTGGCCGGGCGGCAGGTCTGCTCGATCTGGCTGCCGCTCGACCCGGTGGCCAAGGAGACCTGCGTCGCATACGTCGCGGGTTCCCACGCCTGGCCGGCCTTCAGCCCCTACCACTTCGCCGACGGGCGGCCCTATGCCGACACCGGGCTGCCGCCGCTGCCCGATATCGAGGCGGAACGGGACAAACACCGCATCGTCAGCTTCGCCATGGAGCCGGGCGACTGCCTGGTCTTCCAGGCGATGATCGTACACGGCGCGCCGGCCAACCGCAGCGCCAACCGGCGCCGGGCGCTTGCGACGCGCTGGACCGGCGACGACGCGCGCTAATGCCTGCGCGCCGGCGAGGTCGCGATCCCGACGAGCGATCCCGGCCTGCGACACGGCGATGTCATGGACTGCGACCTGTTTCCCGTGGTCTGGCGCGCTCAGTAGCGGCGCGGGATGTGGCGGGTATAGGTCGCCACGACCAGCGATGCCGCCCCGGTGATGACAAAGACCGCGGGCAGGGGCAGCACGATCAGGACGACCGTGAAGACGCCCAGCGGGCCGATGCGGCCGGCGTCGCGGAAGGTGGCATAGACCGAGGCCATCTGGGCGCGCTCGAGCGGGCGCACGGCGCGCAGGAACAGGGCATTGCCGCCGGCGTCGATCCACGAGGCGGTGAAGGTCGCAAGCAGCATCAGGGCGATCGCCAGCGTCGGCCAGCCGCTGGCGGCGGCAAGCAGCAGGGTCGCGATGCCGGTGGCGGCAAAGCCGATGCCGAGCAGGCCGCGCAGCCCGAAGCGGGCAAAGACACGTCCCCAGAGCGGCGAAAGCATCACCGGGATGGTGCCCAGCGAGACCACGAGACCGGCCTCCTGGTCGCTGTAGCCGCTCTGCACGCAGTAGATCGGGCCGAAGAGGAAAAACACGTTCCACCAGGCCGAGCGCGCCGCGGCCATGAACCATGCCAGGCGCATGCGCGGCTGGTGCGCGAAGCGGGGCATGTAACGCAGCGGGTTGGCCCGCGCCCGGCCCAGGCCGGGACGGTTCTCGACGAAGCCGGCAAGCAGGCCATAGCTGCAGACGCCCATGGCGCAGCAGGCCATCACCGCGAAGGGCAGCCACAGCCCGCCCAGCGCCTGGAGCTGCACGCCCAGCCAGGGACCGGCCGAAAAGCCCGCGCCGATGCAGCACATCCGCAACGGTTCGAAGCGCGAGAACATGCGGCGCGGAACGCGGTCCATGATCGCCACGCTCAGCGAGACATCGAGGCAGAAGTAACCGTAGGTGTAGAAGGCCGCGCCGGTGATCAGCGCCGTGACACTGCCAAGGGGCATCAGCACGGCGGCAACGACGATGCAGGCGGTGCCGAAGATCGCCGCCCGGCGCCTCCCGAGCATCTCCACCAGCATCGGCACGGTGAGCGCCCCGACCAGACCGATGAGGCCGACGGCCAGGAAGACCAGGCTGACCTTCTGGGCAGCGCCCAGGAGATCGAGCGCAAGCAGCGGCATCACCGTCACCGGCACGGCAAAGCCGAAGACATGCCAGCCGTTCAGCAGCGCCAGGGTGAAGGCCCGGGGGATGCCGACGACATTGAAGAGACGAGAAAGGGCGGCGGGCGGCAACGGCGGGACCCGGATGGCGGAGGCGCCATCCCGCGCCCGTGTCCTGCCGCTGTCAAGCCGGACTGCTGCCAGGTGGACTGATGAAGGTCATCACGTTGCGCAGGTCGCCCTCTTCCTGCGGGTCGGGCAGCACCCGTTCCTCGAACCGTCCGCCGGTGAAACCCGAGATCGTCGCGCGCCAGAAGGCGACAGCCTGCAGGTTCTCGGGCACCTGCGTCACCTGCCACAGACCGGGGAAGCGTGCGAAGGCCTGGCAGGCGGCGCTGCGGCCGATGCCGCGTCCGGTCATGGTGCCCAGCACGAAGAACTGGCCCATGTTCCAGTCGAAGGTCTCGACGATGGCGCGGTGGTCGATCAGGCAGAAGCCGGCGATCCGGCCGTCGGCCTCGATCAGGAAGGGGTGGTTGCCCTCGTCCCAGTAGAACGACCAGTCGCCGGGATCGTAGAGCCAGTCGCGGGTCAGCGGCCAGTCGAGCGCCGGGGTCACGGCACGTGCGATGTCGTAGACATAGAAGCGCGACAGCGCGGCGACCAGCGGCAGGTCCTCACGACCTGCCGCAACCAGCACAACGTCAGGATCGGCCCCTTCAGCCATGCGCGGCGATGATTTCGCCGATCTTGCCTGCGACCGCCTCGGGCTTGTGGCGGAACAGGGAGCAGTGGCCCATGCCCGGCAGCAGGTGGAAGTGACCGTCGGCGGCGGCCTCGGCGACCAGCCTGCCGCGGGCCGGCGGCGTCTGCATATCCTGCTCGAAGCCGATGACGTGGAGCGGGCGGGTGCAATGGGGCAGCCGGTCCATGCAGGAGTATTCGAGGCAGGCCTGCCACTGGGCGGCCAGCATGTCGCCGTCGCGTTCGGCATAGGCCTCGGCGACCACCGGCTTGCACTTGGCCCACAGGGCGTCGTCGCCCAGCACCTCGGACGGGTACATCAGCAGGGCATAGTGGGCGAGCGCGAAGTCCGAGGGCAGCTTGCCGCCGCCCTCGCGGAACTTCACCTCGGCGTCCTCCCACTCGTGGATGAAACCGCCCTTCTTGCCCGAGGTCCCCATGGCGATGCCCAGGCGGCAGAGCTCGGGATGGGCCATCAGCATTTCCTGGACGATCAGCGCACCCATGGAGAGCCCGACGATCACCACCGGCGGCTTGCAGACCTCGGCGATCAGCGCGGCCAGGTCGGCGGCATAGGTCGCGATCGGCCAAGGCGGCGGGCGGTGGCTGACGGTCTTGCCGGCGCCGCGCGGGTCGAAGCTGACATGGTGGAAGCCGGGCAGCAGGTCGAACTGCTCGGTCCAGGAATCGCCGGTCTGGTCGCCACCGGGGCACCACACGATGTCGGGGCCCTCGCCCTGGGTGATGTAGTGGAGCGAGACTTCGGGCGTCTCGAAGGTGGCGTGCTGCATGGGGACCTCCATCGGTGGAGGCGCACGTTAGCCGAACGCGCCCGGCCTTGTCAGGCGATCAACTGGGCTTGGTCGGCGACCGGGCCGCGCCAGCAGTAGAAGGCAAACAGCGGTGTCTCCCGCGTCGTCATGGCGTGGCGCTGCCAGGGCGGGTTGTGGATCGTCGCGCCGGGTTCGCGCGGGCCGGCCGGCGCGCCGTCGAGGCTCCAGAGCGTGTCGCCCGAGAGCGGGATGTAGATCTCCTCGGCCTCGTGATGGTGCTCGGGATAGTGGCGGCCCGGACCGATCAGGAAGAGGCCGACCGCGATGCGTTCGTGCTCGACCATGGAATCCCAGCCGCCGACCATCTGGCTGTAGGCGTAGTTGTCCATGTAGTCGTCGCCCAGCGCGGCGCGGTAGTGGGCGGTCTGGGTCCAGGCCATGTCGGGCTCGAGCGCGTCGAAGGCATCGGCGATGGGGGCCAGCGCACCACCGCGGGCGGCTTCCAGCGCCCCGGCGTAGTGGCGGCAGCCGGGC
>JAQCLG010000157.1 GCA_027592745.1 Pseudomonadota bacterium | reverse complement strand
AACCAGCTTGGCGACAAAGCCGACCATGCACTAACATTGAAACCGGACCAGTCAGCGGGGGCAGGTCAACGGCGCCGATCTCAACAACTGGGACATGGAGGAACTGGGCCGTTTCATCGGCTACCTGCCCCAGGACGTCGAGCTGTTCGCCGGCACCGTCAGCGAGAACATCTCGCACTTCGGCAAGGAGCCCGATCCCGCCGACATCGTCGCCGCGGCGCGCCTGGCCGGCATCCACGACATGGTCCTGCGCCTGCCCAACGGCTATGACACGATGATCGGCGAGAGCGGCCGGCGCCTCTCGGGCGGCCAGCGCCAGCGCATCGCGCTCGCCCGCGCCGTCTTCGGCCTGCCTTCCCTGGTCGTGCTCGACGAACCCAATTCCAACCTCGATGCCGAGGGCGACAAGGCCCTGGGCGAGGCGATCAAGGCGCTCAAGCAGATGGGCAAGACGGTCATCGTCATGGCCCATCGCCCCAGCGCGATCGCCGCCGTCGACAAACTGATCATGCTGCGCGACGGCCAGATCGAGCTCTACGGCGACAAGGACGAAGTCCTCCAGAAGGTTGTGGAACGCCTCGGCGGCGGCCCGGCCCAGGCACGGATCGAGACCGGAACATGAGCCTGCAACTGCTTGCGGGGCCGACCTCCAGCGAGGAACATCAGGCCAAGACCAATGTCGATTTCTGGATCTATGTCGGCGTCGGGGTGATCTTCATGATCTTCGGCGTCTTCGGGGTCTGGGCGGCGCTCGCCCACCTGACCAGCGCGGCCCTGGCGCTGGGCGTCATCGCGGTCGATTCCAACTGGCGCACGATCCAGCACCTGGAAGGCGGCATCGTCGCCGAAATCCTCGTCCGCGAGGGCGACCACGTCCAGGAAGGCGATGTCCTGCTGCGGCTCGATCCGACCCGGTCGGACGCCTCGCTCTCGATCCTCGACAGCCAGCTCGTGCTCGCCAAGGCGACGGAAGCCCGTCTGATCGCCGAACGCGACGGCGCCGACCTGATCGACTTTCCCGAGGAACTGATCGACCGCATGGAGGACCAAGAGGTCGCCACCGTGGTGGCCGGCCAGGACCTTCTGTTCCGTGCCCGGCGCGACAGCATGGAAGGCCAGATCAACATCCTCAACGAGCGTGTCGAGCAGCTTAAGCAGCAGATCGAGGGCCTGCAGGTGCAGCAGGACGCCCGCGCCAACCAGACGGCACTGATCGAGAAGGAACTGGAGGGCCTGCAGCAGCTCTTCGACGAGGGGTACGCCTCCCAGCAGCGCATCCTGGCCCTCCAGCGCGATGCCGAGCGGCTGCGCGGCGAACGCGGCGAGAACCTCGCCTCGATCGCCAGCGCCCGCAGCCAGATCGGCGAGACCGAACTGCAGATCCTGCAGCTCGACAAGAACTTCCGCGAGGAGGTCGTCAACGAACTGCGCACCGTGCAGTCGCAGGTCTTCGACCTCCAGGAGCGGCGCACGGCCGCCGCCGACGAACGCCGGCGAATCGACATCGTCGCCCCGGTCGCCGGCTAGGTCCTCGGGCTGTCTGCCTTCACGGTCGGCGGCGTCATCAAGTCGGGCGCCGACATCCTCAACATCGTGCCCGGGAACGACCAGCTGGTGATCCAGGCGCGCGTCAGCCCCGACGACCGCGAGCGTATCAGCGTCGGGCAATCGGCCTAGGTCCGCCTCTCGGGCCTCAGCCGGCGTTCGACGCCGGTGCTGCTGGGCGAGGTCGTCACCATCTCGGGCGACCGCCTGACCGACCGCCAGAGCGGCGAGGCCTATTACGAGGCACGCGTCATCATTCCCGAGGAACAGCTCGCCCTGCTCGAGGACACCGCCGAACTGGTCCCGGGCATGCCGGCCGAGGTCATGATCGAGACCGGAGAGCGCTCCGCGCTGGGCTATATCCTCTCGCCGCTGACCGACAGCCTCGACCGCGCCTTCAAGGAATAGGCAGCGAAGGCGTCTGGCCCCTTGACGCGGCCGCTGCCCGCGCCATGCTGCCTGCTATCAGCGGGGAGAGAGCGATGACATCGGCACGGCCCAACGAGCGGATTGCCTACTTCAACGGGGAGTATGTGCCCGAGAGCCATGTCCTGATCCCCTACCGCGACCGCGGCTTCCGCTGGGGCGACGGCTGCTTCGACACCGAACGCACGGTCGAGGGCAAGATCTTCAAGCTCGAGGAGCATGTCGATCGCCTGTTCCGCTCCATGCGCTATCTGCGCATCGAGATTCCCCAGAGCCGCGAGGAGATCGCCGAGGCCACGCGCGAAGTGGTGCGCCGCAACCTGCCGCTGCTGCCCCGGGGTGAGGATTTCTGGGTCTACCAGAACGTCTCGCGCGGCGCCGACTGGGTCGGCGACGAACCCAACCTGCGCGAGGGGCCCACGGTGATCGTCACGGTCCAGCCCCTGCCGCTGCGCTCGCGCGCCAGCCTCTTCCGCGACGGCATCGAACTCATGACCGCGCCGATCCGGCGCACCTCGCCCGAAGCCCAGAGCCCGCGCGCCAAGATGACGAACTACATCAACGTCACCCTGGCCGACATGCATGTGAAGGCCCAGAACCCCAATGCCTGGGCCAGCCTGCTCGATGCCTCGGGCCATCTCAACGAGGGCACCGGGCAGAACCTCTGGCTGGTGCGCGACGGCGCGCTCTATACCCCGCGCGGCGCCATGGTGCTCGAAGGGGTCAGCCGGGCGACCGTGTTCGAGATCGCAGACAAGCTCGGCATCGCCACCCACGAGGCCGATCTCGACCTCTTCGACGGCTATACCGCCGACGAGATCTTCCTCTCCTCGACCAGCCTGTGCGTCTGCCCGGTGTCCAGCATGGACGGCCGCAAGCCGCTCTGCGAGGGCGTTCCCGGCCCCGTGACGCGGCGCATCATGGAGGGTTACAAGGACCTCCTGCAGTTCGACTTCGAAGGCCAGTACCTGCAGTTCCTCACCGACTGAGGCATTTCGGGGCGGCCTGTCAGGCGTTGCCGATGGTCTCCGGGTCGATCAGCTCGGCGACATAGATGTCGCCGTCCTTCTCGACCAGCACGACGTCGCCCTCGATCCGGTCCTCCTCGTCGGCGGCCTCGTTGAACAGGAACCAGACCGTGGCGACCGCCACCGACTGGGCCGAGAGCACATCCTCGTCGATGTCCTCCTCGTTCATGCGCACGATCGCGGCCAGCATCGCCAGCGCCTTTTCCAGCGCCGCGTCCAGGTCGACGCCTTCGCGCATCAGGTTGGCGACGATCATGCCGTACTGCAGCTCGTCGGCTTCGAAGACGTAGCCGTCGCGGTCGTCGCCTTCACCCAGGCTGTAGATGATGCGTTTTTTCATGGCCGCGGCCGCGGCGGCCGTGCGGGGTCCGGACCCCGGGGGTCCAGCAACACGTAAGTCTGCACGATCTCCTCCTTCCCTGCCGCATCGGCCGATGCCGGGGTCTGGGATGCCGGGGTTTCGGGCGCCGGCAGGGCGGCGCTCCCGCCGGTCGCATCCAGTGTAGCCGCTGGATCGGCGATGTCCTCCCCCTCGGCTTCGTCGGCTCCCTGGTCATCGGGCGCTTCCGCCGCCGCGACCATCACCGCGTCGGGTGCCCAGCCGGACTTCCAGGATTCGATGGTCACGATCTCGGCGGGCTGGCCGTTGTCGTGAAACCAGGGGTCGACGGCATAGGCCTGGCCCGTGGCGGTCTCGACGATGACGGCGGTGGTGTGGGGCCAGCCGTTGTGGACGAAGAAACGCGAGGTCGGCCCGCGCACCTCGTGCCAGCGCAGCAGGCCGGCCTTGTCGAGCAGGATCAGGTAGCTCGAGGTGTTGCTGGTCTCGTCGATGCAGTCGAGCTGGCCGGGCATCGCAAAACCCTCGAACGTGCCGCCGACATCCTCCGATGTCCCGATCCTGGCGCCGACCTCGGCCTCGATCGCGGCGATGGTCAGGGCGATGCTGGCCCGTTCGGCGGCGGCATCGGGAGCCGGCTGCGTCATGCCGGCGACCAGCCGCGCCCAGTCCGGCCGCAGGTCGACGGTGTCCTGGCGCTGGCAGCCGTAGCCGTGGCAGACCAGCACGGCATCCAGGCTGGGGTCGGGATCGGCATACTTGGTCAGGAAGTGCTCGGGCGTGCCGTTGTTCGTGCAGCCCGCAAGCAGCAGCACCCCGGCAAGGAGGAACGGTCGGTACAACGGGCTGGCTTTCGGCTCTGGCATGATGGGGCGGCGATCCTACATCAGGGGAATGGCGCAAATCCCGTCCCGATTGCGCCCATCGGATCCCGTCGTCCTGTCCCGGCGATGCCCGCCGGCCCCGGCCCGGCGCTTCAGTATCCCAGCTTGTCCTGGATGAAACGCCAGCCGTAGCGCTTGTAGATGCGCATCTTGCGCAGCGCCGGGATCGGGAAGCGGGGCAGGGGCCGGCTCATGGTCGCCGGAAGGTTGCTGTTGCCCTTGCCACTGATCAGGCCGGCCACCGCGCGGCCCGACCAGGTCGCCATGGCCACGCCATTGCCGTGGTAGGCCAGGCTGTAGAAGACGCCGGGGTCGTCGGCGACGGCGCCGACATGGGTCAGCCGGTCGGCGCTCTGGCAGAGCAGGCCGCGCCAGCAGTATTCGATCTCCACGTCGCGCCATTCCGGGAACATGGTGGCGATGCGCCGCGTCAGGAAGCTCTTCCAGCGTTCCTTGGAGGCTGGCGTCCCGGTCATGCCGCCGGCCCCGCCCATGTGCAGGCGCTTGTCGGGCAGCAGGCGGAAATAGGCAAACATCGGCCGGGTATCGTAGAGCGGGGCGTCGGCCCGCCAGCGGTGGGCTTCCAGTTCGTCGGGCGTCAGCGGCCGGGTCGCCACGATCTCGGAGATCGCCGGCAGCAGGGCGCCGTCGACCGCCGGGTGCAGGCTGTCGCGGGTGAAGCCGTTGGTCGCGATCAGCACCTTGCCCGCCGTGACGCTGCCGCCCGCGGTCGTCAGGCGGTGGCGGCCGTTCTCGCGGTGCCAGCCGGTGACCATGGAATGGCCGTGGATCGTGGCGCCGTGGCGCTGCGCCAGGCGGGCCAGCTCCCGCGCGTACTTCAGCGGGTGCAGGCCGAAGCCATAGGGGAACGCCATGCCGCCGTGGACATGGGGCGCGGTGAAACCCCGCTCGAAGAAATCCTCGCGCGACAGCAGCGCGCAGTCGAAGCCGCCCAGGCGTTTCCACATCGCGGCGGTATCGTCCAGGCCCGCGCGCGCCCGCGGCGTATGGGCGACGCAGAGCGCGCCGTTGCCCTGCATGTCGATGTCCAGGGCATTGGCCGTGGCGAGATCGCGCACCAGTTCGATCGCCTCGCGCTGGGTCGCGATGTTGTGGCGCGCGACATCCTCGCCGAATTGCTCGGCGATGGTCGGGGCATCGAGCCCAGCGCCGCCGAAGCAGCAATGGCCGCCGTTGCGGCCAGAGGCGCCCCAGCCCGGCGCCACCGCCTCCAGCACGCGCACCGACATGCCGGCGTCGCGCACCAGGTGCAGGGCGGCCGAAAGCCCGGTGAAGCCGCCGCCGATGATGGCGACGTCGCAGTCGAGATCGCCCGCTACCGCGTCGCATCCCGAAACCGGGGCGCCGCCGGATGCCTCCCAGTGGCTATGCAGCGGCTGGTCGGGGTCGTACATCACGGGATGGAAGAGTTGCGCCATGGATCACCTCGAAACGAGGCGCCAGTCTGGCCGCGTCGGCTCCCAAAAGAAAGGGGCCGGCGAACCGGCCCCAGTCACAATCAACAGGGAGGACACTCATGGAGAGCGCAATGGAATATAGTCCCTTCCCTGTCACGGCGAAGTGACTGCGGTCACCCTGGAGCACGATCATGATCCTGCCGTTCCTTCTACTTGTCTGTGTGCCGGGGGTGCCCTCGTGAACCTTGATTCGCGTGCCTTCCTGTTTTCCCGTGGTCTCATCGCCAGTCCCGAAACCGCACGTTCCACACCCCTGACCGGCGGCTACTGGAACGAGGTCTTCCGTGTCACGGCGGGCGATGACGACCTCGTGCTCAAGCATTTCGGCGGCACCCGGGTGGCATCGACCCTGTTCCCGATCATGCCGGAAGCCGAAGCCCGCGCGCTCGAGGTGCTGGCCGGCCACGACGTCGCGCCCGAGCCGGTCGGCTTCTGGCCGGCCGGGGAGGGCCACGGCCCGGTGCTCGTCTACCGTTTCGTTCCCGGCGCCATGTGGCACGGCGACACTGCCGAGGCCGCAGCCCTGATGGCCCGTTTCCATCATGTACCGGCGGAGGGTTTCCGCACCCTGCCGGCAACGCCGCAGGCGATCCTCGCCGATGCCGACCGTCTGCCCCACGGGCCGGCCGACGATCCCCTCCGGCAGCGCCTGCTTGCGGCGCGGCCCGCACCCTGCGCGGTGCCGCCGCTTGCCCGCCCGGTGCTGGTCCACGGCGACTTCAGCGCCGGCAACATGATCGCCGGGCCGCAGGGCGCGCGCTGCATCGACTGGCAGTGCCCCGGCATGGGCGACGGCGCCGAGGATCTCTGGAGTTTCCTGTCGCCGGCCTTCCAGATCCTCTACGACCGGCAGCCCTGGTCGCAGCAGGAGGCGGCGCGCTGCAAGGCGGCCTATGGCGAGCACGCCACGATCGCGCGCCTGGAGGCGCTGGCGCCGTTCCTGGGCTACCGCTTTGCCTGCTACTGCGTCTTCCGCAGACACCAGCTCGCAGGCATCGATGATACCGGGTCGGAACGTTACCGCCGGGCCGCCGACGCCGAGATCGCCGTGCTCGAGGCCCTGCGCTGACCCCGACTCAGTCGCGCGCCTCCTCGAAGCGGAAGGTCATGCGCAACTCGCCGGCGGTGTTGGCGACGGCGGCAAGGCAGGCCGCCGCCCGGCGCGGAGGGATGTTGACGGCGAACCGCGTGAGATAACGGTCGTGGCCCTTGGCCGGCTGGCGTTCGCTGTTGAGGCGCACGATGTTGGCGCCGAACTGGCCGAACATCTCCGACAGGCGGGCGATGACGCCCGGCCGGTCCGGTCCGGCGACCTCGATGCGATGGGTGATGTGGCCGCTCTTGTCGTGTACCGCGCGCATCTCGAAGGAAGCGACCGTGATGCGCGCGTTCTCCAGGTCGGGAATGTGCTGCAGGTCCTTCTCGATCTGCTTCAGGCTCACCCCGGCGGGCACCGTGGCCAGGCAGGTGAACTCCGCGACTTCGCCCAGCACGGCAAAGGTCGTGTCGCCCAGGTCGTGTCGCCCAGGTCGAGGTGCAGGTCGAAGAGGTGGCCGGCGATGTCGGCGACCAGCGCCTTGCGATCGGCGCAGAGGATCGAGATCAGTGCGTTGCTGGCCATGGCCGCCTCCCTTTGGCTTGCCGCAGGATGGGCCAGGACGGCGGCTTGTGAAAGGCCCGCCCGGCAGGCCAGATCGCCGGCCCGCTCACCCGGCCCGGGCGGCGGCCTCGTCCTGGCGCCCGGGCGCGATGCCCCGGCGCATCAGCCAGGCCAGCATGATCAGGCCCGGGATCGCGGCAAGCGTCGTCAGCACGAAAAAGCCGATCCAGTTGACCTGCAGGGCGACCGCGTCGGGCGCGGCGCTGCCGGTCAGCCACAGCCAGCCGCCGGCCCAGTCGAGGTGTTCGACGAGCCACCCCGAGGGCGAGGAGAGGAAGGTGCGCCCGACCGACATGAAGGAGGAGAGCAGGGCGTATTGCGTCGCCGTATAGGCGACGTTGCACAGGGCCGAGAGATAGGCGACGAACGCCGCCGTGCCCATGCCGCCGGCCAGGTTCTCGATCGCCACCGTGGCGGTCAGCACCAGCGGGTCGTGGCCGTACCAGGCCTGCACCGCAAACATCAGGTTGGAGCCGGCCTGCAGGATGCCGAAGATCCACAGGCTCTTCATGATGCCGATGGCGCGGATCGCCCAGCCGCCCAGCACGACGCCCAGGATCGTCGCGCCGAAGCCGTAGACCTTGGCGATCTCGGCCAGTTCGATCTTGGAGAAGCCGATGGTCAGGATGAACGGCGTCGTCATCGCCCCGGCCAGCGCATCGCCGAACTTGTAGAGCAGCACGAAGAGCAGCACGGCGATGGCGCCGGGGCGCATCAGGAATTCCAGGAAGGGCGCGACCGCGGCGGTGTAGAGCCAGGTCGCGGCGGCGCGCAGCGCACCGCCGGCGCCGCCGCCCAGCACCCGGTCGACCTGGCCGCGGCGCAGGTTTTCCTCGGCCTCCCGATCGGCAGCCTGCGGCTCGCGCGAGGCCAGCACCGTGGCCATGCCGATGCCGACCAGGGCGGCCATGGCAAGGTAGCTCGTCTGCCAGTCGAAATACTGCGCCAGGACCAGCGCGC
>JAQCLG010000156.1 GCA_027592745.1 Pseudomonadota bacterium | reverse complement strand
TCTACATCAACAAGATAGAGCAAATTCACATCCTTCTGCGCAATCGCGAAGCGATTCCGCAGAAGGATGATTTGCTCTAACGTGGCAACCGGACCGGCCGACAGCAGAAGGTCGTAGCCATGCAGCACGACCCATGCAGATTCTGAAATCGCTGGCGGCCAGGTCCGTTGCCGAAACCCGCACCATGGCGGTCCTGGCCCTGCTCACGATCGTCGTGGGCATGGCTGCCGGGACGATCGGTGCCGCATTCCGCTACTGCCTGGAACGTGCCGAGGCGTTGCGCGGCATGGTCGTGGCGCAATCGGATGCCCATCCCGTCCTCGTGCCGCTGGCGATGGTCGTCGGCGCCGCGCTGGCATCGGCACTGGCCGCCTGGCTTGTGCGCCGCTATTCGCCCAATGCGGCCGGCAGCGGCATTCCCCATGTCGAGGCCGTGCTCGAGGGCGCCCTGCCGCCGGCGCCGCCACGCCTGATCCCGGTGAAGTTCGCGGGCGGTGTCCTGGCCATCGGCAGCGGTCTTGCCCTGGGCCGCGAGGGGCCGAGCGTGCAGATGGGCGTGACCGCCGGACACATGATCGGAGGGCTGTTTCGCCGCGACCAGAAGGATCGCCGCGCGCTGATCGCGGGCGGCGCCGGGGCCGGTCTTGCGACGGCCTTCAATGCTCCCGCTGCAGGAGCGATCTTCGTGCTGGAGGAGCTGGTCGGCCGTTTCGATCCCCGCATCGCCCTGGTCGCGCTTGGTGCATCGGTCGGCGCGATTGCGGTATCGCGCGCGCTTCTGGGCAACACGCTGGACTTCGACGTGGCGGAACTTGCCGCAGGTGGCATCACGGCGTTGTTCCTGTTTCTGCTGTTCGGCCTCCTTGCCGGGCTGCTGGCGGTCGGCCACAACCGCACGCTGCTCGCGACCCTCGCGCTGGCCGACCGGATCGGCGGCCCGATCGAACTGCGCGCCGCGGTGATCGGCGCGGTCGTGGGCTTTCTGGCGTGGAGCACCCCGCACCTTGTGGGCGGCGGCAACAACATCACCCAGAGCGCACTGAACGGGCAGTACCTGCTGCTGGCACTTCCCGCGATCTTCCTGTTCCGCCTGATCCTGGGCGCGGCTTCCTACGCCGCCGGAACGCCGGGCGGCCTCTTTGCCCCGCTGCTGGTCCTGGGTGCGGTCTGCGGCCTGGCCTTCGGCTATGTCGCGGACGCCGCGATCCCCGGCCTGGCGGTGCGGCCGGAAGCCTTCGCCTTTGTCGGCATGGCCGCGTTTTTCGCCGGCACGGTGCGCGCGCCGCTGACCGGGATCATCCTGGTCATCGAGATGACAGGCAGCTCGAGCCTTCTCCTGCCGCTGCTTGCGGGATGTTTCGGCGCCATGCTGGTGGCCGAGATCCTGCGCGACCCGCCGATCTACGAGGCCCTGAAGGAACGTGCGGCACGCGCGACACGCTGATTCTGGGGTGTGGCGAAGGCCGAGGGCCCACCTGATGGCGGGCTGGGCCCCCGGGTCAAGCCCGGGGGCAGCAGCGTTCGTAAGCACGCGTTGCGCGCCAACGAACGCTAGCTGGCTGGGGCGCCAGGATTCGAACCTGGGATCACGGGATCAAAACCCGTTGCCTTACCGCTTGGCCACGCCCCACCAGCGGGCGCCTTCAAACCAGAAAGGCAGGCAGCGCGCAAGGCCGCGTCAGGCGAGCACGATCTTCTCGCGCCCCCGCGTGACGCTGCGCGTGGCGTTGCGCGTGTCGACGGTGAGCGGCAGGGCGGCGACGAGCGCGCCGTAATCGATGCCGGTGTGGTCGGTGACGATCAGCGCGGCATCGTGGCCGCCGGCCAGCGCCTTGTCCCAGGCCAGGCTCTCGCGCCCCGAAAGTTCGGCATGCTCGCGTCCGGTACGGATCACCGGGATGTAGGGATCGTGGTAGTCGACCCGGGCGCCGCGTTCCTCCAGCAGGCTCATCAGCTTGAGTGCGGGGCTTTCCCGGATGTCGTCGACATCCTTCTTGTAGGCCATGCCGACCATCAGGATGCGCGCGCCGTTGAGGCCGCGCGACTGGCGCCGGTCGAGCGTCTCGGCAAGGCGCGCCACGACATGGGCGGGCATGGCGGTGTTGATCTCGCCGGCCAGTTCGATGAAGCGGGTGGCGACCTCGTACTCGCGCGCCTTCCAGGTCAGGTAGAAGGGGTCGATCGGGATGCAGTGACCGCCAAGGCCCGGGCCGGGATAAAACGGCATGTAACCGAACGGCTTGGTCTTGGCCGCCTCGATCACCTCCCAGATGTCGATGCCCATCTTGTCGTAGACGAGCTTCAGCTCGTTCACGAGCGCGATGTTGACGGAGCGGAAGATGTTTTCGGTGAGCTTCACCGCCTCGGCGGTCCGCGCGTCGGTCACGGCGACCGTGCCCGCCGCACTGATGCTGTCGTAGAAAAGGCAGGCCAGATCGCGCGCGGCATCGCCGTCGCCGCCGACGACCTTGGGGATCTGCGTCGTGCTGTAGTCGATGTTGCCGGGGTCCTCGCGCTCGGGCGAAAAGGCGAGCAGGAAGTCGCTGCCCGAGACCAGGCCGCCGGCTTCCAGGATCGGCTTCATCAGGTCGTCGGTGGTGCCGGGATAGGTCGTCGATTCCAGGACGACGAGCTGGCCGGGGCGCAGGTGGCGCGCGATCGTCTCCGCCGTGCCTTCGACATAACGCATGTCGGGCTCGCGGTTGACGGTGAGCGGCGTCGGCACGCAGATCAGGACGATGTCGGCCTCGCCCAGGGCGGCCTCGTCGGTCGTGGCGCGGAAGCGCCCCGAGGCGGCCAGTTCGGCGATCGAGGATTGCGCGATGTGGCGGATGTAGCTCTGGCCCGCTTCCAGGCGTGCGATCTTTTCGGGGTCGAGATCGAAGCCGATGACCCGGTAGCCGGCGGCGTGGGAGGCCAGCACCAGCGGCAGGCCGACATAACCCAGGCCAATCACCGCCACGGCGGCGTCGCGCCGGTCCAGGCGTTCGCGCAAGGGATCGAAGGGGGATGCGTCCATGGCCGCCTGACTACCGATTCGCTGCAGGGCTGTGAAGCACTATCGCGTCCCCGCGACGGTCGTGGCGAGGGCCCACCAGGCCGGCCGGCTGCGCTCCAGCGCGGCCTGGCCTGCCTGTGCCGCGGCAAGATCGGCAAATAGGGCAAAACAGGTCGCGCCACTGCCGCTCATGCGCACCAGGCGCGCAGCGGGCAGCCCGGCAAGTTCCCGCAGCACGTCCCCGATCGCCGGGACGAGCCCGAGAGCGGCTTCCTGCAGGTCGTTGCTGCGTTCGTCCAGGGCGGCGACAAGGGCCTCGAAGTCTGCAGGCGCGGTCATCGGCATGGCCGGCGAGAAGCGGCCGGCGCGGGCGGCAAAGACATCGGCGGTCGCCAGCGCCACGCCGGGATTGACCAGCAGCAGGGCAAAGGGCGGCATGCCAGCCAGGGCCGAGAGGCGCTCGCCGATGCCGCCGACTGCCAGAGGGCTCTCGTGCAGGCAAGCCGCCACGTCGGCCCCCAGGCCGGCGGCGAGGCTGGCCAGGGTCGCAGCGTCGAGACCGGCATCGAACAGGGCATCGGCGGCCAGAAGCGCCGCAGCCGCATCGGCCGAACCGCCGCCCAGCCCAGCCGCGACCGGGATGTTCTTTTCCAGCGACAGCGCCACCGGCCCGCCGCGTCCGCAGCGCGACCGCACGGCCGCGACCGCACGCATCGCCAGGTTGCGCTCGGGCGGCTCCCCGGCCAGGGCACCGGCAAAGGGTCCGGTCAGGGCAAGGCTGTCGGCCGGAGCCGGATCGAGGGCCAGCCGGTCGCCTAGGCCGGTGCGCACGAAGAGGCTGTCGAGCGTGTGGTAGCCGTCGGCCCGGCGGCCGGTGACGTGGAGGTAGAGATTGACCTTGGCGCGGGCCAGCAGACCGTCGGCCATGGTCCTAGTCGTCGCCCAGGCCCGACTGCAGCTTGGCCTCGATCGCGGCACTGAGTTCGGCGTCGTCCTCGGCCAGGGACAGGGCGCGGCGCCACTGCACGCGGGCCTCGTTGCGCCGCCCGACCTTCCAGTAGGCATCGCCCAGGTGGTCGTTGACCACGGGATCGCTGGGTTCGTATTCCACGGCCAGCTCGAGCTGCTCGGCGGCGTCCTCGTAGCGGCCCATGCGGTAATAGGCCCAGCCCAGGCTGTCGATGATGAAGCCGTCGGTCGGGCGCTGCACCACCGCCTGTTCGATCATCGCCAGGGCTTCCTCCATGCGGATGCCCATGTCGACCCAGGTGTAGCCCAGGTAGTTGAGCACGAAGGGATGGCCGGGCTGGATCTCCAGCGCGCGCAGCAGGTCGGCCTCGGCGCGCTCCCAGTCGCCCGAACGCTCCAGGGCGATGCCGCGCACGTAGTGCAGCTTCCAGTCGTCGACCGCGGCCCCGCCCTCGCGTTCATAGGCGTCGTCATAGGCCGCGACCGCCTCGTCCCAGCGTTCGTTGACGCGCAGGATGTCGCCCAGCACGATCAGGGCATCGGCGCGGTCGGGGCGTTCCTGCTCCATCTGGCGCAGCAGGGCGATCGCCTTGTTGCTGTCGCCGCTGTCGTCCAGGTTGATCGCCGTGCGCAGTCGCCCGGTCCAGGACAGCGGCGATTTCGCGCTGATCCGGCGGTAGGCCGCGATGGCGTCGGCATGACGGCCCTCGAGTTCCAGCACGTCGCCGATCAGCAGGTGCACGACATCGCTGTCGGGCGCCAGATAGGCGGCAAGCTGGGCATAGGCGAGCGCGGTCTCCGGGCTGCCGCCCTGCTGGGCGGCGCCGGCGACGGCAAACAGCGCCTCGGCAGCACCCTCCTCGGGTGTGTCGATGCGGCCGGCGGTGCCCGGCGCCTCGAGCTGGGCGAGCGCGCCTTCCAGCCACAGCGAGCTGGGGTTGGCGGCCAGGAAATCCTCGTAGACCTCGCGCGCCTCGCCGCTCTTGCCGCGGTTCTCCAGGAAGCGGCCATAGGCGAGCACGACCCGGTAGGAACCGCCGTCCTGGGCGGTCAGCGCGACGCGGAAGGCGGCATCGGCGGCCGCGGGGTTGCCGGCCATGTCCTCGATCAGGGCAACATGATAGGCGCGCAGGGCATCGAAGCCGTCGCCCAGGTCATAGGGGCCGATCGCGGCCACGGCGTCTGCCATGTTGCCGCGGGCGACCTCGATCCAGGCCTCGAAGAGCGGCACCAGGGCCAGGCCGTAGCCCGACAGCGGCAGGTAGCCCACGGCTTCGTAGGCGGCTTCGGCATCGTTGCGGTCGAGGGCATCGACCGCCAGGGTCAGCGGGGAGAGCTGTTCGGCCTGCTCGCCCACCACCAGCTTGCGCGCCAGGGGCAGCGCCTCGGGCACGCGCCCGGCCGAGACCTGGGCGAAGTGGGCCTGGCGGATGATGTCCTTGTTCTCGGCATCGGCAGCCAGCGCGATCAGCAGATAATCGGCGGCAGCGTCCATGTCGCGTTCCATGAACGCGGCCTGGGCGGCCAGATAGGCGCCCGAGGGCGTGGTTTCCAGCGGCAGCGTGCGGCCCGAGGCAGGCGCGAAATCGAGCGTTTCGTCCTCGCTGGTCTGGGCGATGACGGGATGGCCGGTCTCGTCGGCACGGGCGATCAGCTCGCCGGTGCGGCAGCCGGCCAGCGTGATGACCCCGGCAACCGTCGCGGCGAGAACCAATCCCGCACGGTGCAATCGCGCGCGCAACACCACCCGAACTCTCCTCATTGCTGCAGAACGGCAATCCTAGTCGAGGTCGCCGCGCGGCACAAAGACCGGCCTGTCACAAGGGCGTGCGCCGGCCTGCCGGGAGGTTCGCGCGACGGGGCCGATCCCGTCGGCGACGGGCGTCTAGAGCAAATCATCCTTCTGCGGAATCGCTTCGCGATTGCGCGGAAGGATGTGAATTTGCTCTATCCTGTTGATGTAGAGCGGATTCACACGATCACCCCGAACCGTGGAACGGTTCCGGGTGATCGTGATCCGCTCTAGTTCATCTCCAGCACCACGTCGAAGCCCTCGAACTGCGGGCCGCCAAGGTACATGCCCCTGGTCTGGCCGGCATCCTTGTGGGCCTGGCGAAAGGCGTCCGAGTGCGTCCAGTCCTCGAAGGCCGCGCGGTCGCGCCAGATGGTGTGGCTGGCGTAGAGCACATGGTCCTCCGCCTCGGGGCCCTTGAGCAGATGGAACTCGGCAAAACCGGGCACATCCTTCAGACGGCTGTCGCGGCCGCGCCAGACTTCCTCGAATGCCTCTTCCTGACCCTTGACGATGCGAAAACGATTCATGGCGATGAACATGCCGCTCCTCTTTCTGCCGCAGCCGCGGCGTTGCGGTGAGGAGCGCAGACTAACGCCGCGCAAAGATTGCGAGTAGTTCTTATTTGCAGAAAGGGCCGGACCGCCGCATCACATGTTGGGATAGTTCGGCCCGCCGCCGCCCTCGGGCGTCACCCAGACGATGTTCTGCGTGGGATCCTTGATGTCGCAGGTCTTGCAGTGCACGCAGTTCTGCGCGTTGATCTGCAGCCGGCGGTCGCCCTCGTCCTGGCCGACGATCTCGTAGACGCCGGCAGGGCAGTAGCGCTGCTCGGGCGCATCGTACTTGTCCAGGTTGATGCGGATCGGCACCGAGGGGTCCTTGAGCGTCAGGTGTGCCGGCTGGTTTTCCTCGTGGTTCGTGTTGGAGAGGAAGACCGAGCTGTTGCGGTCGAAGGTCAGCACGCCGTCGGGCTTGGGATAGTCGATCGGCTTGCACTGGTCCTTGGTCTTGAGCGCGCTGTGGTCGGCCTTGTGGTGGAAGGTCCAGGGTGCGCGGCCGCGCAGCAGGATGGTGTCGATCGCCGAATAGAGCAGGCCCGCCCAGAAGCCCTTGTGGAAGGACGGGCGGATGTTCCTCACCTTGTAGAGTTCCTCCCAGACCCAGCTTGCCTCCAGCTTCTCGCGGTAGGCGGTGACCTCGCCCGACGCGGGGTTTTCCTGCCCCAGCCAGTCGAACACCGCCTCGGCGGCCAGCATGCCGGTCTTCATGGCGGTGTGGCTGCCCTTGATCTTGGGCACGTTGACGAAACCAGCCGAGCAGCCGATCAGCGCGCCGCCGGGGAAGGTCAGCTTGGGGATCGCCTGGAAGCCGCCCTCGTTGATCGCGCGCGCGCCATAGGCGATGCGCTTGCCGCCCTTGAAGAACTTCGCGATCTCGGGATGCGTCTTGAAGCGCTGGAACTCGTGAAAGGGCGAGAGATAGGGGTTCTCGTAATCCAGCCCGACGACGAAACCCACGGCCACCTGGTTGCCCTCGAGATGATAGAGGAACGAGCCGCCGTAGGTGCTGGTATCCATCGGCCAGCCGGTGGTGTGCACGATCAGGCCGGGCTTGTGCAGCTCGGGGTCGATTTCCCAGAGCTCCTTGATGCCGATGCCATAGGTCTGGGGATCGACGCCCTCGCGCAGGCCGTAGTGCTCCATGAGCTGCTTGGAGAGGTGGCCGCGGCAGCCTTCGGCAAACAGCGTCTGGCGCGCCAGAAGTTCCATGCCGGGCTGATAGTTGCCGGTCTTCTCGCCGTCCTTGCCGATGCCCATGTCGCCGGTGGCGACACCGCGCACCGCGCCGTTCTCGTCGAACAGCACCTCGGCGGCGGCAAAACCCGGGAACACATCGACGCCGGCCGCCTCGGCCTGCTCGCCCAGCCAGCGGCAGAGATTGCCCAGGCTGGCGATGTAATTGCCGTGGTTGTTCATCTGCGGCGGGGTCGGCAGGCGGATCGCATTGGAATGGGTCAGGAACAGGAAGCGGTCCTCGACCGCGGGCGTGTTGAGCGGCGCACCCTTTTCCTTCCAGTCGGGAATCAGCTCGTTGAGCGCACGCGGCTCGACGACAGCGCCCGACAGGATGTGGGCGCCGACCTCGGAGCCCTTCTCCACGACGCAGACGCTGATCTCGCGACCCTGCTCGGCGCCCAGCTGGCGCAGCCGGATTGCCGCGGCGAGACCGGCGGGACCACCGCCGACGATCACCACGTCGAATTCCATGCTTTCGCGTTCGACTTCCGCCATTTCAACCACTCCACGACCCGATTGGTGTGCTGCGGCCCCTCTTATCCGAGGCAGGCGCGCGCTGCAATTGCCGCCCAGAGCGGATTCACGCAGGGGCGGCAATCTGCTTTACGCTCGCGCCATGGCAACGGATCGCGCAGCGCTGGTCGCACTTCTGGAATGGTATGCCGACATCGGCGTCGACGAGACCGTCGCGGCCGAACCGGTCGACCGTTTCGCCGCCGCGCCTGCCGCGGTGCCGGCGGAGGCGCCGCCGCCGCGCGCACCCGTCGCACTGCCCCCCGGGCTGC
>JAQCLG010000155.1 GCA_027592745.1 Pseudomonadota bacterium | reverse complement strand
AGAGCGGATTCACACGATCAGCCGGAACCGCCGAGCGGTTCCGGCTGATCGTGATCCGCTCTAGGGTCGCAAGGCTGCGTTTTGTCCGCACGCCGCCTTCCTGGCGGAGTCTTTTCTATCCACTGGCGTCAGCCCTCCGGCACCCGAGCGATCAGCACCGAGCGGCCCAGGCGGTCGAGCAGGAACAGGTGCCAGACCGGACTTTCGACGAGCAGGCCTTCGTTCAGGTCGGGGGCGTGGGGGGCATCGTCGGCATCGGAGGTCAGGAACAGCGCCAGCTTGTCGTAGTCGGCGAGCACGGCGCGCTGCAGGCCGCTGGGCGTGGCATCGTCGCGCCGGGCGATGGCGAAGGTCGTGTAGCCGGCATCCGCGAGCAGCGGGAACAGGGCGCGCCCGGCATCGCCCTCGACCACCTGGGCTCCGGCGCGGTTGACGTGGAGCGCGCGCAGCCTGGCGCTTGTGCCTTCAGGCCAGCCGTGTTCGAGGGCAAGCCGCATGCGCGTATCGAGCGACCCGGGCAGGTAGAGTTCCTGGTCGAGCAGCCCGTCCAGGGTCGCCGGCAGCGTGACCGGATCGAGGTCGATCACCACGGCGCTGCCAGCGTCCAGGTTCGTTTCCAGCCAGGCGGCCGCCAGCTCCCGCGTGTCGCTCGATGCCAGCAGCAGGGAAAACCAGCCGGCTGTCGCCAGCGGATAGAGCAGCACCAGAGCGCCCGCCCCAGCAGCCGGCCGGACCAGACGCAGGGGCAGGTGTTCGGCGAGCCAGAGAGCGCCGCCGCCTGCCGCCAGGGTGAGAAGGGGAAGCAGCGGCAGCAGGGCGCCTTCGTCACCGGCCCCGGTCAGCGCGGCAAGCAGCGTCCAGAGGGCGCCCGCCCCCAGCAGCAGCCCGACCAGGCGGCCATGGCGGCGCAGCAGCAGGACGAGCGAGAGCAGGCCTCCGACCAGCATGACCGGTTCGCTCCACCATGCGGTCTCGAGGAACCGTGCGGCGGTCTCCGGCAGGCCGCTGCTGCCGCTGCCGCCGAAGGCGCCGGTCACGCCGAACAGCGCCCCCAGCAGAACTGCGGGTGCGAGCATCAGGGCCAGGTCGCGGTTGAGCGCCTTGCGCCGGTAGCGCCGCAGGTGCACCGCCAGTCCGGCGAGCAGGCCCAGGCTGCCGAGGATGCCCGTGCCGAAGCCCAGGCCGGCGGCAAGGCCCAGCAGCATCGCCCGCCGGGAGCCCGGCCGGCTGGCATAACGCAGCGCGATGTAGATCGTCAGCCAGATGAAGAAGGAGAGCGCCGACCAGGGTTCCGTACTGTGGGCAAGCGCCACCGAAAGCCAGGACGTCGCCATCAGCAGGCCCGCGGCAATACCGGCAAGGCGGTCGCCGAACACGCGCCGCGCGATCAGCGCGACCAGGAGCACGGTCGCCAGGGAAGCGCCGGTGGCGCACAGCCTTGCGATCAGGACGACGATGTCCAGGTTGGCCGCCACCATGGCCTCGAAGCCGGCGCCTGTGGGAAGGCCGTTCCACAACCAGGCAAGCCCCATCACGGGGAGTGCGAGCAGCAGGCTCACCCAGGACAGCAGCCCCGGCCCATCGGTCGCCGCCAGCATCTGGCCGATCAGGCCGGCGCCCGCCGTCACGTCGTCGGCCATCGCGGCATGGGGCAGGCCATGGCCGATGCCGACCAGGCGCAGCAGCGCGGCCAGCCCCAGCAGGGGCAGCATCCAGACCAGCAGGCGGCGGGAAGAGGGCGACAGCATCATCGCGAAGGCGTTGCGGCTTCGACGGAGAGGGATGGGCGGGACGGCAGGGCGGGCATGGCGGGGCCGGTGGAATGTTCGGGCGCTCCGTGTACTACGCCCCGCCCGGCGGGTAAAAGCCGACAGATGCCGCCTTGGCGGCGTTTTGCGCCAGCGCGCCCGCACGGGTAGGCTTGTGTCCCATCAGGGAGGCAGACGTGCCTCGCACCAGGTTGCCGATCGCCATGTCGCCCACCGCCCCGCGGATTGCCCCATGAGCCTCGAACTCGTCCAGGATCCCCATCACACGGTCGAGGACGAACGCGACCTCGAGGCCGCGATCGGCCGCCAGGTGAAGAGCCAGAGGAAGAAGCTCGGCATGACCGTGGGCGAACTGGCCCAGCTTGCCGGCCTGTCGGCGGGCATGCTCTCCAAGATCGAGAACGGCCTGACCTCGCCCTCGCTGACCACGCTGAAGAACCTGGCGCGCGCGCTCAACGTGCCCTTCACCGCGCTCTTCCAGCGTTTCGAGGAACAGCGCGACGCGACCTTCGTGCGCGCCGGCGAGGGGCTCAAGATCGAGCGGCGCGGCACCCGCGCGGGCCACGAATACGCCCTGCTCGGCCACAGCGTGCACAAGCAGGTCGCGGTCGAACCCTACATGATCACCCTGACCCACGAGAGCGAGGTCTTCCCGCTGTTCCAGCACGACGGCCAGGAATTCCTCTTCGTCGTCGAGGGGGCCATGGACTACCACCACGCGGGCCGCAGCTACCGCATGGGCCCAGGCGATTCCCTGTTCTTCGACGCCGACGCGCCGCACGGGCCCGAGACGCTCCACAGTCTGCCGATCCGTTTCCTGTCGGTGATCGTCTATCCGCGCGAGGGGGGCTGAAGCTCGGTCGGGAAGGCGTCACCAAATGGCGGAATGCAAAAACTTCGCATCCTGCAATTAAGATTTCCGAAACATTCGCATTCTGCAAAATTGCAGGATCGCAAAACTTCGTGATCCCGGTCATCGCGCCGTTTTTTTGCGCGGTATAGTTTTTGAGGGAGTCGCGCGCGGCCGGGGGGCGATGACAGACAGGGGCGAGACCCCTCGGCGGGGGGCTGGGGAGGTCAATCACATTCGTCACGGGCATGTGGTGCGCCTTGCGCGCTCCGTTTTCGCACCGCTCGACCGCGCCGATCGACTCGACGAGGCGGTGCGGCGCATGGCCGAGAAGCGCCTGTCCGCGCTGCCGGTGCTGGAGGATGGCGTCCCGGTCGGCATCGTGACCGATAGCGAGATCATGGCGGCCTGCGTCAAGGGCTGCGACCCTGGCCTGGCGGTCGGTACGGCCATGAGCGTTCGGGTCTCGACGCTTCACGAGGCGGCCGACTGCCGCCAGGCGCTGGCGCTGATCCTTCGGGCCAATGCCCGTCACCTCGTCCTGGTCGACGACGACGGCCGCGCCACGGCGTTGATCAACGAACGCGATCTCCTGACCCACGCCGCTCAGGACTTCTTTGCCTTCGCTGCCCAGTCGGCGCACCTGTTCGACCGTTTGCCGGGACTCCTGGCGCCCTCGACGCCGCTACGCGAGGTCATCGCCTCGATGGTGGAGGGTGACCTCGGTTGTGTCGTGGTCGGCGCCAACGGGAGCCCCGCAGGCGTTCTGACCCGACGGGACGTGGTCGAACTCGCCGCGTCGGGGCCGCTCAGAACGGACATGCCGGTTGCCGAGGCCATGTCATCGACGCCAATCGTGCTGCCGCGGTCGGCGCCCGTCGCCGAAATTGCCCAGGTCATGATCGACCGTGGCGTCCGCCATGTGCTCCTGACCCGGCCCGACGGCACGCTCGACGGCGTCGTCACCGAGCACCACCTGCTGAACCTTCTGGGTGTCAGCAACGTCGAGACCCTGATCCGGGAATCGGAACACGCGCACGCCGCCGGTCTGGACGTGCGCGAGTCCCTCGAGGCGCGCGACGCCTTCTACCTGGCGCTGATCGACGAATCGGTCGTCTCCATCGCCGCGGTCAGCGTGCCCGACGGGCGCTTCGTCGAGTTCAACGAGGCCGCCTGCCGCAATCTCGGCTACAGCCGCGAGGAACTGGCCGGCCTCTCGGTCGCGGACGTGGAAGCAGAGCAGTCGCCGGCCGAGGTGCGGGCCGCGATCGCCGCGATGATGCAGCGGGGCGGAGGCAACTTCTCCTCCCGCCACCGGCGCAAGGACGGCATCGTCCGGGATGTTGAAATCAGCACGCATCCGGCATCCATGCGCGGTGAGCCGCACCTGGTCTCGGTCTGGCGCGACGTCACGGATCTGCGCCTGCTCGAAGGCACCTTGCTGCGCGCGCAGGAGATTGCGCGCATGGGCACCTGGGAGATCGACCTCGTCAGCGAGCGGCTGACATGGTCGGCGATGACCTACCAGATCTTCGGCCTGACACCGGGCGCGCCGGTCACGCTGTCGGACTTCCTCGACGGCGTGCATCCCCAGGACCGGGACCAGGTCGCGGCGGCCTGGCAGGCGGCGCTGCAGGGCGCTCCCTATGACATCGACCACCGGATCATCACCGCGGGCGAGGTGCGCTGGGTCCGCGAGACCGGCGTGATCGAGACGGACAGCGGAGGGCGGCCGGTGCGCGGCCTCGGCATGGTGCAGGACATCACCGATCGCAAGGAGGCGCAGGAGCAGCTGGAGATCGGCCGCAGCCTCATCGATGCCACGACGGAAGTCATCGTGGTAACCAATGCGGAACTCCAGATCGTCACGGTCAATCCGGCCTTCGTGCGGCAGACCGGCTACACCCTGGCCGAGGTGCGCGGTCGCAATCCCCGCTTCCTGCGCTCGGGCAAGCTGCCGCGCGAGTTCTACACGCTCATGTGGGAGGAGATCGAGAAAACGTGAAGTTGGACCGGAACCTTCGTCAACCGGAGGAAAAGCGGCGAGACCTACGAGGTCCAAAATACCATCTCCACCATCCGCAACGGCCGCGGCGACGTCCAGTTTTACGCCGGAGTGGGCAAGGACATCACCGCCATGCGGCGCATGGAGGAGCAGCTCCGGTATGTGGCGCGGTTCGACGTGCGGACCGGCCTGCTGAACCGGACGAGCCTGCTCAAGCGCATGGCGGGCCTGCTTGAGCGCGACGGGGCAACGGGTCCCGGGCTGGCGCTCCTCTGCCTGGACATCGACGGCTTGCGCCTGATCAACGACTCGATGGGGTACGGTGCAGGTGACCAAATTCTGACCGAGATGGCCCGACGCCTCACACAGTCTTCCGGCGCGGGAGAGGAGGTGGCGCGGACGGAAGGTGACGGCTTCGCCGTGCTGCTGCCGGGCGCCAGCCGCGACCGGGCATGGGAAACCGGCCAGAATCTTCTCGACGCCCTGACACCGGCCTTCGACGTGGACGGGAAGGAGATCGTTCTGGCGATCAACGGCGGCCTCGCGCTGTCGCCCGGTGACGGCTCGACGGCGGAGGTGTTGCTGGCCAACGCAGAATCGGCAGTGGTGGCGGCCAAGGGTGGGGCCACTCCCATGACATTCTACGACTCCGCGATGAACGAGGACGCCCGGGAGCACGTCGAGATTCTTTCGGGCCTGCGCGGCGCCGCACGGCGCCACGAGCTGCGCGTCTTCCTGCAGCCGCTGGTCACGCTCGCGGATCGTCGTCCGGTCGGCGCGGAGGCCCTTCTGCGCTGGCAGCATCCGGAGCTGGGCCTGCTCCCACCCGGGCGCTTCATGCCGCTGGCCGAGCAGTCGAGCCTGATCTGCGAGCTGACCGAATGGGTCTTCGATGCGGTCTGTGGTCTGATTGCGGAACCCGGCACCGGGCGGACGCCGCTGCCGCTCGTCTCGGTCAACCTCAGCGCACGGGACTTCGATCTGCCTGACCTCGCCGCCCGGCTCCTGGCGATCGCAGGCCGTCACGGCGTGGCACCGGCCGCCGTAAAGCTGGAGGTGACCGAAACCGCCGCCTTCGCGAGCCTCGAGCGCACCATGGAACAGGTGGCGGCCCTCGCCGGTGCCGGTTTCCAGATGGCGATCGACGACTTCGGGACGGGCTACTCCAACATCGCCCAGCTCGGCCGCCTGCCCGCCGACTGGCTGAAGATCGACCGCTCCCTGCTGGTCGCCGCGGAGCGCTCGGAAACCGACCGCGCCGTGCTGGCGGCCGTCGCCTCCTTCGGCCTCGTCCTCGGCAAGACCCTGGTCGTCGAGGGCATCGAGACCGAAGCCCAGGCGGCCCTGGCCACGGAGCTCGGTTGTCAGGTCGGCCAGGGTTACCTGTTCGCCAAGCCGATGCCGGCCGAAACCTTCATGGGCTGGTGGCAGGCCTACCGCGAGACTGGCGTGCGCTGAACCGCGCTTGAGGCGGCTTTCCCTCCGGCTGCACACTCGGGGCGCCTGGGGGGGGGCCTACCATGAAGATCGCCACGCCGAAGGTGAAGTATAGCGAGATCGAAAACGCCTGGGTGCCGGTCGGCAACACGGGCGAGCGCATGGCCGCCCGAATCTGGTTGCCGAAGGGGGCCGAGAAACGTCCGGTGCCGGCGATCCTCACCTACCTGCCCTACCGCAAGCGCGATTCCACGCGCGGTGGCGACGATCCCATGCACCGCTACTTCGCCGGCCACGGTTATGCCTGCCTGCGCGTCGACATGCGGGGCTCGGGCGACAGCGACGGCCTGATGACCGACGAATACGCCGAGCAGGAGCTGCAGGACGGCAAGACCCTGATCGCCTGGATCGCGGCCCAGCCCTGGTGCGACGGCAACGTCGGCATGATCGGCAGCTCCTGGGGCGGTTTCAACGCGCTGCAGATCGCCGCTCTGCGCCCGCCGGCACTCAAGGCCATCGTCACCAACTGCTCGACCGACGACCGCTACACCGACGACATGCACTGGATGGGCGGCTGCGTCCTCAACGACACCTTCGACTGGGGCAACTCCTTCTTCACCCGCCTGCACCGCCCGCCCGATCCCGAGATCGCCGGGCCGGAATGGAAGACGAAGTGGCTGGAGCGCCTGGAACAGTGCGCCCTGCCGCTCAAGGACTGGCTCACCCACCAGCGGCGCGACGCCTACTGGAAACACGGTTCGGTCAACGAGGACTACGACGCCATCGAGGCCGCGGTCTTTGCCACCGGCGGCTGGATGGACGGCTATTCCAACGCGATCCCACGGCTGCTCGCCAATCTCAAGGCGCCGCGCCGCGGCCTGATCGGCGCTTGGGACCACAAGTACGGCCACCAGGGCGTGCCCGGCCCGGCCGTCGGCTACCTGCAGGAATGCGTGCGCTGGTGGGACCAGTGGCTGAAGGGCATCGACACCGGCATCATGAAGGAGCCCATGCTGCGCTGCTGGATGCAGCAGGAGGTGCCGCCGCAGGGCGACTACGCGATGTGCCCGGGCCGCTGGATCGCCGAACCGGAATGGCCCTCGCCCGCGATCCGGCCGAAGACCTTCCACCTCAATGCCGGCGGCGTGCTGGGCCAGCGCGCCGGCAAGGCGGTGACGCTGAAACACGTGTCCGAGCAGACCATCGGCCTGGCCGGCGGCGAGTGGTGCCCCCACGGCATCGGCGGCGCCGGGCCGCAGTACCCGACCGACCAGCGCGAGGACGACTGCCGCAGCCTGGTCTTCGATTCACCCGAACTTGGCGCTCCGCTCGAGTTCCTCGGCCAGGCGAGCGTCACCCTGGAACTCACGGTCGACCACCCGGTCGCCTATCTCGCCGTGCGTCTCAACGACGTCTTCCCCGATGGGCGGGTCTCGCGCGTCACCTACGGCGTGCTCAACCTCACGCACCGCAAGAGCCACGAGTTCCCCGAGCCGATGAAACCCGGCCGCAAGACGGTGGTGACCGTCCCCCTGAACGACGTCGCCTACTCCTTCCGCAAGGGGCACCGCATCAGGGTCGCCATCTCGACAACCTACTGGCCGATGATCTGGCCCTCGGCGGAACTGGTGAACCTGGGCGTGGTGACTGGCCGCAGCACCCTCTCCCTGCCGCTGCGCAAGCCGCGGCCCATGGACAGGAAGGTTATCTTCGGCGAGCCGGAGATGGGCGAGCCCATGGCCAGACATATCGTCGAGCCGCCCCGTTTCCGCCGCGTCATCGAGAAGGACGTCGCCAGCGGCACGGTGACCGTGCGGGCCGAGGAGGTCGACGGCCGTATCGTCATCGCCGACACCGGCGTCGAGATCGGCCGCTGGATCGACGAACGCTGCAGCGTCACCGAGGGCGACCCGCTTTCGGCCGAGACCGAGATGGGCAGCGTCTTCACCTACAAGAAGGGAGACTGGGACACGAAGACGGAGGGCCGCTGCAGGCTGACCGCGACGAAGACCCACTGGATGCTCTCGGCCCACCTGAAGGCCAGCGACCACGGCGAGGTGATCTTCGAGCGCCGGCTGGAGTTCCCGATTGAAAGGGACCTGGTGTAGGGAGCCGGTTCACCTCCAAACCCTTTCCTCATTCCCGCGTACGCGGGAATCCAGGGTCGCGCGCACCACGATCGCCGGCAACCGCTGCCCTGGATCCCACAGATTCACGGAGCAGGGGGAATGGCGCCGGACCTAGAGCGGATCACGATCACCCGGAACTGTTCCACGGTTCCGGGTGATCGTGTGAATCCGCTCTACATC
>JAQCLG010000154.1 GCA_027592745.1 Pseudomonadota bacterium | reverse complement strand
CTGGGGACCACAACGGGCGGCATGCGGGTGCGCGTCGACGGCATCGGTCTCGATGGCCGTCCGCGCCGCGCCGTCTGGACCCTGGTGGCGCAGCGGGGCGACGGCCCGCTGATCCCGGCCATGCCGGCCGTCGCCCTGGCGCTTGCCATCCTGCGCGGCCGGCCACCCGAGCCCGGCGCACGCCCCTGCATGGGCGAGATCGGCCTGCCCGAGATTGCCGACCTGCTCGCGGGCCATGCCATCGCGGCGCAGCTCGAAACCGACAGGCCGACCTCGTTCTATCGCCGGGTCCTTGGCGATGACCTGGACCGTGTTCCCGCCCCGGTCCGCGCGGTCCACGAACTCAGCCACGACACCACGTTGTCGGGCGCCGGCACGGTCGAACACGGCGAGAGTGTCATCGTGCGGCTCGCCACGCGGCTCGGCATGCTGCCTGCCGAGGGCACCGAGATTCCCGTATCGGTCCATGTCGCCCTGGCCCCAGGGCAGGAACGCTGGCAGCGCAGCTTCGACGGCCATGCCGAGACCTCCCTGTTGCACCGGCCCGGCCCCGGCCGCTTCGAGGAGCGCTACGGTCCCCTGACGGTGCGTTTGGAGGTGACGGCCGGCACGCAGGGCATCGACCTGCGCATCGGGCGCAACCGCCTGCTGGGACTGCCCCTGCCCGGCTGGCTGGGGCTGCGTGGCCACGCCACCGAAAGGGTCGACCCGCTGGGCCATTTCAGTTTCGATGTCGCCATCGATCTGCCTTTCCGACGCCGCCTGATCCGCTACCGGGGCTGGCTTGCCTGATGATGCCGCTGACCGCGCCGTCAGGCTGAAGCGGCCGCCGCCGCCTCGCGGCCCAGGTCGAACTGCAGGTCGGCCAGGCGGGCGTAGAGCCCGCCCTGGGTGACCAGTTCCTGATGGGTGCCGCTGGCGACGATCCGGCCATCGTCCACGACGACGATGCGGTCCGCCTTCAGCACCGTCGCCAGGCGGTGGGCAATGACCAGGGTGGTGCGCCCGACCATCAGCTTGTCGAGCGCAAGCTGGACCATCTGCTCGCTTTCGGCATCGAGCGCGCTGGTCGCCTCGTCGAGCAGCAGGATCGGCGCGTCGCGCAGGATGGCGCGGGCGATGGCGATGCGCTGGCGCTGTCCGGTCGAGAGCCGGATGCCCCGTTCGCCCACGAAGGTGGCAAATCCCTCGGGCAGCCGTTCGATGAAGTCGAGCGCGAAGGCCGCCTCGGCCGCCGCGCGCACCTCCGCGTCGCTGGCTTCCGGGCGGCCGTAGCGGATGTTGTCGGCAACCGAGGTGCCGAACATCACCGGCTCCTGGGGCACCAGCGCCAGGCGGCCGCGCAGGGTATCGACACGGGCCTGGCGGACATCGACGCCGTCGACCAGGACGCGGCCCTGCTCGGGATCGTAGAAACGCAGCAGCAGGCGGAACACCGTGCTTTTGCCGGCGCCCGAGGGGCCGACCAGCGCCACCGTCTCGCCCGGCGCCGCCGTCAGGTCGAATCCGTCGAGGATCGCCGTCTCGGGATGGGCCGGATAGGCGAACCGCACACCCTCCATCGTCACCGCGCCCGGCAGCGGCCCGGGCAGGTCCACCGGCTCGGCCGGTGCGGCGATCGCCGGCTGTGCGTTCAGCAGTTCGACCAGCCGTTCGGCGGCGCCGGCGGCGCGCTGCAGGTCGCCGTAGACCTCGCTGATGGCGCCGACCGAACCGGCCACGATCACGGCGTAGAAGACGAAGGCGGCCAGGTCGCCGCCGCTGATGCGCCCGGAAAGCACGTCGTGCCCGCCCATCCAGAGCACTCCGCTGATGCCGCCGAAGACCAGCAGGATCACGGTGGCGGTGAGCATGGCGCGCGCCCGGATGCGCAGCACGGCAACGTCGAAGGCTTCCTCGACCGCGCCGCCGAAGCGCCGGGTCTCGGCGGCCTCCTGGGCGAAGGCCTGGACCGTGGCCATGCCGTTGAGGGTTTCGTCGATGCGGTGGCCGACATCGGCGATGCGGTCCTGCGACAGCCGCGACAGGCGCCGCACGCGCCGGCCGAAGACGATGATCGGCACCAGCACCACGGGCACCAGCAGGAAGACGATGGCCGTCAGCTTGGGGCTGGTCACCGCCAGCATCACCGTGCCGCCCATCAGCAGCAGCAGGTTGCGCAGCGCGACCGAGAGGCTGGAGCCGACCACTGTCTGGAGTACCGAGGTATCGGTCGTCAGGCGCGAGAGCACCTCGCCCGTGCGCACGGTCTCGAAGAAGGCCGGCGGCTGCACCAGAACGCGGGAAAAGACGTCGCGGCGCAGGTCGGCAACGACCCGTTCGCCCAGCCAGGAAACCAGGAAGAATCGGCCGTAGCTGGCAAAGGCGAGCACCACCACGATCGCCACCAGGGCGATCAGGGCATGGTCGAGCAGGCCGGCATCGCCCTGGGAAAGCCCCTGGTCGACCAGGGCGCGCAGGCCCGCCCCAAGCCCCAGCACGGTGCCGGCGGCGACGACCAGCGCGACGAGCGCGCCGGCGACCTGAAGCTTGTAGGGCGCCAGATAGGGGGCAAGGCGGCGCAGATCGGCGAAATTCCGGCTTTTCTGCCGTTCGTTCGCCTGGCTGAGGCCGTTGCCGGTGTCGGGTTTTCGTCGCGGGGTGAGCACGTCGGCCCCTATAGCAGTGCCCCCCGGCCGCGCCAAGCACGGCTGTCACCGGGCGGGCCAAACTTCCCCGGCGTTGCGGGCTTGCGGTGGACCCGGCGTCAGCCTATAAGGCGCGCCTTGTTTACGGAGGCCTCGCTATGAAGAGCGATATCCATCCTGAGTACCACGAAATCCGGATCGTCATGACCGACGGTACCGAGTTCACCACCCGTTCGACCTGGGGCAAGGCCGGGGACACGATGACGCTCGACATCGATCCCAAGTCGCATCCGGCGTGGACCGGCGGCTCGGCGCGCATG
This sequence comes from Pseudomonadota bacterium, assembly GCA_027592745.1. Taxonomy (GTDB): domain Bacteria; phylum Pseudomonadota; class Alphaproteobacteria; order SP197; family SP197; genus CALGGB01. Next base: position 5,464 of record JAQCLG010000154.1, on the reverse strand, counting down.
CTCGATGCCGAAGGCCAGGTGGCGCGCTTCAACAAGCGTTTCGCGGGTCTTGGCCTGGGCTGATCCCGGGTTCCATGTGTTGACGTCAGCGGCGGCCCTGGGCCGCCGTTTTCGTTTCCGGGCCGCGGGCCGGCTTCAGCCCCGCGCCGATTCGAAGCCGCCCAGGGTTGCGGCAAGGTTGCGCCCCAGGTTGTCGCAGAGATAACCGCCCTCCTGGATCAGCACCGTGGGCAGGTCATGGCCACGGGCAAACCCCCCCAGGGCCTCGCCGGCGCGGGCGAACCCGGGCGTCGTCACCCGGAAGCCTCCCACCGGATCGCCCTCCTGGGCATCCAGGCCCAGCGAGACCACCAGCACCTCCGGCGCGAACCGCGCGATCGCCGCGAGCGCCCCGTCCAGGGTTTCCAGCCAGAGGTCGTCCTGCGTGCCCAGCGCCAGCGGCAGGTTGATCGTGAAGCCCAGACCCTGGCCGCCGCCGCGCTGGTCCGCCCCGCCCCAGAACCAGGGATAGAAGTCGGCCGGATCGGCATGGATCGACACGAACAGCACGTCGTCGCGCTCCCAGAACACCGCCTGGGTGCCGTTGCCGTGGTGGATGTCGATGTCGAGCAGGGCGGCCCGGCCGCAGGCCGGCAGCAGGCGTTCGGTCGCGATCGCGGCATTGTTGAGGAAGCAGAACCCGGCCGCCATGTCGCGGAAGGCATGATGGCCCGGCGGGCGGCACAGGCCGTAGGCCGCGCTTGCACCTTCGAGCACGAGGTCGGCTGCGGTCAGGGCGACCTCGCTGGAGGCAAGGGCCGCCTGCCAGGTCTGCGCCCCGACCGGACAGGCGCCGTCGCCCAGATGGTAACCGGCCTGGCCGACGATGTGGCGCGGCCGCGCCGCACCCGGCCTGCCGGGAAAGGCATTGCCCATCACCTCCGGACCGGCGCCGGGCAGCTGCGACCAGCGTTCGTGCGCGGTCTCCAGGAAACCCAGGTACTCCGGGCTGTGCACCCGTCCCCTGGCGGCCCCGTCGTGGCGGCGCGGCGCGACGACGGCGTGGCCGTCGCCCTCGACCGCCTCGAGCAGCACCCTCGCCCGCTCTGGCACCTCCGATGCCGGACCGATCCGGCCGCGCACCATGAAGCTCTGGGGGTCGTGGCGGGCGTGTTCCGGGCTGTAGACGATCTGCATGTGCGTCGGGCCTCCCGTGCCCTGGTCCTGTCCCACCCTGTTGCCCCAGGCGGCACCGCCGGGGCAACCCCAAACCATGGCCATCGCAGTTGTGGCCGCAGCGCGCGCTTGCACCCTAGACTGCGGCGAAGGTGAGGAGGACCGGCTTCGTGAGACCTGCGATCAGACGTACCGCACTGGCGCTTGCCGCATTGCTCGGCATCGCGGTGCTGGCGCTTGCCGGTCTGCTGCTCTTCGGCCTCGATGCCCTGCGCCCGGCGATCGCGCGGGAACTTTCGCGGGCACTCGACCGTCCGGTCGCCATCGAAGGCAGCCTCAGCCTGGGCTGGAGCCAGGGCCCTGCACTTGCCGCCGAGGGCATCACGGTCGCCGGCGCGAGCGGCCTGCCGCCCCTCGTCGAGGCCGGCCGCATCGACGTGCGCCTTGCCCCCGGCGCACTGCTCGGCGGCGCCGTCCTGATCGACCGGCTGGTCCTGGCCGATGTCGTCATCCGACCCGACCCCTATGGAGCGGGCGGCAGCGCAAAGGCCGACGAGCCGACCGCGGCCGCGCCGTCCGAACTGTCGATCTTCAGCGATGACGCAACCCTGGAACTCATCAACATCACCGTCGAAACCGGCGGACCCGATCTGCCTTTCGCCATCGAGACGTTGCAGCTTGCCTCACCGGGCGCGGAGGTCACCCGGCTGCAGGCCGCCATCGCCTGGGTCGGCGTGCGCTACGACCTCACCATCACCGGCGGCAGCCTTGCCGCGCTGCTGGGCGGCATGTCCTGGCCGATCGAACTCGTGCTTGCCAATGCCGATAACGACATCACCGCCCGCGGCACCCTCTCGGGCCTGCCCGGCGATCCGTCCGCCAACCTGGTGGTCGAAGGCGTCGCCACAGGCCTCGACCTGCTGCTTGCGCCGCTTGCCGTGGAGAGCGGCATCGATGGTCCGGTTGCCTTCGAGGCTACCGTCGCAGGCAATCCGGACCGGATCGCGCTGACCGAGGTCCGGGTCACCGCCGGCAAGGTCGAGGCCACCGCCGATCTCGTCGTCGCCCTGGCCGCCGCACCCGCCGCGATCACCGGCCGGCTTGCGATCAGCGCGCTGCCGGCCGGCGAAGTTGACGGAGCCGGCGAGCTGCAGGACCTGCTCGACACCACGGTGCCCTATGGCGCCCTGGAGGCGATCGATCTCGATCTCGACCTGACGATCGCCAACCATGCCCTGGGCGCCCTGGCGTTGACCGAACTGGAGCTGCCGCTGCGCCTGGAACAGGGCCACCTCGACATCTCGCCCCTGCGCTTCCGCATCGAGGGCGAAACCCTGACCGGGACGCTCCAGGCCCATGCCGGTCGCAACGAGATCACCATCTCGATCCAGGCCGACCGCGTGCCGCTGGACGAACTGCTGCAGAAATGGCGTCCCGAGCTGACCCTGACCGGTGAGATCGGCCGTCTTTCTCTCGATGCACAGGCCAGCGGATCGACGGTGCGGGACCTGCTCGCCAGCCTCGCCCTGGACCTCGAGGGGCAAGGTACCGCCCTGGCGGCGACATGGGAAGACGGCACGGCCTCGCAGGCCACCCTCGACACCTTCTCTGCCCACGCGGGTACCGGCGACTATCTCACGGTCCAGGCGACGGGATCGGCCGACGGCAATCCGGCAAGCCTGTTCCTGACCACCGGCCAGTTGCGCGAGCTGGTTTCGGGCAACGAAGGCTGGCCGCTGGAACTCCATGTCGGCAACGACGATGTCGGCATCGATCTCGTCGGCGTCGTCATGCATCCCGACACGGCAAGCGGCCTGCGCCTGGAAGGCCTGCTGCGCGCCAGCGACATCGCCCGCATCGCGGCACTGCTCGCCATCGATCTGCCCATGAAAGGCCGGTCCCAGGGCTACTTCCACGTCTCCGACACCGCCGATGGCTGGCGCCTCGACTGGATCGACGCCACGGTCGGCAACAGCCAGGCGCAGGGCAGCCTCGACGTCGCCATCGACGACGAGACGGTCAGCGTCAGCGGCGACCTTTCCGGCCACCTTCTCAGCATCGTCGGCGACGAAGGCGAAACCGACATCGACGCGGCCTTCCTCGAACAGGGCGATCTCGACGGCGTCACCCTCGATCTCGACCTGGCCTTCGACCGCATCACCCTGGCACCCCTGCATTTCGACCAGGTCGCGACCCGCCTGCTTCTGGGCGATGGCGTGCTGACGACGCAGGACGGCAAGGCGACCCTGCTGGGTGCGCCCGCGACCCTGTCGGTCAGCATCGATGCCACCCAGCCCCTGCCGGTCTTCGCGGTGCAGGCCGAGGCCGGCAACATCGACCCGCGCAACATCGGCAACGATCTCGGCCTCCAGGGCCTGCTCGAAGGTCACATCGATCGCGCCGCGCTGGAGATGACCACGCGCGGCACCACCCTGCGCACGCTGGCAGAGGCGGCGACCGCCGACCTCGCGCTGCAGGGCGGGTCGCTGCAGATCGGCACCGACGCGGTCGCCCTGGAGTTCCGCAACCTGGAACTCCACGCTAGGCCGGACGAACCGATGTCGGGTGAGGAGGAGATCGTGCTGGCCGGCATCCCTATCGCGCTGGCGCTCTCCTTCGTGCCCCTGGTCGATCTGATCGCCAAGCCCTCGCCCTGGATCCTGCAGAGCCGTGCCAGCCTGCTGGGCCTCGACATCGCCATTACCCGCAGCATCACGCCGGCGCTGGAGGTCTATGCCAGCCCGGTGACCATGGAGCTGAAATCCGACGACATCCGCACCGCGCTGGCCGAGGTCGGCATGACGATGCCGCAGGCGCTGCCGCTCGACGCCGTCGGCACCGTCCAGGTCCTCAAGGACAGCGTCGCCTTCCAGCTCGATCGCACGCAGCTGGCCGGTTCGGACCTGGCCGGCAGCCTGGAGCTTTCCTTCAACGAGACGCCCCAGCGGATCGTGGCGCAGTTTGCCTCGCGGCGCGTCGTGATCGACGACTTCCTCGAACCCGAGGGCACGTCGCCCGAACCGGCAGCCGCGGAGGAGGAGCGCGACCTGCAGGCACTGCTGGCTACCGCGTTGCCCGCATGGACGATGCCGGAACTCGCCCTCGACCTGCAGCTCGATGCCCGGGAGATGCTCTGGTCGGACAATGTCCTGGAGAATGTCGGGGCGCAGATCCTCATTGCCGGCGATACCCTGCGCATCGACAAGCTGCAGACCGACGTCTTCAACGGCAGCGTCGCCGGGAGTCTGGCCCTCAAGCCCATCGGCGCCGACACCCAGCTTTCGGCGCAGCTCGAGATCGATCACATCGATTCCGACAAGCTGCTGCGCGAGGCCGGCATCGCCGAAGCCGCCTCCGGCGAGATGGCGCTCGACATGACGGTCGACAGCCGCGGCGCCACGTTCGCACAGCTTCTGGCAGCGCTGGACGGCCGCATGCAGCTCAAGCGTGGCGAGGGCTGGATGAAATCGGGCGCCATCGAGGTCCTGACCAAGAACATCCTCTCGGCGATGCTCTCCTCGCTCTTCGATCCTGCGGAAAAGACGCCGATCCGCTGCATCGTCGTCAACGTCGACTTCGCCGCGGGCGTGGGCACCCTGGAGCACTCGGCAGTGGCGCTGGAAAACGTCGTGATCATCGCCGAAGGCGGCCTTGACCTCGGCAGGCAGACCATCGACGTCGAGCTGGAGCCCAAGGCCATCGACTGGTCCTTCCTGCGCCTGCTCACTCCGGTCTACGTCAAGGGCGACCTCTTCGATCCCACGGTCAGCCCGCGTACCGGGGAGATCCTGGCCGGTCTGGGTGCTGCCCTGTTCGGCACCGGGCCGATCTTCGACGGCAACCTCGACGTGCTCTGCGCCGGCACCTGAACCCTGGCGTTCAGCCGGTAGACAGGGCCGTCGCCGCCCCCAGCAGGGCCAGGCAGCAGAACGCGGCATCGCCCGCCGCAGCCCTGGGACCGCGCGGCAGCAGAAGGCCCAGTTCGAGCAGCAGAAACATCACCCCGCAGAGCACGATCATGTCGCCGCGCCCGGCCTCCAGGGCGAGGCCTGCCAGCCCCGCACAGAGCAGGGCGACCCCCAGGGCCCCGCCGGGCCGGCGCCCTGCCCGGCCGTGGACAAGCCGGAAGCCGGCCCCGGCGGCCAGCAGCCCGGGTAACAGATAGCTGTCGAACGGCACCTTGGGGAAACCGACGCCGGGGACCAGCGTGACGCCGGCGATCCAGAGCAGCAGGGCAAGCCCCGCACCGCCGATCGGGCCCATGGGTCGATGGGACCACCATCGCCCGGGTCTGAGGAACAACGGTGCA
>JAQCLG010000013.1 GCA_027592745.1 Pseudomonadota bacterium | reverse complement strand
GCTGGGGCGCGGCGGTGCCGCCTCTGGCGGCGGGCCGGAAAAATCCTAGATCAGCGTCACCTGCCGGAGTTCGCGATGCCCCGCCCCCTGCCCACCACCCCGCTGCGCCTCGGCGTCAACATCGACCACGTCGCCACCATCCGCAACGCCCGCGGCGGCCGCCACCCCGACCCGGTCCGGGCCGCTAGGCTCGCGGTCAAGGCCGGCGCCGACGGCATCACCGCGCATCTGCGCGAGGATCGCCGCCACATCTCCGACGGCGACATCCAGCGCCTGATGGCCGAGATCGACCTGCCGCTGAACCTGGAGATGGGGCCGACCGCCGAGATGCTGGAGATCGCCCTGCGCCACCGGCCCCATGCCGCCTGCCTGGTGCCCGAGAGGCGCGAGGAAAAGACCACCGAGAACGGGCTGGACGTCGCCGGCGCCAATTTCGACATCAAGGCCTACATCGCCGAACTCTCGAAGGCCGGCATCCGGGTCTCCCTCTTCATCGATCCCGACATCAAGCAGCTCGAAGCCGCGCACGAGGCGGGCGCTCCGGTCGTCGAACTGCACATCGGCGCCTATTGCGAGGCCGCCGCGGGGTCCAACGGCGATGCCGAGCTGGAGCGGGTCGTCAAGGCCGCCGCGCGTGCCGCCGAACTGGGTGTGGAGTGCCATGCCGGCCATGGCCTGTCCTTCGGTACGGTCGGCCCCATCGCGGCCATCGGCACCATCGCCGAACTCAACATCGGCCACTTCCTGATCGGCGAGGCGATCTTCGGCGGGCTCGAAAGCGCCATCACGCGCATGCGCGCGCTGATGGACAATTCGCGCGCGGCCGCCAACGGCGCACGGTCGGCGTGAGCCGGCGTTTTCCGTCATGATCCTGGGTCTGGGCCTCGACACCATCGACATCCGTCGTATCGAGAAGACCCTGGAGCGTTTCGGCACGCGCTTCACCGAGCGTGTCTTCACCGAGACCGAGCGGCGCAAGGCCGACGGGCGCGCGACGCGGGCGGCGACCTATGCCAAGCGTTTTGCCGCCAAGGAGGCCTGTTCCAAGGCGCTGGGCACCGGTTTCCGCCTCGGCGTCTTCTGGCGCGACCTCCAGGTCGTCAACCTGCCGTCGGGCAAACCCACGCTGCATCTCACCGGGGGGGCTGCGGAACGTCTTGCCAGCATGACGCCCCCCGGCATGGAGGCGCAGATCGACCTCACCATGACCGACGACCCGCCGCTGGCCCAGGCCATCGTCATCATCTCGGCCAATCCCATCGCGGCGACGGAACAACGATGAACCAGCCACCCAACGATCCCAAGGCCGGGAACGGCGCCAAGCGACCGCCGGACGAAGGGGGCAAGCAGAACCCGCTCCTGGCGATCGTTCTTGCTCCGATCCGTGCCGTGGGCTGGTTCGTCGGCTGGGACAGCGATGGCGGCGTCAAGGGCGTCCTGGGTTCCTTCAAGACGATCATCTACGCCATTGTCATCGCCATGGTCGTGCGGACGTTCTTCTACGAGCCGTTCAACATCCCCTCGGGTTCGATGAAACCGACGCTGCTGATCGGCGACTATCTCTTCGTCTCGAAGTTCTCCTACGGCTACAGCCGCTATTCCCTGGGGTTCGGCCTGGACGTGCCGCTGTTCAACGGGCGTGCTTTGGGGGGCGAGCCCGAGCGCGGCGATGTCGCGGTCTTCCGCAAGCCGACCGAGACCTCGATCGATTTCATCAAGCGCGTCGTAGGCCTGCCCGGCGACACCATCCAGGTGATCGACGGCGTGCTCCATATCAACGGCCTGGCCGTGAAACACGAGCCTGCCGCACCTTTCCTTGATGCCACGTGCACGGGCGGGCGCGAGCTGGCGGTCGAGACCGAGACACTGCCCAACGGCGTCTCGCACCCGATCCTGGGGTCCGACACCAGCCATCCCTTCGACAACACGCCGATCTACACCGTGCCCGAAGGCCATTACTTCATGATGGGCGACAACCGCGACCGATCCAACGACAGCCGCGCCTTCGCCGACGTCGGCTTCGTTCCGGCCGAGAACCTGATCGGGCGCGCCGAGTTCCTGTTCTTCTCGACCGACGGCTGCGGCGGGTTGCTTGAACCCTGGACCTGGCCTTCCAGCATCCGCTGGGGCCGCCTGTTCCAGCCGGTAGAATGAGCAGGGACTTTCCCGCCACGCTGGCGCACCTGGAAGCCGCCCTGGGGCACCGCTTCGCCACGCCGGACCTGCTGCGCGAGGCGCTGACCCATCGCAGCACGACTTCGCGGCGCGACGAACTGGGCTACGAGCGCCTGGAGTTCCTGGGCGACCGGGTCCTGGGCCTGTGTGTCGCCGCCATGCTCTATCGCCACTTCCCCACGGAAGCCGAGGGCAAGCTGGCCGTGCGCCACACCGATCTGGTGCGCCGCGAGACCCTGGCCGAGGTCGCGCGCCTGATCGACCTTGGCGACCACATCGCGATGTCGCGCGATGCCCAGGGCAGCGGCGCGCGCGAGAACGCCACAGTGCTCTCGGATGTCATGGAAGCCCTGCTCGGCGCACTGTTCATCGACGGCGGTCTGGCGGCTGCCGAAGCCTGCGTCGAGGACCTCTGGTCGCAGCGCATGCGCGATACGCAGCGCCCGCCGCGCGATGCCAAGACCCGCCTGCAGGAATGGGCGCTGGGCCGCGGCCTGCCGCTGCCGGCCTATGCCATGATCGATCGCACCGGGCCCGACCACGCGCCCACCATCACCGTGACCTGCACCGTGCAGGGCGTCGGTGAGACCAGGGCGCAGGGCGGCTCGAAACGCGCCGCGGAACAGAGCGCCGCCGAGGATCTCCTCGCGCGCGCCCAACAGGGAGAACGGACATGAGCGGCGAACAGGAGGGCGGGGCGACCCGCTGCGGCTTCGTCGCCATCGTCGGCGCGCCCAATGCGGGCAAGTCGACCTTCGTCAACGCCGCGGTCGGGACCAAGGTCTCGATCGTCACCCACAAGGTGCAGACGACGCGCAGCCGGATCGTGGGCATCCGCATCGATGGTTCCTCCCAGGTCGTCTTCGTCGATACGCCGGGCATCTTCGAGCCCAAGCGGCGCCTGGACCACGCCATGGTCGATGCCGCCTGGGCCGGCGCCGACGAGGCCGACATGGTGCTGCTGCTGGTCGATGCCACCCGCGGCGTCGACAAGGACTTGCGGCTGATCCTGGCACGCCTGGAAGAACACAAGCGGCGTGTCATGGTCGCCCTCAACAAGATCGATGCGGTGTCCAAGGCCGAACTGCTGCCGCTCACCTCGACGCTGAGCCAGAGTCCGGCGATCGAGGAGATCTTCTACATCTCCGCGCTCAAGGGCGAGGGCATGCCCGAACTGCTGGAATTGCTGGCCCAGCGGGTGCGGCCCGGCCCCTGGCTCTATCCGGCCGACCAGGTCTCCGACCTGCCGATGCGCAAGCTTGCTGCCGAGATCGTGCGCGAGAAGATCTTTCTGCGCCTGCACCAGGAACTGCCCTACCAGGTTGCCGTCGAGACCGAGATGTGGACGCAGATCGAGGGCGAGAACGCCGTGCGCATCGACCAGGTGATCTACGTCGCGCGCGACGGCCACAAGCCCATCCTGCTGGGCAAGGGCGGGCGCACCATCAAGGACATCGGCATGGCTGCGCGCCTGGAACTCGAGGAGATCCTCGAGTGCAAGGTACACCTCTTCCTGCACGTGAAGGTCCGCCCCGGCTGGCTCGACGACCCTGCCCGCTACCGCGAGATGGGGCTCGATTTCCCGCGCTGAGGCTTCCCCCTCATCCTCCCACGCCTGTCGGCGCGGGCCCCTCCTTCTCCCCGTAGGGGAGAAGGGCAGGGTGGCCGCCGTCCTTGCCCCTCTCCCGCTTGCGGGAGAGGGAGGGGCCCGCCGCGAAGCGGTGGGAGGGTGAGGGTCCCTGTTGACCCCAACCGCGGCCTCCGCCATGTCATGGCCATGGAGTGGAGCGATCGAGGCATCGTGCTGGCGGCGCGGGTCCATGGCGAGAACAACGCCATCGTGACCCTGCTGACGCGCGAGCGGGGGCGCCATGCCGGGCTGGTGCGCGGCGGCACCGGGCGGCGCCTCAAGGGGGTGCTGCAGCCGGGCAACGTCATCCAGGCGCGCTGGCGCGGTAGGCTTGCCGAACACCTGGGCACCTTCACCGTGGAGGCCGAGCGTGCCGCGCCCGCCGGGTTCATCGAGGACGCGGAACGCCTGACATGCCTGTCCTCGGCCTGCGCCATGGCCGAGCGGGCGCTGCCCGAGCGCCATCCCTACGGCCCGCTGTTCGACGGTTTCCTGGCGCTGCTCGATGCGCTGGCCGCTCCGGGCAGCCATTGGGGTCCCGTCTATGTCCGCTGGGAACTGGGTCTGCTCGAACAGCTGGGCTTCGGCCTCGATTTTTCCGAATGCGCCGTCACCGGCGGCAACGATGCCCTGGTCTGGGTCTCGCCCCGCTCGGGCCGGGCCGTGTGTGCCTCGGCGGGCGAACCCTACCGCGACAAGCTGCTGGCGCTGCCGGGATTCCTGGTCGGAGGACCAGACGGTGGACCCGAAGAGGTACTCGCGGGATTGCGCCTGACCGGCCACTTCCTGGAGCGCCACCTGTTTGTCCACGATGACGGCGGCCCGCCGCCCGCGCGTGAGCGGTTCGTCAGCCGAATGGCTCGCGCGACCACAAAATCTGGTGTTATAAGCTCGCCATGACGGACGTTCTTGATTCGCCCCGCATCGAGCCGGTGCCGCTCGCCGTCGCGCTCGGCGAGCGTTATCTGGCCTACGCGCTTTCCACCATCACCTCCCGCTCGCTGCCCGACGTGCGCGACGGGCTGAAGCCGGTGCATCGCCGCATCCTCTACGCGATGCGCCAGTTGAAGCTGGACCCCAAGGAAGGTTTCAAGAAGTCGGCCCGCGTCGTCGGCGATGTCATCGGCAAGTACCACCCGCACGGCGACCAGTCGATCTACGACGCCCTGGTGCGTCTGGCCCAGGAGTTCGCGGCGCGTTACCCGCTGGTCGACGGCCAGGGCAACTTCGGCAACGTTGACGGCGATAACGCCGCGGCCATGCGTTACACCGAGGCGCGCATGACCGAGGTGGCGACGGCCCTGCTCGCCGGCCTCGACGAGGACGCGGTCGACTTCCGCCCGACCTACGACGGCTCCGAGAGCGAACCCGTCGTCCTGCCGGCGGCCTTTCCCAACCTGCTGGCCAACGGCGCCAACGGCATCGCCGTGGGTATGGCGACCAGCGTGCCGCCACACAACGCCGGCGAACTCTGCGCCGCGCTGATCCATCTGGTCGACAAGCCCAGGGCGACCTTCGAGACGCTGGTGTCGCTCGTCCCCGGGCCCGATTTCCCGACCGGCGGCGAGCTGGTCGAGTCACCCGAGGCGGTGATGGAGGCCTATGCCACAGGCCGGGGTTCCTTCCGCGTGCGCGCCACCTGGCAGGTCGAGGACCTGGGACGCGGCACCTGGCAGATCGTCGTCACCGAGATCCCCTGGCAGGTCCAGAAGTCGCGCCTGGTTGAGCGCATCGCCGAGCTGATCGAGACGCGCAAGCTGCCGCTGCTCGAGGGCGTCGTCGATGAATCGGCCGAGGATATCCGCCTCGTCCTGGTGCCCAAGAGCCGCACCGTCGATGCCGCGGTGATGATGGGATCGGTCTTCCGCGCGACCGAGCTGGAGACCCGCGCCTCGCTCAACCTGAACGTGCTCGACGCCACCGGCGTGCCGCGGGTGATGAACCTGCGCGAGGCGTTGATCGCCTTCATCGACCACCGCCAGGTCGTGCTGCAGCGCCGCTCGGCCTACCGTCTCGACAAGATCGTCAAGCGGCTGGAGGTGCTGGAAGGCTACCTCATCGTCTATCTCAACCTCGACGAGGTGATCCGCATCATCCGCGAGGAGGACGAACCCAAGCCCGCCCTGATGAAGCGCTTCAAGCTCAGCGATGTGCAGGCCGAGGCGATCCTCAACATGCGCCTGCGCTCCCTGCGCAAGCTCGAGGAGATGCAGCTTCTCTCCGAGAAGAAGGCGCTCAGTGCCGAGAAGAAGGATCTGGAGGCGCTGCTTGCCAGCGACGCCAAACAGAAGAGTGCGCTGAAGGACGAGTTCAAGGAGACCCGCGCGCGCTTCGGCGAAAAGACCGAACCGGGCAGGCGCCGCACCCGCATCGGCAAGCCGCCCGCCGACATCGAGATTCCGATCGACGCCACGATCGAGCGCGAGCCGGTGACTGTGGTGCTGTCGGCCAAGGGCTGGATTCGCGCGGCCAAGGGCCACGGCGAGCAGGTCGGCGCGCTGCGCTACAAGGAAGGCGACCGCGAGCGCTTCCGGGCCGAGGCCCAGACCACCGATAAGATCCTGCTGTTTGCCACCAACGGCCGTTTCTACACGCTCTCCTGCGACAAGCTGCCGGGCGGGCGCGGCTACGGCGATCCGGTGCGCCTGATGCTCGATCTGGGCAACGACGTCGAGATCATCGCCATGTTCGTCTACCAGGGCGACCGCAGGCTGCTGCTTGCCTCCAGCCTGGGCTACGGCTTCATCGTGCCCGAGGAGGCAGTGTTCGCCCAGACCCGGGCAGGCAAGCAGGTGCTCAACGTCTCGGGCGACGGCGAGGCCGCCGTGGCGCGCATCCTCGAGGGCGACCATGTCGCGGTGGTCGGCGAGAACCGCAAGCTGATCGTCTTCCCGATCGAGGAGACGCCCGAGATGACGCGGGGCAAGGGCGTCCTGCTGCAGCGCTACAAGTCGGGCGGCCTGTCGGACGCCAAGGGGTTCACCCTGGCCGAGGGCCTGACCTGGCGTTCGGGCACGCGTACGCGCACCGAGACGGATCTCGCAAACTGGATCGGCAAGAGGAGCGGCGCCGGCCGCATCGCGCCCGCCGGGTTCGCCAGCAACAACAAGTTCGGCTAGACCGGCAGGGCACGGCGCGCCGGGGCATGGCGCGGTTTCACGAAGGGGAGGGCCGGCCTTGGCGCAAGGCGGCCGGAGTTCACAGGCAGGTTTGCTGCTGGGCCGTTTTGCCGACGCTGTCGATCGGCTCAACGGCGCGGTCGGTCGCTGGGTATCGTGGCTCGTGCTCCTCATGGCGCTGGTCACCTTCGCCGTGGCGATCCTGCGCTACGTCTTTTCCTTCGGCTTCGTCTGGCTCCAGGAATCCTATGTCTGGATGCACGGTATCGTCTTCATGGTCGGGGCGGGCTACGCCCTGATGGCCGATGCCCATGTCCGCGTCGACATCCTCTACCGGCCGCTGGGGCCGCGCTACAAGGCCTGGGTCGATCTCGTCGGCAGTCTCGTCCTGCTGCTCCCGATGGTCGCGGTCACCGCCTGGTCGAGCCTGCCCTACGTCATGACGTCGTGGGCGCGCCTGGAATCCTCGCGCGAGGCGGGCGGCGTGCCGGGCCTTTTTGTCCTCAAGAGTTTCCTCATCGTCTTCTGCGTGCTTCTCGCCCTGCAGGGCCTGGCCCTGGCGGCGCGCAGCTTCCTCGTCCTCACCGGACGGGCCGGAAGGGACGCAGCACCATGACCTGGCAGGAGGTCCTTGCCGTCCTGATGGTCGTGACGACCTGCGGCGTGCTGATGGCGGGTTTCCCGGTCGCCTTTTCCCTGGCGGGTTCGGCACTGGTCTTTGCCTTCGCCGGCTGGGCGCTGGGCATGTTCGATCTCGCCCTGCTGGGAAGCCTCGCTTCGCGTTACTTCGGCGTGATGTCCAACGAGGTGCTGGTCGCGGTGCCGCTCTTCGTGCTGATGGGCATCATCCTAGAGCGTTCGCGCATCGCCGAGCAGTTGCTCGAGACCATGGGCCTGCTGTTCGGCCGCGTGCGCGGCGGCCTTGCCATCGCGGTCGTCCTGGTCGGGGCGCTTCTGGCGGCCTCGACCGGAATCGTCGGCGCGACGGTCGTCACCATGGGCCTGCTCAGCCTGCCGACCATGCTGAAGGCGGGCTACGACCCGCGCATCGCCACCGGTGTCATCTGCGCCTCGGGCACCCTGGGCCAGATCATTCCGCCGTCGATCGTGCTGGTCCTGCTGGGCGACATTCTGCAGGGCGCCAACACCCAGGCCCAGATCGCCAAGGGCAACTGGGCGCCCGACCCGGTCTCGGTCGTCGACCTCTTCGCCGGCGCCTTCCTGCCCGGCCTCATGCTGGTCGGCCTCTACCTTGTGTGGACGCTGGGCATCGCCTGGCTACGGCCCGCGATCGCGCCGGCCCTGCCGCCGCGGCAGGAAGGCGACCTCGGCCGCCGCGTCGTCGTCGTCCTGCTGCCGCCGCTGACGCTGATGGTGGCCGTGCTGGGTTCGATCATCGCCGGTGTCGCCACGCCCACCGAAGCCGCCGCCGTGGGCTGCGTCGGCGCCCTGCTGCTGGCCGCGCGCGGACGCGACGGGGCCGTGGGCAACCGGCAGATCTACCTCGGCGCGCTCGCCCTGCTTGCCATGCTGACGATCACATCGCTGTTCGACCTGCGCATGTCCCGCGACGTCGTGCCGGTGGCGGACGCCATAGCCTTTGGCGTCTGCATCGTGCTGGGACTGGTCTTCCTCTGGGGCCTCGGGGTGGCGATCCTGCGCAGCAACCGTTCCGGCGTCCTGCCCGACGTGCTGCAGGCGACGCTGAAGGTGACGGCCATGGTCTTTGTCATCCTGCTGGGGGCCTCGGTGTTTTCGCTGGTATTCCGCGGCCTGGGCGGCGACGTGCTGGTCCACGAGGTGCTCTCGAGCATGCCGGGCGGCGCGCTGGGTGCGATGATTGTCGTCATGGCGGTGATGTTCGTGCTGGGCTTCTTTCTCGATTTCATCGAGATCGTCTTTGTCGTGGTGCCCATCGTCGGGCCGGTGCTGCTCGCCATGGACCTCGATCCCGTGTGGCTCGGCGTCATGATCGCGGTCAACCTGCAGACCAGCTTCCTGACGCCGCCCTTCGGCTTTGCCCTGTTCTACCTGCGCGGCGTCGCCCCGCCCCAGGTCACCACCCTCGACATCTATCGCGGCATCGTGCCGTTCGTGGCGATCCAGGTGGTCGGCCTGATCGTCATTGCCGCCATCCCCGGCATGGCGACCTGGCTGCCTTCGGTGCTGTTCGACTAGAAGGGTGACCTTCCGCGCCGGAGGCGGTTACTATCACCGGAATCGAGGAGCGGGGCATGGCAGATCAGCATCATCACAGGCATGGCGAGCCGGAATCGGAGATGACCCTTCGGGTGCGGGCCATCGAACAGCTTCTGGCCGAGAAGGGGCTGGTCGATCCCACCGCGATCGACCGCCTGGTCGAACTCTACGAAACCCGCGTCGGGCCGCACAACGGCGCCCGGGTCGTCGCCCGCGCCTGGTCCGACCCGGCCTACAAGGCCCGCCTGCTGGAAAACGGCACCGAGGCCATCGCCGAACTGGGCATCTCCGGCCTGCAGGGCGAGAACATGGTCGTTGTCGAGAACACCCAGGCGATCCACAACGTCGTCGTCTGCACCCTGTGCTCCTGCTACCCCTGGCCGGTGCTGGGCCTGCCCCCAGTCTGGTACAAGAGCCCGCCCTACCGGTCCCGTGTCGTGCGCGAACCCCGCGCCGTGCTCGCCGAATTCGGCATGGCGGTGCCGGCCGAACAGGAGGTGCGCGTCTGGGATTCCAGCGCGGAGATCCGCTACATGGTGCTGCCGCAGCGCCCAGCGGAGGGCGAGGGCCTCGACGAGGAAGCGCTGGCCGCCCTGGTCACGCGCGACGGCATGATCGGCACGGCACCGGTCTAGGAGCAGGACATGGACGGCATCCACGACATGGGCGGCATGCACGGCTTCGGCGCCATCGCGCGCGAGGCCGCCGAACCGGTCTTTCATGCCGACTGGGAAGGACGCGCGCTAGGCCTGCTGCTCCAGGCGGCCGAAGGCATGGGCTTCGTCGACGACCACCTGCGCTCGCGCATCGAACGCACGCCGCCGGACGCCTACCTGCGCCTGAGCTACTACCAGCTCTGGATCCGCGCGCTGGAGACCCTGATGATCGAGCGCGGTGTCGCCGGCGCGGAGGAGATCGCCGAAAGGGTCGCTGCGACCCGGGAGGGCGGCCGTGCGCCGGGCGGCAGCGACCTCTCGCTCGACGACATGGCGGCGATGGTCGCGGCGGGCGCCTCGACGAAACGGCCGGACGCCGGGGTCCCGCCGCGTTTTTCCGTCGGCGAGCGGGTGCGCGTGCGCAACGATCACCCCTTCCACCACACCCGCGCGCCCCGCTACACCCGCGGCCGGGTCGGCGAGATCGTGATCGACCACGGCATCTTCGTCTTCCCCGACACCAATTCCGAGCAGCAGGGCGAGGCGCCCCAGCACTGCTATGCCGTGCGTTTTGCCGCCCGCGAACTCTGGGGCCCATCAGCTCCGCCGCAGGACAGTCTCTGCGTCGATCTCTGGGATTCCTATCTGGAGCCGGCATGAACGCGACCGCATCGGGGCGGCCCACGACCTTCGAGGCCTACCGGGAGGCCGGGAAGGGCTTTGCGACGCAGGAAGGCATGGCCCGCGGCCTGGCCTTCAGGCCGCGCCCCAGCGACGTCTTCATCGCGACCTATGCCAAGGCGGGCACGACCTGGATGCAGCAGATCGTCCACGGCCTGCGCACGGGCGGTGCCATGGACTTCGGCGAGATCACCGAGGTCGTGCCCTGGATCGAGCTGGCAGCCGACCTGGGGCTGGATGCCGAGGCCGAACAGGCCGCCGACCCGCGCGCCTTCAAGACCCATCTCGACTGGCACGAGGTGCCCAAGGGCGGGCGTTACATCGCCATCATCCGCCACACCTACGACGTCGCGCTGTCGCTCTACCGCTTCATGGACGGCTGGTTCTTCGAGAGCGGCAGCATCGCCCTCGAAGAGTTCGTGCGCGAGGAGTTCCTCAAGAGGGACAGCGGCGAGGACTACTGGCACCACGTGCTCTCGTGGTGGCAGCAGCGCGAACGCGACGACGTGCTGTTCCTGACCTACGAGGAGGTGAAGGCGGATCTTCCCGGTACGGTGCGTCAGGTCGCGGCGTTCATCGGCATCGCCGCCGAACCCTCACGCCTCGATATCGCCACCCGCCAGGCAAGCTTCGACTTCATGAAGCTCCACGCCGGCCAGTTCGACGACAACCTGGTGCGGCGCATGCGCGATGCGGCCTGCGGCCTGCCCATGGGCGGCGAATCCAACAAGGTCAGTTCCGGCGCTTCCGGGCGCGGCCGCCAGGAACTGAACGACGAACTGCGCGGCCTGCTCGATGCGGCCTGGCTGGACGTGATCACGCCGGCGACGGGCCTGCGCAGCTACGAGGAGATGCAGGCCGCACTTGCCGCGGGCAAGACGGCCTGAGCCGTTACCAGGACGGGTCGGCCGACCGCGCCTCCAGGAAGGCCTGCTCGGAATAGGCCGCCCAGCCCACCGCATCCTTGCGGAAGGCGCGAAGGCTCTCGAACAGGTCGGTCGAGAGCGGGTCCTGCGCGGCCATGCGCTCGACGACCTCGGCGGAGAGCCGGGCCAGTTCCTTGAGCACCTCGGGGGGATAGGGGCGCACGTCGACGCCGTGGTCCTGGCGCAGCACGCGCAGGGATTCGTTGTTGCGCGCGATGAACTCCGACAGCACCTGGGTGTTCACCGCGCCGTTGGCCGCCGCGACGATGGCCTTGAGATCGTCGGGCAGGCTGTTCCAGGCATCGAGGTTGATGAAGTTGTCGAGCATGCCCGAGGGCTCCTGCCAGCCCGGGTAATAGTAGTAGGCCGCGTTCTGGTAGAGGCCGAAGGCAAGGTCGTTGTAGGGACCGACCCAGTCGACCGCGTCGATCGAGCCCGAGGCCATGGCCGTGGCGATCTCGCCGCCGGGCAGGTTGACGACCGTGGCGCCGGCCGCCGCGACGACCTCGCCGGCAAGGCCGGGCAGGCGCATCTTCAGGCCCTTGTAGTCCTCGATGGTGTTGATCTCGCGGTTGAACCAGCCGCCCATCTGGACCCCGGTGTTGCCCGAGGCGAAGAACTTGCAGTTGACCTGCGCATAACAGGCATCGGCGAGTTCCTGGCCGCCGCCGTAGGCGAGCCAGGCGTTCTGCTCCTAGGCGGTCAGGCCGAAGGGCACCGAGGTCAGGAAGGCCGTCGCGGGCACCTTGCCCTTCCAGTAGTAGGGCGTGCCGTGGCCCATCTCGACGGTGCCGCCGGCGACCGCCTCGATCGCCTCGAAGGGCGGCACGATCTCGCCCGCGCCATAGACGGTGACGGTCAGGCGCCCGCCCGACATCTGCCCGATCAGGCTGGCCAGCAGTTCGGCGCCGGTGCCCAGGCCCGGGAAGTTTTTGGGCCAGGTCGTCACCATGCGCCATTCCATGGTGTCCTGGCTGATCGCCGGGGTCGGAAAGGCCGCCGCGGCTGCCGCCGCGCCGCCGATCGCCGCGCCGGCCAGAACCTCCCGGCGTCCCAGTGTCTTGCGCGTGGTCTGCTTGGTCGTCATGGCGTGTCGGTCCCCTTGGTGGAAGCGGGTTGGCCGTGGGCCGCCCTGGTCTGCGCGTCGAGATCGCGCCAGCGGCCCTGGAGGAGCGCCTCGAGCGGCGCGAAGCGGGTCTTGTAGTTCATCTTGCCGCAGGCGCCGATCCAGTAGCCCAGATAGACGTGGTCGAGGCCCTTCCGGCGCGCATGGTCGATGTGCCAGAGCACCAGGAAGGTGCCCAGGCTGCACGCCGCCAGTTCGGGCGCGAAGAACTTGTAGACGCCGGAGAAGCCGTCGCGCAGCCAGTCGGTCAGCGAGACCGCGACCAGTTCGCCGTCGTTGTCGCGGGCTTCCACCAGGCGGGTGTCGACCGGCGATTCCTCGACCATGGCGCTGAAATCGGCAAAGGACATGCTGGCCATGCCGCCACCGGCATGGCGTGCCTGCTGGTAGCGGTCGAACAGGGCGTAGTGCTCCAGGGTGGCGCGCGCCGGGGTCACCTGCACCGCCAGATCGGCGTTGCGGCGCCAGATCCGGCGCTGCGAGCGCGACGGCTCGAATCGCGCGACGGGGATGCGGACCGGCACGCAGGCATCGCAGCCCAGGCAGGCCGGCTTGTAGGTCAGGTTGTGGCTGCGCCGGAAGCCGGCAAGAGAGAGTTCGTCGTGGATCGCCTGGGCATGGTGGCCTGAGAGATCGGTGACGACCTTGGCTTCCATGCGGCCGTCGAGATAGGGGCAGGGCTGGTGTCGCGTGCCGAAGAAGAAGGACAGCGGCCGCGCCTTGCCCTCCCCATCGGAGAGCAGGCTGTCGGGTTCGTCCTGGCGCTGGTTGTCACGGGTCATGGAGTCCTTGTGTCTATAACCCGAAATAGAAGGGGGCGAAGAGCGAGAAGGTCAACCAGACGATGAACACCAGAGGCAGGCCGGCGCGGAAAAAGTCGCTGAAACGGTAGTGCCCGGGGGCCATCACCAGCAGGTTGGTCTGGTAGCCGATGGGTGTGGCGAAGGAACAGCTCGCCGCGATCACCACCGCGACGGCAAAGGCCATGGGATCGGCGCCGATGCTGTGGGCCAGGTTGATGCCGATCGGCGTGAAGAGCACGGCCGCGGCATTGTTCGACAGGACGTTGGTGACCACGGCCACGACCAGGAAAAAGGCCGACAGGACAAGGGCGGGGTCGTCGCTGCCGGTCGCGGCAATGACCAGATGGGCGAGCCAGGCGGCACCGCCTGTGGCCTGCATGGCCACGCCCATGGCCAGTGCGGCGGCGACCAGCATGACGACCTTGCTGTCGACCGCGCGGCTGGCCTGGCGGATGTTGAGACAGCTCGTCGCCAGCATCGCGGCCGCACCGCAGACCGCGGCAATGACCACCGGCACCAGTTCGAAGGAGATGGCGCCGATGACGACGGCCGAGATGATCAGCGCACGGCGCGCCAGGTGCAGGGCGGGCAGTTTGGCGGTCGACCATTCCATCAGCAGCACGTCTGGGTTGGCGCGCAGGCCCTCGATGTCCTCGCGTCTGCCGCGCACGAGCAGGACGTCGCCGGCTTCCAGGCGGATCTCGGTGACGCGCTGGCGGATCATGCGGGAGCGCCGCTGCAGCCCCAGCACGATGCTGCCGAAGCGGCGGCGCAGACCGATCTGCTCCAGGTTCTGCCCGACCATGCGGCTGGCCGGGGCGATCATGACCTCGACCAGGACCTGCTCGTCGCCGGGCTTGCGCGGCACGGCAGGCGATTCCGTCTCGGGTTCCTCGCGGTCGACGTCGCCGATCAGGCCGGAATCGCGCGCCAGGAGTTCGGTCAGCGCCTTGCGCGTGCCGGCCACCACCAGGGTGTCGCCGCTGCGCAGCACGATGCCCTCGAACGGGGCCAGCTCGGCATGTTCGCCGCGCTGGAGAAGCTGGACCGAAAGGTCCTTGAGGGCAGGGAACATGCCTGCAGCGGCGGCATGGCCGACCAGGTTCGAGGTCGGCCCGACGGTGATCTGGGCAAGGTACTGGCGCCCGGCGGAGCCAACCAGGGTGCCCGCCATCGAGGTGCGTGCCGGCAGCAGGCGCGGGGCGATCAGCCCGACATAGACCAGCCCGACCAGGGCAACGACCAGGGCAGGCACCGTGAAGGAGAACATCGTCAGCGGTGCCTCGCCCATGTCGAGCATGGCGCCCGAGACCAGCAGGTTGGTGCTGGAGCCGATCAGGGTGGTCATGCCGCCCAGGATGGCGGCGAAGGAAAGCGGGATCATCACCTTGCTGGAAGACAGCCGGTCGCGTTCGGCAAGGGCCTGGAGCACCGGGATGAAGACCACGACGATCGGCGTGTTGTTGGTGAAGGCCGAGAGCATCAGGGCCAGCAGCAGGGTCAGCGCGATTGCAAGGCGCCCGCTGCCGCGGGTCAGGAACAGGATGTCACGGGCGATACGCTGCAGCGCGCCGGTATGGACCAGCCCCTGGCCGATCACCAGCATGCAGACCACGGTGATCAGGGCGGGGTCGGCGAACCCCGCAAGCAGGCGCGCGCTGCTGACCGGCCCGGCTGCCGTGGCGACGGGAAAGACCTCGAAGAGCACCAGCAGCACCGCGATCACGCTGAGCGAGGTGAACTCCAGCGTGAAGTATTCGGTGGCGTAGCTGACGACCGCGATGACGATCACCGCGAAGCTCAACCACATCATCAGGGAGGGATCGACTGCGACCATCTGGGCTATCTTGGTTCCAGGCAATGGCGTGAACGGCAATCCGCGGCCATGACGGCCCAGCGCGGCGTTCTACTACGAAAGCCCGCGCCCGGCGTCACGGACCAATTGCGACCACCTGGCGGCCGGACATGCGCACACCGTCTTTCACCGCGGCGCGCTTGGGCTATGATGGCGCCGCCGCCTTTGCCGACGAACGGGACCAGAAACAGCCGACATGACCCGCAAGCGCAACTTCACCAAACGAGAACTCCGCGACGCCCTGGGCACGTTCACCACGGGGGTCACCATCATCACCTCCTGCACGCGAGAGGGCGAACTGCTCGGCATCACCGCCAATTCCTTCAATTCGGTCTCGCTGGACCCGCCGCTTGTGCTGTTCAGCCTGGCGCGGCAGGCCCACAGCCTGAACGAGTTCGAGGGTTCGGACTTCTTCGCCGTCAATGTGCTCAAGAGCGACCAGCGCAAGCTTTCGGACCGTTTCGCGCGGCCCGGCCTGGAGAAGTGGAAGGGCGTCGACTACGTCACCGGCGTCACCCAGTGCCCCATGTTCCCCGGCTCGCTTGCCACCTTCGAATGTTACACGCGCTTCCACTACGACGGCGGCGACCACGTTATCTTCGTCGGCGAGGCGTTCAACATGCAGATGGGCGAGCCCGGCGGCCCGCTGCTCTATTACCAGGGCGCCTACCGCGAGATGACGCCCGATCCGCTCGACACCGAATGGGCCTGAGGCTTCAGGCGTTCGCCCAGTCGAGCGCGACCTCCAGCAGGCGTGCGATCAGCGCCCTGGTCGGTGCTGCCGTGTCGGGCAGGTAACGGAAGGGCAGCGTCTCCTCCATGTAGGTGATCTGCGAGAGTTCGAGCTGGATCGCGTGGACGCCCCGATCCGGCTGGCCGAAGTGGCGGGTGATGTAGCCGCCCTTGAAACGCCCGTTCATGACGCTGGTGAAGGTGTTGCTGGCGGCGGCCTCGGCCTCGATGCGCGCGGCCAGTCCGGCATCGCAGCTGATGCCGTTTCCCGTTCCCAGGTTGAAGTCGGTCAGGCGGCCCTCGAAGAACCGCGGGACATGGGAGCGGATCGAATGGCCCTCCCAGAGGACGACCCGTTCGTGAGACTCGCGCAGGCGGGCGATCTCGCCGGCCAGCCGTTCGTGGTAGGGCCGCCAGTAGGCCTCGATACGCCGCGCGACCTCGGCCGTGCCGGGCTCCTGGCCGGGCAGGTAGATCGGCTCGTGGTCGAAGGTGGTCAGCGGCACCAGCTCGGTGTTGTCGGCACCCGCATAGAGCGGCTTGTTGTCGGGCGGCCGGTTCAGATCGACGACGTAGCGGGCATGGGTCGCAGCGATCGTCGTGGCACCCAGGGCCGCGGCCATGTCGTAGAGCCGCTCGACATGCCAATCGGTGTCGACGACATGGCGCGCGATCGGCGTCATGGTGTCGGCGATCGGCGCGGGCAGGTGGGTGCCGACGTGGGGCATGCTGACGATCAGCGGGGCATCGCCCTGATGCAGCCGGTAGATATCCAAGGCGTCATCTCCTCTAGGGGGCCGGGGCAGGTTCGAGCAGGAGGCGGTACACGGCCTCGATCCCGTCGCGATCCAGCGCGATGGGAATCGGGTCGGCCGCCAGCCAGCGCGCCGCCATGTTGTCCCAGAAGGGCGAGAAGGGATTGCCCGACTGGCCCGGCAGGATGACGAAACGGGCGCCTTCGGGATCGCCCAACGCCACGATGGCGCGCAGCACCGGGCCGTGTACGTTCTCGAAGACCCGGGCATCGTCGTTGTAGACGTAGCCACCGGCGGCGACGGTGAAACGTCCGCCGCCGGTTTCCAGATCGAGGCCGGTCAGCCTCGCAATCCCGGGTATCATGCCGTAAAGGCGGTGGTTGAGGTGGATGGCGTGGACCTTGCCCCAGCGCCAGGCCTCGGGATCAGGCCCGTAGCCGACCTCTAGGAAGGCGGCGGCGCGGTCGAAGGCCTGGCCTATCAGGTCGTCGCAGCTCTCGGTGTCGCCGGTGTTGATGTCGTCGCACCAGGGGCCGGCCTCGCCGGCAAGCACCGCGCGCACGAAGATGGTGCGGAACCACCAGGCGTCCTGGAACAGCGGGCCGGTCTCGTCGGCATAGATCGAGCGCGTCAGTTCGCGGTACCAGGCCTCGAAGACCGTCGGCGCGATGGCATCGGCCGCCATGTCGCCCTCCCAGCCGGCCAGGCGCGCCTTGAGGGCGCGACCGGCATCGGTCAGCGGCGTGCCGGCCATGGCCACGGGCAGCATCTCGAGGGCAAACAGCGACACCGTGTCGTTCTGGATCGCCCGGAAGCTCGCGATGTCGTGGTCGTTGCGGGCGGCGAGCAACTGGCGGATGCGGTCGCCGCGGTAACCCGGCTGCCAGTCGTTGCCCAGGAACCAGGGATAGTCGTCGCCGACCAGGCGTTCGTTGGCGGTGGCGATCGTGCCCGAGGCCGGATTGCGCAGGCGCGGCAGGTCCTCGAAGGGCACGAAGGCGGTCCAGTCGCCTTCGCCGGTCCAGCCGCGCGAGGGCACCAGGCCCTCTCCGCCGGCCCGTGCCGGGATCAGGGCGGGGGCGACCATGCCGATGTTGCCGCGCCGGTCTGCGAACACGATGTTCTGCTGCGGGCCGTCGTAAAGCCTGGCGGCGGCCATGAAGTCGGGCCAGTTCCCTGCCGTGTGCAGCGCCATGCCGGCATCCATGGTGCGATCGTCGCCGTTGAGCAGGGTCCAGAACAGGGCGACGAGGTCGGCCTCGTCCTCGCCCAGCCCTTCGGCCTCCTCGCGGATGCCCGAGATCACCGGGCCGTGCCGTGTCCCTTGCACCGTGAAGCTGACGTCCTCGCCGAAACGCACGGCGATGGTTTCCTCATGGCGCTCGAAGGGCGCGCTGCCCTCGGGCGTCAGGTAACGCGCGGGATCGTCGGGATCGGGACGTTCGAGGAAGAGGTCCTGGGTATCGGGACCGGTGTTGGTGACGCCCCAGGCGATCCGGCCGTTGGTCCCCACCACGATCATGGGGATGCCGGGCAGGGTGGCGCCGGCCACGGTGAGGCCGGGAGCGTCCAGGTGGGCGAGATACCAGACCGCCGGCATCGAGAACCCCAGATGCGGGTCGTTGGCCAGCATCGGCAGGCCGCTTGCCGTATGGCGGCCGTCGATCACCCAGTTGTTCGAGCCGTTGCCCGACTGGGGCAGCAGGTCGAGCAGGGATTGCGGCCAGTCGCCGGCGGGCAGCCGGGCCGCGTCGAGAATCACCGTGGCGTCGGCCGGGTGTGCGGGGAAGAAGCTGGCGGCCCTTTCGGCGCCCAGCAGGTCGACCAGGCCGGCGCGCAGCGCTTCCTCGCGCCAGTTGCCCGAGAGATGCAGCGCCATCACCTTCAGCCAGGCGACGCTGTCGGCCGGCCGCCAGGGCTCGGGATCGTCGGCCAGCAACAGGGCGAATTCGGGCGCCAGGGCGCCCTCGTGGCTGGCGATATAGGCGTTGACGCCGGCGGCATAGGCCTCCAGTGCCGCCAGGGTCTCAGGATCGAGTGCGGCGACACTCTCCTCTGCCGCCCGGTAGAGCCCCAGGGTGCGCAGGAAACGGTCGAAGGCCAGGGTCGAGGAGCCCAGCACCTCCGAAAGGCGCCCTTGGGCCAGGCGGCGCTGCTGTTCCATCTGGAACAGGCGGTCCTGGGCATGGGCGAATCCCAGGCCGAAGTAGGCGTCCTCGGGCGTTTCGGCCAGGATGTGGGGGATGCCCCAGGCACCGCGCAGGATCTCGATCGGTGCGGCCGGTCCGTCCAGGGTGATCGTGCCGTCGATCGTCGGCACCGACCAGCGCAGCCAGCCCGCCAGGACGCCCGCGCCCAGCACCAGGAGCAGCAGGGCGAGGCAGAGCGCGCGCCAAAAAATTCCAAGGCTGGATCGTCGTTTCCTTATTTTTTTCATATCGTTAAACGGAAATCTTGAACTCTTTCAGGAGGCTTTCCCGGTGTTCGTCGAGCCGCGGTACAGGGCCTCTGTGGGTGGGGTCTTCGAAGGCCGACATCTTGATCGGGTTTCCCGCCACCCGGATCGGGCCGTCTTCCAGGCCCTCGACCGAAACCAGCATGTTGCGGGCGGCAACCTGGGGGTCGGCCACGACCTGGGAGATGTCGTTGATCGGGCCGCAAGGCACCCGGGCGGCCTCCAACACCTTCAGCCAGTGGGCCGTGGGCTTGTGACGCAGGACCTCCTCGATCTCCAGCGCCAGGGCGCCGACCTGCTCGGCCCGTTTTGCATTGGTCTGGTAGCGGGCGTCGCGGGCCATGTCGGGACGCTCCAGCGCCTCGCACATCCGGACGAACAGGGCGTCGTTGCCGGCGGCGATGATGACGTGGCCATCGGCCGTGGGAAAGGCTGCGAAGGGCACGATGGAGGGATGGCGCGCGCCCAGCGGCCGGGGCACCTCGCCGGTCGCGGTGTAGCGCACGATGGCGTTTTCCAGGATCGCAAGCTGGCAGTCCAGCATGGCGACATCGACCTTCTGGCCCTGGCCGGTCTGGTCGCGGTGGCGCAGCGCGGCCTGGATGCCGATGGTCGTGAACAGCCCGGCGGTGACATCGCCCACGGAAGTCCCCACGCGGGTGGGTTCGCCGCCTGGATGTCCGGTCATGCTCATGATGCCGCCCATCGCCTGCACGACCATGTCGTAGGCCGGGCGCTGGCTGTAGGGTCCGCTGTGGCCGAAGCCGGAAACCGCGGCATAGACTAGGCGTGGGTTGTGGGCGTGCAGGACGTCCCAGCCTAGCCCGAGCTTGTCCATGACGCCGGGGCGGTAGTTCTCGGTCAGTACGTCGGCCCTGGACGCAAGCTGCATGAAGATCGAACGGTCGGTCTTGTCCTTCAGGTCGAGTGCAATCGACTCCTTGCCGCGGTTGATCGAGGCGAAATAGGTCGAGTGGCCATCGACGAAAGGCCCCGTGCCGCGGGCTTCATCGCCCAGGCCAGGAACCTCGACCTTGATCACCCGCGCACCGAGGTCCTGCAGGATCAGCGTGCAGAACGGACCGGCCAACACACGCGTCAGATCGAGCACGGTAACGCCCGACAGAGGCCCCTGAACCATCGAAAAGCCCTTCCAGATTGGAGATTTGCCTTCTAGCCCGCGCGACATGCCCGCGCAATGCGGCCATGTCGCGGGCGGGCTTTCGCCTACTCGCCGGGGACGCCATATTGGACCTTCGCCGGGGATGTACCATGAAACGCGACCGCTTCTACGATGTCGACGCCATGATCCGGGCGCTGGAACCCAGCTATCCCGTCTATTGCCTGCATCCCCAGGTGCTGGCCCGGAGTGCGCGGCACTTCCTCGAGAGCTTTCCCGGTCGGGTGCTCTACGCCATCAAGTGCAATCCCCACCCCAAGGTCCTGCAGATCCTCTACGAGGCCGGCATCCGGCATTTCGACACCGCTTCGCTGCCCGAGATCGCCCAGGTGCGCGAGCAGTTTCGCGACGCCGGCGCCTATTTCATGCACCCGGTCAAGGCGCGCGCGGCGATCAGGACGGCCTACGAGGTCTATGGCATCCGCGACTTCGTGGTCGACCATCCCGCAGAACTCAGGAAGGTGATCGACGAGACGGGCGGAGAGGGCGTGACCTGCGTCGTGCGTATCGCCACGCCCGCGGCGGGGGCTGCCTACGACCTCTCCAAGAAGTTCGGCATCCGCCCCGCCGAGGCGGCCGACATGCTCAAGGAGGCCCG
Organism: Pseudomonadota bacterium; assembly: GCA_027592745.1. Taxonomy (GTDB): domain Bacteria; phylum Pseudomonadota; class Alphaproteobacteria; order SP197; family SP197; genus CALGGB01. The sequence goes on along the minus strand of JAQCLG010000013.1, from coordinate 23,846 downwards.
GTCCTGGGGCATGCAGACCGGCATTTCGTTCCATGTCGGCTCGCAATGCCTGCTGCCGCGCGCCTACCGCACGGCGCTCGAGATCGTCGGCGACGTGCTGGAGGCGGCCAAGGTCGACCTCCACATGCTCGATGTCGGCGGCGGATTTCCCGCGGCCTACCAGGGCGTCCAGTTGCCGCCCCTGGAAAGTTACATGGCCGAGATCGAGAGCGGCCTGAAGATGCTCAACCTGCGGCGCGATTGCGTCACCATGTGCGAGCCGGGCAGGGCGCTGGTCGTGGGTGGCATGTCGCTGGTGACCCAGGTGCTGCTGCGCAAGGGCGATCAGGTCTACATCAACGACGGCATCTACGGCTCGCTCTCGGAAATGGTCACCGCACGGGTGCAGATGCCGGTGCGCGCGGTGCGCCTGAAGGGACCGCTCTCGCAGACCGGCACGGACTTCACGGTGGCCGGGCCGACTTGCGATTCCATCGACATCCTGCCCTTCACGTTCCATCTTCCTGACGATCTCGACGAGGGCGACTGGATCGAGATCGGCCAGGTCGGTGCCTACGGCAACGCCCTGCGCACCAGTTTCAACGGTTTCTACCCCGATACCTTCGTGGAAATCGAACACCCGGGCGAAATCAACAGCGCCGTGCCTGCGCGCGCGGCAGGAGCGTGACGTCGATGAAGAGCAGGACGATCCGTGTTCCCCATGGCACGGGCGAGGTGAGTCTTCACTATCTCGAATGGGGCAGTGCCAAGGCCGAACGCGTCGCGGTCTGCGTCCACGGCATCTCGCGCAATGCGCATGACTTCCGCTGGCTCGGTGACTGCCTGGCCGAGGTGGGCTGGCGCGTCCTGTCCTTCGACATGGTCGGGCGCGGCAAGAGCGAGTGGCTGGCCGACCCCAAGGGCTACATCGTGCCGGTCTACGTCCAGCACATGGTGCACGCCATGTCCCGGCTGGGCCTGGAGAACGTCGACTGGATCGGCACCTCCATGGGCGGCCTGATCGGCATGGGGCTGGCGGTCTCGAACGCGCCGCTGCGCAGCCTGGTGCTCAACGACGTCGGTCCGTTCATTTCCGCGGGCGCCCTGGCCGGCATCGCGGCGGCGGTCGCCCATCCTCCCTCGCTGGTCTCGGTCGCCGAGGTCGTGGGTTATCTCAAGGGCCGTTTCACACCCTACGGCCCGGTCAGCGACGCGCAGTGGCAGGAACTCGCCGCCGGCAGCGTGCGCAAGGACGCCGACGGCACCCTGCGCCTGCACTACGATCCCGCCATCTCGGCGCCGATGGAGGGTATCACGCCCGCCGATGTCGACCTCTGGGGGCTCTACGACCGCATCAAGGTGCCGGTGATGGCCCTGCGCGGCGCGGTTTCCCCCATTCTCGACCAGCCCACGGCCGAGGCGATGACCCACCGCGGGCCGCACGCCATGCTGTTCACCTTCCACAACATCACCCACCCGCTCTGGCTGGCCGACAACGAGCAGATGCACCTGGTGCGCGACTGGCTGCTGGGCCATCCCCGGGGCGAGGACCTGCCCGACTGAGACCGTGACCGTGACCGGCAGGAGCGACTTTCGTGCGCGGCTGCCCTGGCTGGGCGGCGACCTGCAGACCGTGCGCAACCTGCTGTTGCGCATCGATCCCGACCTCTCGGCCTGGCCGGGCGAGCGCCTGCTGCTGCCCCTGGCCGACGGCGACCGCCTGTGGGCCAGCCTGCACCGCCCCAACGTGCCGCGCGGCAGACCGTTGGCGGTCCTGATCCACGGGCTTTCGGGCAGCCAGGAGAGCATCCATGTCCGCGCCACGGCGCGTTGCCTGCTGGAGCGCGGCTTTCCCGTCGCCCGCCTCAACCTGCGCGGCGCAGGCCCGTCGGTGGCGACCTGCCGCGGCCTCTACCATGCCGCCGCGACGGGCGACCTTGCCGAGGCCCTCGATGCCATCCCCGCAGACCTCGCACGCGACGGCATCGTTGCCGTGGGTTTTTCGCTGGGTGCCAACCTGCTGTTGCGCATGCTGGGCGAGCAGGGTCCCCGGACGCCGCTGCGCGCCGCCGTGGCGGTGTCGGCGCCGGTCGACGTCGCTGCGACCTCGGTGCGTTTCCACCGGCTGCGCAACCGCCTTTACATGCGCTGGCTCCTGGGCGAGCTCAAGAGCGAGGTGCGCATGCCGGGCCGCGTGCTTAGCAATGAGGAGAGGGCGGTGATCGACGCGGTGGAGAGCATCTACGACCTCGACGACCGTTTCGTCGCGCCGCGACACGGCTTCACCGGAGCCCCGGAGTACTACGCCCGGGCGTCCTCCCTGCCGCTGCTCACCGACATCGCCGTGCCGACGCTGGTGATCCACGCGCTCGACGACCCCTGGATCGACGATACCGCCTACCGCGCCTTCGACTGGCGGCGCGCACGGGCGATCCGCCCACTGATCACCCGTCGGGGCGGCCATGTCGGCTTCCATGGCCGCGGCCATGCCGCGCCCTGGCACGACGTCAGGACGGCGGAATTCTTCGAGGAGATCTGCGGTTGAAGGCGGCGTTCAGCCGCCGGCCAGCCTGCGCGCCAAGGCCAGCGCGGCATAGGTCAGGACGCCGCTGCAGCCGGCCCGCTTGAAGCAGAGCATGGTTTCGGGCCAGACCTTGTTGCCGTCCAGCCAGCCGTTCTCCACCGCACCCTGGATCATCGCGTATTCGCCCGAGACCTGGTAGGCGAAGGTCGGCACGCCGAAGGTTTCCTTCACCCGCCTCACGATGTCGAGGTAGGGCATGCCCGGCTTGACCATGACCATGTCGGCGCCCTCGGCAAGGTCGAAGGCGACCTCGCGCAGGGCTTCCTCGCCGTTGGCGCTGTCCATCTGGTAGGTCCGCTTGTCGCCGGCCCCCAGGTTGCTGCCCGAGCCGATGGCGTCGCGGAACGGGCCGTAGAAACCCGAGGCATACTTGGCGGCATAGGACATGATGCGCACGTTCTCGAAGCCGGCGCCGTCGAGCCCCTTGCGGATGGCGCCGATGCGCCCGTCCATCATGTCGCTGGGCGAGATGATGTCGCAGCCGGCGCGGGCCTGCACCAGGGCCTGTTCGACCAGCACGGCGACGGAGGCGTCGTTGAGGATAGTGTCGCCCTCGAGCAGGCCGTCATGGCCGTGGGTCGTGTAGGGGTCGAGCGCGACATCGACCATGACGCCGATGCCCGGCACCTCGCTCTTGATCGCCCTGGTGGCGAGGTTGACGAGGTTGTCCGGGTTCAGCGCCTCGGCCCCGTCCGGGCTTTTCAGGCCCTGGGGCGTCTGCGGGAAGAGCGTGATGACCGGAATGCCCAGATCGCGGGCCTCGCGCGCCGCGGCGACGCAAAGGTCGACCGAGAGCCGCTCGACGCCGGGCATCGAGGGCACCTTCTCGCGGGTGTTCTCACCCTCGCGCACGAAGACCGGCCAGATCAGGTCGCCGGCCGTGAACACGTTCTCGGCGACCAGCTTGCGCGTCCACGGATCGACGCGGTTGCGCCGCAACCGGGTCGTCGGGTAGGCGCCGGGGAAGGTTCCGGTTGTGTTTGTCACGTCCTCATGCGGCGTCCAGCGCCTGCTTCAGATCGGCCAGGATGTCGTCGATGTGCTCGATGCCCACCGACAACCTGACATAACCGGGCGAGACGCCGGTCGCAAGCTGGTCTTCGGGCGAAAGCTGGGAATGGGTGGTGCTGGCCGGATGGATCGCTAGGCTGCGGGCGTCGCCGATATTGGCGACATGGTAGAAGAGCTGCAGCGCGTCGATGAACCGGCGGCCGGATTCGGCCCCGCCCTTGAGCTCGAAGCCCACCAGGCCGCCGAAACCGCCCTTGAGGTACTTGTCGGCACGCTTGCGGGTCTCGCCGTTCTGGTGGCCGGGATAGATCGTGGCCGAGACCTTCGGGTGGCCCTTCAGGAAATCGGCGACCTTGGCCGCATTGCTGCAATGGCGCTCCATGCGCAGGGGCAGCGTCTCCAGGCCCTGGATGGTCTGGAAGGCGTTGTAGGGGCTCATCGCCGCGCCGATGTCGCGCAGCAGGGTGACCCGCGCCTTGATGATGTAGGCGATGGGCCCGAGCGGCTTGACCGCCTGCGTCCAGACGGCGCCGTGATAGCTGGGGTCGGGCTGGTTCAGCATCGGGAACCGGTCGCCCGCGGCCTCCCAGTCGAAGTTGCCGCCGTCGACCAGCATGCCGCCGATCGAGGTGCCATGGCCGCCGATGTACTTGGTCGTCGAATAGACGATCACCGCCGCACCATGGTCGAAGGGCCGCACCAGGGTGGGGGCCGCCGTGTTGTCCATGATCAGCGGCACGCCCAGCTCGCGCCCCATCGCGGCGACTTCCGCGATGGGGAAGACCTCCAGCTTGGGGTTGGGCAGGGTCTCGGCGTAGTAGCAGCGCGTGCGTGCATCGGTCGCCTTGCGGAATCCCTCGGGATCGGCGGGGTCGACGTAGCGGACCTCGATGCCCATGGTCTTCATCGTGTTCGCAAAAAGGTTCCAGGTTCCACCGTAAAGGTCTGTGGAACTTACGAAATTGTCACCTGCATGGCAGATGTTCTGGATCGCGAACAGGCTTGCAGACTGGCCCGAGGCCAGGCCCAGGCCAGCGACGCCGCCCTCCAGGGCCGCGATGCGCTTTTCCAGCACGTCCACGGTCGGATTCATGATCCGGGTGTAGATGTTGCCGAACTCCTTGAGCGCGAAGAGGTTCGCTGCGTGTTCGGTGCTGTCGAACTGGTAGGAGGTCGTCTGGTAGATCGGCACGGCCACCGAATTGGTCGTCTCGTCCTTGCGGAAGCCTGCGTGCAGGACCAGGGTTTCGGGATGCTGGCTGTCGGTCATGGTGCTGTCCTCCGGACGCTTCGTGTATAAGAACGGAGGGGGACGGCACGTTCATGCCGCCCCCCGCGGCAACCTCGACAGGGGCTACTCCGCCGCCGGTATGTGAGCCTCTGCCGAAGTAAACGTGATGGCCGTGGGCACGGCATTGCCGATGATGTCGAGCACAGGGCAATGCTTGTCCACGGTCGCCTTCACCCGTTCCAGCGCCTCCAGCGGAGCGCTGCTGGTGAGATCGACCTTGATGCGGATGTCGCGGAAGCCGGGGCGCACGCTGTCGTCGGCGCCGGTGAAGCCGCGCAGGTCGATGTCGCCTTCCACCGTCACCGAGACGCCGTCGAGCGGCACGCCCAGGCGGTCGGCATAAAGCCGGTAGGTGATCTCCTGGCACGAGGCCAGCGCGGCCAGCACCAGTTCGACCGGATTGGGTCCCTTGTCGGTGCCGCCCAGGGCGGCGGGTTCGTCGACATCGAGCGCAAAGTCGCGCACCGCCACCTTGCTCCACAGGCCCTCGACCTGGCGGCTGGCCGCGCTGAAGGTGGCCACGGCAGCCCCGGGAGTGGCCGCGACATGGTCGCGCAGGCCGTTGAAGCCGCTACGGAAGGAAAACTGGGTGGTGGTCATGGCGCGATCTTCGGGTCCGAATTGAGGGCCCACGGAGATCACTCCGTGGCGCTTTAGCGGTTGGTGACGCGGACGCAAGCTGCCCATCAAATCCCGCGGATCCTTTTCGGCATGCCGGTGGGGGATCAGCCCAAAACAAAAAACCGCCCAGCTTTTCGGCCGTGCGGTTCATGTAGAACACGGCGCTTTAGCTGAAATTTGTAAAGCGCCCCGCAAGCTGTCGTTCAAATCGGCGCTGGGGAGCAAATGCGTTTGCGCACCGGCGATGTCAAGGGGGCAGGTGCAGGAGATTTCAGGTGCGGTAGCCCATGCCCTCGACGACGCCGTCCGAACCGGACTCGCGGGTCTGCTGGTCGCGCCCGTCCATGCGGTCCTCGCCGGGCAAAACAAAGGGTTCGGAATCGGCAAAGCGGCGCAGCACGTTTTCGCTCATCCGGGCGACATTGTTGTCGTAGCCGTTGTGGGGCAGGGCGCAGACCCAGGCCATGGAACCCACGGAAAACACCGCGCCGCCGCCGGCGGTCTCGAAGAACACCAGATCGGCGCGCACCAGCGGGTTGGTCGTGCCGTCGATCATGTTGTGGGTGGCCAGCAGTTCCTCGGGCACGCGGAAGATGCCCGGCGTGTGGTCCCTGGAACGGCCCACGATCAGCGCGTGGGGCGGCGAACCCAGGTCGGCGTCGTAGCGGTCGGTCTCGACCCCCGCCGCGCCGCCGCCGAACAGGCCGAAGTCGCCGACCTTGTCGTCCTCGATACTGTCCCAGATGAAGGCAGCGCGGGGATCGTCGGCACCGGCCATGCGCCAGTAGGGTTCGGCGCCGTCGAAGCCCTGGGCCGTGAAGCCGACGCCGCAGAGCCTGTTGGGCGCATAGCCTGCGCGCCGCCACAGGCCGCCGTAACCGCCGTCGAAGCTGTGATGGGCCTCGCCCGGCTCGGCCGCCCAGGCGCGGATGCCGCCCTCGCTGCGGCGCACCTCGACGATCGCCGGGTTCTCCGGATCGAAGGCGATCTTCCAGTAGAAGCCGTTGCCGCCCAGGTACATCAGGCGGCCGCCCCGTTCGGTGAAGGCCGCCAGGGCCTTGAGCATCTGGGGGCTGTAGTATTCGGGGTGGTGGCCGGTGACGACCACCCGGTAGGGTTCGAGCGCGGCCAGCCCTTCCAGGTGCAGGTCCTCGTCGGTGACCACGTCGCAATCGAGGCCGCAGCGGTCGATCCAGTCGACCACCAGCGAATCGACGTCGTAGTACCAGAGGTCCGTCTTGGGCCGCATGTTGAGCATGGGCCGCAGGCGGGTGGCATAGGCCATGCCGCTGGCATCGGTGTGCCAGTCGTAGGTCGAGCCCGACAGTTCGGGGTGGCGGCTGAGGTATTCGGCGGCCTCCGAGAGGATCGTGAAGCCGCTGTTCATCACCTCGCTGTGCCCCGAATAGGCGGCCTTGTGGTAGTTGCCGTAGATGTTGTGGCTGGCCGTGGAAGCCAGGAAGACGATGTCGGCATGGCCGGCATCGCGCGCCGTGCGCACGTAGAAGGGGGCGTATTCCTCGTCGCCGCCGCTGCTGAGGCGGGCGGCATAACAGCCGCTGGCCATGTCCTGCGGCACGGTCAGCGTGAAATCGGTCTCCCAGCGGCAGTCGTCGAGGTCGTCGTCGTGGAAGTGGATGGCGCCGTAGTGCGCCGGATTGGCGCGCCAGTCCATGGCGCTGCCATCCCAGGAGAGGCCCTTCATGGCGCGCGCCGGCAGGTTGACCGTGCGGCCGTGACGCTGCCAGGGCGAGCGGTCGACGACGGTGCGGCTGGGGATTTCCAGGGAAAAATCCCACCATCCCAGAACCCGTGCGGACAGCACGGCGGGGATTTCCCGCGTGTCCCCCTGCAGTTCCGCCGCCTGCGCCGAGGCGCCCTGGAGCAGACGCGGCGCCTCGAGCTTGCCGTTGAAATGGCTCGCCAGTTCGCCCGCCCTGTCGCGGGCCGCGGCCATCAGCAGCGGCCCTGTGCTGGCAGGCCGTGCCGTGGGCAGGGAGGCGCGCGCCATGGCCGGTCGCAGCGGACTGGCTGCGCCGGGACAGGGCAGGCAGTGCAGTTCGGCGGTGCCCGTCGCGGCATCCCAGCTTGCCGCGAGCCGATACCAGGTGCGCGACAGGAGAACAGTGTTCACCGCAACATCCTGTGTTCCCTGCGGCGTCGCCAGGCGCAGGCAGGGACGCGCGCCGGCATCGATCAGCAGCCGGAAACCGCCTTCACCCTTGCCGTCGAGTGTGCCGATCAGCGCCTGCTCGCCCTTGCCCGGTGTCGTCGGCCAGATGGCGCAGGCCAGGGTGAAGGACGAAAGCCCGTCGAGGCCGGCCTCTGCAACGACGGCGTGGGAGCCGGCTCGCACCGGCTGGAACCGGCCGGGGTAGCTGCCGTTGACCGGGGTAGGGATCACGACCTCGCGCAGGCCGGGGCCGTCCTCGGCATCGGTCGCGCTCCACAGCCGGACGATCTCGGCCTCGTACCGACCGGGGCCGTCGCAACTGACCTTGAACGCGATCTCCTCGCCCGGGCGGGCACTGATCCGGTCGCTGTAGGCAAGAATCCGTCCGATCATGGTGCAACCTTCGTGGCGGCGGGGCTCGGTGAGGACAGAACAGACGACAAAACGGCCGCTCAAAAAAGAGGCAAGTCTGGTTGACCCGGCCAGATCATGGTCGGATGATCCTTCCTAGGCAAACAGAAGCGGCAACAACAGCGCTGCCGCGAGGGAGAACCTTCATGAAGAAGTTCGACGTCAACGAAGTCATCGACGGAATCCACGAGGGGCGCTATTCGCGCCGGCAGGTGCAGAAGTTCCTGGGAGCACTGGGCTTCACCAGCATCGCTGTCCCGCTGACCGCCGGCAGCTCGCGTGCCGAGGAGGTCGCAGCCGAATCCTGCGGCAACGATCATCCGCTCGTTTTCACCTGGTCGGGCTACGACGAGGTCAACTTCCACAAGCCCTATATCGAAAAATATGGCTGTTCGGCCAACTTCTCGTTCTGGGCCGACGAGGAAGAAGCCTTCTCGAAGCTGCGCGCCGGTTTTACGCCCGACATCATGGCGCCCTGCACCTACAAGATCCGCCAGTGGCACGATGCCGGCCTGCTGGCGCCGATAGACACCGACCGCCTGACCAACTGGGGCGAGATCATTCCCAGCCTGAAGGAGATCGGCGACTCGGTCATCGACGGCGAGCGCGTCTTCGTGCCGATGGACTGGGGCCAGACCTCGGTCACCTTCCGCACCGACCTTGCCCCCGAGTATGTCGGCAACGACACATGGGGCATCCTCTGGGACGAGAAGTACAGCGGCCGCCTGGCGATGATCGACAGCCTGATCGACGGCGTTGCCGTCGCCGGCATCTACGGCGGACTCGAGAACCCCTACGACCTCAGCGATCCGGCCGACATGGAACTGGTCGCCAACCTGCTGCGCGAGCAGCTGCCGCTGCTGCGCTACTACGCCCAGAACATGTCGGACGTCGAACAGTCGCTCGCCTCGGGCGAACTGGTCGCCGCCGCGACCTGGAACAGCAGCATCACCGCGCTGAAGGAACAGGGCGTGCCGGCCGCCTTCATGAGCCCGAAGGAAGGTGCGATGACCTGGGTCTGCGGCCTGGTGCGCAACACCGCCAACGATGCCGCGGGCGAGGCCATGGTCGAGAAGGCCTACGAAGTTCTCGACTCCTATCTCAGCGCCGGGGCCGGTGCCTGGGAGATCATCAACTACGGTTACGGCCACGCCAACCTGCAGTCCTACGCCATGGTGAGCGAGGAGGAACTGATCGAGCGCGGCCTGTCGAAGAACCCCGACGATCTGCTTTCGACCGGCATCTTCCAGATAGCCATGACGCCAGAGGACCAGATCCAGATCATGTTCGAGGAGGTCAAGGCGGGCATGTAGGCGCGAGAATTCCTTGAATTGCCCGACGACGGGGCGGCTTCGGCCGCCCCGTTTTCTTTTGCGCCCGTGCGCCCGTAGAGTTCCACCCACGGAACTTCCCGGGGAGGGCGCCGCCCATGAAATTTCTGGTCTTCCAGCACATCGCCATCGAGCATCCCGGCATCTTCCGCGACCTGATGGCGCAGAAGCGCATTGCCTGGGACGCCGTCGAACTCGACGAGGGCGAGGCCATTCCGTCCCTGGATGGCTACGACGCCCTGATCGTCATGGGCGGGCCGATGGACGTCTTCGACGAGGAAGAACTGCCCTGGCTGGTTGCCGAGAAAGCCGCGATCCGCGAGGCGGTGCGTGACCGCGGCATGCCCTACCTGGGATTCTGCCTGGGCCACCAGTTGCTCGCCGATGCCCTGGGCGGGCGCTGCGAGCGCATGGCCAGGGCCGAGATCGGCATCCTGGAGGTCGAACTGACCGGGACGGGCAGGGAGGACCTGCTGTTTGCCGGATCGCCCGAACGTTTTTCCGCGCTGCAATGGCACGGCGTCGCGGTGACCGAACTGCCCGAGGGCGGCGTGGCGCTCGCCCGCTCGCCCCTGTGCGAGGTCCAGGCCCAGCGTGTCGGGACACGCGCCTGGGGCGATCAGTACCATGTCGAGATGACGCAGGAGACGGTTCCCGAGTGGAGCCGCATTCCGGCCTATGCCGCCTCGCTGGAAGCCGCCCTGGGCAAGGGTGCGCTGGGCGACATCGAGCGCAAGTGCGCCGCCGGCATGGCCGGTTTCAACGCCGCCTCGCGCGGCCTGTTCGAGAACTTCCTCAGCGCCTCGGAACTTGCGGACTGACCGCAGCCCCCGAGGTCGCCGGAGCTTGCGCTCAGCCCGTGAAGGCCTGGATGCCGGTCTGGGCGCGACCCAGGATCAGGGCGTGGACGTCGTGGGTGCCCTCGTAGGTGTTGACCGCCTCCAGGTTCAGGACATGGCGGATGACGCCGTACTCGTCGGAGACGCCGTTGCCGCCGTGCATGTCGCGGGCCATGCGCGCGATGTCGAGCGACTTGCCGCAGGAGTTGCGCTTGACGATCGAGATCATCTCCGGCGCCGCCCGGCCATCGTCCTTCAGGCGGCCGACCCGCAGGCAGGCCTGCAGGGCGATGGAGATTTCGGTCTGCATGTCGGCGAGCTTCTTCTGGATCAGCTGGTTGGCCGCCAGCGGACGGCCGAACTGGGTACGCTCCAGAGTGTAGTTGCGCGCCGCATGCCAGCAGAAGGTCGCGGCACCCAGAGCGCCCCAGGAGATGCCGTAGCGGGCGTTGTTGAGACAGCCGAAGGGGCCCTTCAGGCCGCGGATGTCGGGGAAGGCGTTCTCTTCGGGGCAGAAGACGTCGGCCATGACGATCTCGCCGGTGGGGCCGGCGCGCAGGCTGAACTTGCCTTCGATCTTGGGTGTGGAAAGCCCCTTCATGCCGCGCTCCAGGATGAAGCCGCGGATCTCGCCTTCGTCGTCCTTGGCCCAGACGACAAAGACGTCGGCGATCGGCGAATTGGAGATCCACATTTTGGCGCCGTTGAGGATGTAGCCGCCGTCGGCCTTCCTGGCCCGCGTCTTCATGCCGCCGGGATCGGAGCCGTGGTCGGGCTCCGTCAATCCAAATGCGCCGATGAACTCGCCGGTCGCCAGCTTGGGCAGGAACTTCTGGCGCTGCTCCTCGGTGCCGTAGGCATGGATCGGGTGCATCACCAGGCTCGACTGCACGGAGGCGGAACTGCGGTAGGCGCTGTCGACGTATTCGATCTCGTGGGCGATCAGGCCGTAGGCGACGTAGCTGACGCCGGCGCAGCCGTAGCCCTCGATGGTCGGGCCGAGCAGGCCCATCTCGCCCATCCTGGCCATGACCTCGCGGTCGCTGGATTCGTTGCGGAAGTCCTGCTGCACGCGGCCCATCAGGTAATCGCGCGAGAACTCCCGGGTCGAATCGCGGATCATGCGTTCGTCCTCGGAAAGCTGCTCGTCCAGCAGGAACGGGTCTTCCCACTCGAAATGGGCGCGGGTGCCCTTTGCGCCGGATGCGTTCTGCTTGGGCTGGGCTGCTTCGGCCATGATGGTCATCCTCTGTTCGCAACGTCCATGTAGCGCTGCACAATACGGTCCTTGGTTTGCCGTGGCGAGTGCGTTCGTCGCATGACGGTCATGCCATGACGCCGTACGGCACCGCCCGGATCAAAAGTCTGTGGTCAGAATAACCGGGCAGGGCGAAGGCTCCAATGCCTCAACCGTCGGCCCGGAGGCGATCAGGCATCCGGCTCCGGCTCGGCCTCGGCAAAACAGAGGCGGTTGCCGAAGGGGTCGGTCAGTTCCATGACACGCCCGCCCCAGGGTGCGTCATCGATGCCCGGCCGCAGGTAGCGATCGTTGCGCCCCGTGATCTCGGCATGCAGCGCGTCTATGCCGCGGATGCGCACGAAGATTCGCGACCCCGGCGTGGCATCGCCGTGGTGTTCGGTCAGGTGCAGCACCATGCCGTCGCGCGAGACCTGCATGTAGAGCGGCAGGTCCGGCTCGAAGCGGTGTTCCCAGTCGACGGCAAAACCCAGGTAGTCGACGTAGAACGCGCGGGCCTTCTCGACACAGAAGATGCGCAGCACGGGAATCGTGCTGTCGAAGGTGATGCGCGCCATGGCGGTCTCCGCAACACAGCGGGGCCCGACACCTTGCGGCATCGGGCCCCGTCGTTCTTCAAGCATGTCCCGGTCTAGTAGCCGGCACGAACCTCGTCGTAGAGGCGGATGTAGGATTCCTCGATCTCGGGTGCCAGCGCCTGGAAGAAGATGCCGTTGCCCAGCAGCTCCTCGGGCGTCGAGAGGCCCAGTTCGGCGAGCTTCTCGGGCGCAACCAGGTCGAAGGCCTTCATGTTCGCGTGGCCGTAGCCCCAGTTCTCGATCTCGTAGGCGCCGGTTTCCGGGCTGGTGTAGGCGTTGATGAGATCGTAGGCCTCGTCGACCATCTCGGTCTCGGCATGCATGACGACACCGCAGCACCAGGTGAAGATGCCTTCCTTGGGAACGCCAAGGCCGACGTCGTAACCCTCCGACTTCAGGCGCACGTAGGCGTCGTTCCAGCCGTAGCTGGCGACCAGTTCGCCCGAGGCCAGGGCCTGCACGGCCTCGGTCTGGTCGGACCAGTACATGCGCATGTTGTCGCGCTGGACCTCGACCATCTTGCGCACCTCGACGAGCTGTTCCTCGGTAAGGTTGAAGATGTTCTCGTAGCCCAGCACCAGGGCGGAAATCTCGACCACTGCGCCGGCCGAATCGTAGAAGCCCAGGCGGTTGGCGAAGGTGTCTTCGTAGAAGATCTTCCAGGAGACGTTCTCGTCGCTCCACTCGGGCCCGACCAGGTCGCGGCGGTAGATGATGGTGCTGTTGCCCCAGTCCATCGGCATGAAGAAACGCTTGCCGTCGATGATCGAACCTTCGATCTCGTTCAGGCTGGGGAAGAGGTCGCCCAGCCACTCCAGGCGCGAGGGATCGAGTTCGGCGAGCAGGCCGCCGTCGTTCCACTTGAAGAGTTCATAGGTGCAGGGCGCCATGACGTCCGGCTTGAAGCCGCCGGCGCGCATCTTCTGGAAGGCCTCGTCCTCGCTGCCCCAGAACTGGTATTCGGGCGGCGTCTCGTGTTTGGCGAGATAGCTGCTGATGAACGCAGGGTCCTCGTAGCCGGCCCAGCCGAAGTACATCGGCGTACCTTCGGCGGCCATGGCGCGCCGGCCCACGGGCACGGTGGCAAAGCCGACGCCGAGCGCGGCCGCTGCCTTGGTGAAGTTACGCCGCGACATGCGGCCATCCCGGTAGTATCGGGCGATGTCCCGACCTTTCATGGTTTGGTCCTCCCTAAGGAACGCCGTGATTTTGACCTCAAGCAGGGGCCCGTGGCAAGCGCACGAAGGGCGCGCGTGCATGGCGTCGACAGGGCCGGCAGGGAGGTCGTAACCTTTCCCGACGAATCCGCTGGGGAACAGCCATGGCGATCGAGACGATCGAGACAACCGCAACGAGCAGCGACATCGAGGCCATCCTGGCGCGCGACGGCTGCGTCATCGTCCGCGACGCCATCGACCTGGCGGCGGGGGACCGGCTGGTGGGTGAGATCGCGCCCTATCTGGTCCAGAAGCCGTGCGGCACCGGGGAGTTCGTCGGCTACCACACCAAGCGGTTGCACTCGCTGTTCAACAAGGCGCCCACCACCGGCACCTTCGTCACCCACCCCAAGGTGCTCGAGATCATGGACCTGACGCTGGGGCCATGGTGCGACAGCTATCAGCTCAATTCGAACTCGATCACCGCGATCGGTCCTGAGGAGACGCCCCAGCCGCTGCACCGCGACGATTTGCTCTATCCCGGCGCCCACCCGACGCCGCGCAACATGTGCTGCACCGCCTTCTGGGCGCTGACCGATTTCACCGAGAAGAACGGCGCGACCCGCATCATTCCCGGCAGCCACCTGTGGGACGACGAGCGCGTGCCGCGCGAGGACGAGACCGTCGGCGCGGTGATGGAGAAGGGTTCGTTCTGCGTCTTCCTCGGCGCGACCTATCACGGCGGCGGCCGCAACATCACGGCCGATCAGTGGCGCGTCGCCATGTTCGCCGGCTACAGCCTGGGCTGGCTGCGCCAGGAACAGAACTGGTACCTGTCGTTGTCGGCCGATGAGGTGCGGGCCATGCCCGAGAAGCTCGCCCGCCTTCTGGGCTTCAACCTGCACAAGCCGTTTCTTGGCTGGGTGCAGGACTTTCAGGACCCGCTCGACGTCATCCGGGGGTACAAGGAACTCTCGTCGGGCGGCAGCGACCTCTACGCCGACGGTGCCGAGCGCCCGGTCCAGGGCAAGCGCGTCCGGACCGCCTGACCGAACAACGGCCCCGCTCCGTGCGGAGGGTGCCGCGCCGGGGGGCGTCCGTCATGCACATCCTGCTCGTCAACCACGAGTTCTCCATGAGCGGGGTGGCCATGATGCTGCTAGACCTTGGCGACATCCTGCGCGAGCAGGGCTTCGAGCTCAGCGTCGCCGCCATCAACCGTCAGGACGGGCCGCTGCGCGCCGAATACGCGAAGCGGGGCATCGCCGAGGTCTTTCCCATCGATCCCGGCGCGGTCGACCTCGTCATCGCCAACACCCTCTCAGCGGCGCCGGCGGTCATCGCGCTGGCTCCGCTGAGACGCACGATCTGGTGGATTCACGAATCCGAGGTCGGCCTCTCGCTGCTGCTGCAGGCGCCCGAGTGGCAGGAAGCCTTCGACAACGCCCACCGCATCGTCTTTCCCAGCCAGCGCATGCGCGATCACGCCTACCGCAGCTTCCACTACAAGCGCCGGCCCGAGAACGTGGTGGTCGTGCCCAATGGCCTGCGTCCCACGGCGCCAGAGCCGGTGGAGGAGAAGAACCTGCCCTGGCGCATCGTCTGCGTCGGCACCGTTCACGCGGTCAAGCGCCAGTCCGACATCGTCACGGCGCTGCATCGTCTGGGGCGGCGCGACATCGAGTTCATCGCAGTCGGCATGGACTTCAGCATGAGCGACGAGGCCCGGGCGATCGTCGATGCCGCGCCCGAGCGCTACCGCCTGCTGGGGCAGCGCCCGAACGCCGAGACCCTGGGCTGGATCGCCTCGGCCGATGTCGTGGTCCAGCCCTCCGAAGGCGAAAGCCATGCGCTGTCGCTGGGCGAGGCGGCGCTGCTCGCCAAGCCGCTGGTGATGTCCGACCTGGCGGTGTTCACCGAACAGGGCTGGCGGCACGGGCATAACTGCCTGATGCAGCCGATCGGCAACGCGGCGATGCTGGCGACCAACATCGCCTACATGCTCGATCACGAGGACGAGCGCCGGCGCCTTGCCCGGGCGTCCTACCGGATGGCCAGGACCTACCGCCATGATGTCTTCCGCAACCGCATGCTCGAGCTGATCGCGGGCGTCATGCCGGCCGGCGGCGATGCCCGCGCAGGCGGCGGCGGCGCCCTCAGTTGAGGTCGGGCACGCCCTCGCGGTGGAAGATGGTGTAACCCTCGTCGCGCGGATCGTCGATGTCGCACAGCGGCGTGCGCCCGAAGACGCCGTCGAAGTCGCCGTCGCGCAGGGCGCTGTCGGCCATCACCGTCATCGGCTTAAAGGCATGGTGGTCCTGGTTCTCGAAAACCGGCGCGTTGGAGACGCCGTTGTAGGAGAACTCCAGGAGCAGGCGGTCCTGGCTGCTGGTGTTCTCGAAGGAGGCGTGCACGACATTGCCGTGGAAGAACAGGCCGTCGCCCGGCGCCATCTCCACCGCGACATCCTCGAAGCGCTTCTGCATCGCGGCCAGGCGGCGCGGCTCGATGTTGGAATAGGCATCGCCGTCGCGCAGGCGGTCGACGCGGCCCATCTTGTGCGAACCGCGCAGCATGTGCAGGCAGCCGTTCTCTCGGGTCGCGGGCGTCAACGCGACGATGGCGGTCAGCATCTCGGGCATCAGGCAGCCGTCCTGGTACCAGCCGCTGAAGTCCTGGTGCCGCACGACCTGGCCGCTCTTGCCTGCCGGCTTCTTCACCAGCTTGGAATGCCAGTGATAGACCGGCTCGCCGATCAGGGTTGCGGCACCTTCGACCAGGCGCGCCAGGCGGGTCGTGACGCCCAGCCAGTCGTCGCCGTGGCGCGTCCAGCCCAGGTAGTCGTGCTGGGTCTTGGCACTGCCGTCGTGCACCGTGGCGAGCCGGCCGCCGACGCCGGGGTCGTCCCGCAGCGCGGGCTGGACGGGGGCGATTTCGGCGGCATCGAAGAAGCCGGGAATGTGAAGATAGCCGTCGCGGTGATAGGCCACGATCTGGTCGGGGGTGAGCGGGTGTTGGGTCTTCATCGCCTCTGTCCTTCAGCGTTTGAGCTTGATGCCGGCCTTGTCGCGGTCCCAGGTGACCGGGCTCACGCCCTGGTCGCGCAGTTCGTACTTCTGGATCTTTCCGGTCGGCGTCTTGGGCAGGCTTTCCACCAGGTCGATGTAGCGGGGCACCATGAAGTAGGCCATGCGCGGTTCAAGGAAGGCAATCAGTTCGACGGGGTCGATGCAACGCCCCGGCTTGGCCACGATCGCGGCCATGACCTCGTCCTCGGTGTGTTCGCTGGCGACCGGGAAGACCGCGCATTCCACCACGTCGGGATGGCAGTTGATCTCGTTCTCGACCTCCAGCGAGGAGATGTTCTCGCCGCGCCGCCGGATCGAATCCTTCACCCGGTCGGCGAAGTAGAAGCGGCCCTTCGGACTGCGCCACATGGCATCGCCCGAATGCAGCCACAGGTTCGACCAGGCCTTCTGGGTCCACTCCGGGTGGCGCCAGTAGCCGGCCATCAGCAGCCAGGGCTCCCTGGCGCGGATGACGAACTCGCCGACCGTGCCGTCGGGCACCTCCTGGTCGTTCTCATCGACGATGCGGGCCTCGAAGCGTTCCTCGTCGAGGCTGCCGCAGGTCTTCCAGTCCGGGTCGTCGAAGCCCAGGCGCATCGGCGCGTTGACCTCGGTCGAGCCATAGGTCGTGGTGATGCGCATGCCGAAGCGGCGGCCGAAATCGCCGACGTCGGGGAACATCGGCACGACCAGGGCGCGGTCGATGGGTGTCGAGGCGTCGTCGGGCTGTTCGGGCTGGCGCGCCAGGAAGTTGGCCATGGCGCCCAGGAAGAAGGTGACCGTCGCATTGAAACGGCGGGCGTCGGACCAGAAGCGCTCGACGCTGAAACGTTCGGTCACGACCGCGGCGGCGCCGCCGATCATCGCGGCATAAACCATCGCCCACTGGCCCGCGATGTGGAACAGCGGCAGCGGCGCGTAATAGACGTCGCCCGGCTTGAGCTCCATCAGGTCGACGCCGCTGTGGGCGTAGGTATAGGCGTGGGCGTGGGTCACCATCACGCCCTTGGACGGTCCGGTGGTGCCCGAGGTGTACATGATCGCCTTCAGCGCATGATGGGGCGGCAGTTCCGCGCGCGGCGTCTCGGGTGCCGCCATCACGCTGTCGAAGGAAAGCCGGGTCATCGAGGCAAGGGTCGCGGGCAGGGCGGTCGTGCCGCCCTCGCGATCGAACACGATCAGCCGTTCGAGATGCTCCAGCCGGTCGGCCACGTCGGCCAGGCGGTCGAGGTAGCCGGCATCGACGATCATCGTGCGCGCGGCCGAATCGTTGATGACATGGACCAGCAGGTTGCCGCGATAGGCCGTGTTGACCGGAACCTGGATGGCGCCGTGTTTGCCCAGCCCGATCCAGATCAGGATGAACTCGGGCACGTTGGGCATCATCGCCAGCACCGTCTCGCCGGGCAGGATGCCGAGCGCCTCGATGCCGTTGGCCAGGCGGTTGGAAGCCCGGTCGACCTCGCCATAGGTGAGATTGCCGCCGTCGGCCACGATCAGCGGCGCATCGCCCAGGGTGGCCAGGCGCTTGGCCAGGATCCAGCCGACGGACTGGTCGTGCCTGGGGTCGGTCTGCGGCATCATAGCCCTCCCTGTTGCGCCGCCGGGAGTTTAGCCGCGCCCTGCTCTCCTGCAAAAGATGGAGGCAAAGAAAAGGGGCCGGCGTCGCAACGCCGGCCCCCCTGTTCGCATGGGCGATGGCTCAGAAGCCTGCCTTGATCTCGTCGAACAGCGCGATGTACTTCTCGCGCACGTCCGGCTTGATCTCGCGGAAGTAGCGGGCATCGGCCATGAAGGCTTCCGGATCGGAGAAGCCCAGGTCGGCCTTGACCTCTTCGGAGACCAGATCGAACGACCGCATGTTCGAATAACCGTAGCCGTATTTTTCCATGATCCAGGCGCCGCACTCGGGGGCCAGGGCGGCATTGAGATAGTCGTAGGCCTTGTTCCCGTCGCCGTCGCCCGTGGTCACCAGGACCTGGCCGCATACCCAGGTGTAGATGCCCTCCTTCGGGTTCATGTACTCGACGGGAATGCCCTGCTCCTTGAGCGGCTTGATGGCGCTGTTCCAGGCGTAGGAGGCAACCAGCTCGCCCGAGGCCAGGCCCTGCTCGACCGTCGACTGGTCGGTCCAGTAGTAGCGCATCAGCTCGCGCTGCTGGCGCATCAGGACGGTGGCTTCCTCCAGCTCGGCATCGGTCATGTCGAAGGGGTTCTCGGCACCGATGTAGGCGCCGACCACGCCGAAGACGCCGTCGACCGAATCGAAGATGCCCAGACGCTTGGCGTATTTTTCGTCGAACAGGATGCCCCAGGAGTTGTTCTCGCCGACATATTCGGGTGCGAGGTCGGTGCGGAAAAGGACCGAGCTGTTGCCCCAGTCGAGTGGCAGGAAGTAGTTCTGGCCTTCGTGGTGGCTACCCTCAAGCTCCTTCAGGCTGGGGAATACATTTTCCCATTCTTCGAGCTGCGAGGTGTCGATCGGCTTCAGCAGCCCGCCATCGTACCAGCGGCCCAGGCTGTAGGTGCAGGGCGCGGCGATGTCGACCGGGAAGCCCTGGCGCATCTTCTGGAAGGCTTCTTCCTCCTCGCCGAAGATCGCGTACTGCGGGCTCTTGCCGTACTAGGCGATGTAGTTGGGACGCAGTTCGGGAATATCGTAGCCCGACCAGGTGAAGACCGTCAGGTCGGGATCGACGTCGTTCTGTGCGAAGGCCTTGGCGCCCGGCCCGAGAACGGCCGTGGCGACGCCGACCGAGGCCAGCACCTTGTGCATGTCGCGGCGGCTGATGTCGCGGTTCGCCAGGCGCGAACGGAATTCCTGAATGTCCATTTTTCTGCTCATGGTCGTGGTCAACCTCCCAGGGTGATTGCATCGGCAACGCGCCGTCTGGACTCGACTCCAGACACCTTGATCGCAGCCGACAACGAACTGTTGATTCGTCAGACAAGTGCCAGGCGGCGCAGTTCGGCGAGCAGGGGGGAAAACCAGCCCTGTCCGGCGATCCCCGGGCGCGATGCCGCATGGACCGGCCGCGCGAACTCCGGGGCATCGGGCACCCGGTGAAGCCTGCCCTGCGCGAGGGCGTCGCGCACCATGCGCCAGGGCAGGTAACCCGAGCCGCCCGAGGAGAGGATGTAGGCGAGCGCCGTGGCGGCCCGGTCGACGGTGAGCAGGGGCGTCTCGTCGACCGGATAGGCGCGGTCGTGGGCCTCGCGCACGGCCTCGCCCCAGTCGACGTAGACATAAAGCGGATGCCAGCGCACCAGTCCGCGGGGTTCGTGCGCGACCAGGATCAGGCTTTCGTCGAAGACGTGGGTGACGTCGAAGCCGGCCCGTGCGCCCGCCTCGTAGCCCAGCACCAGATCCAGGGCGCCTTCGTGCAGCCTGCGCTGCAGGGTCTCGGGGGCGCCGGTCTGGGCGCGCAGGGCATGGTCGGCGGCGTGGCGGCGCAGCCAGCCCAGCGCGCCTTCGCCCAGGCCGTCCCACAGGTTGGTCTCGGCACCCATGGCGATGATGCCGGCAAAGCCCGAGGGCAGGGCGATGTCCTGGCGCGCCTGCTGCCAGGTGTGCATCAGGCCCTCGGCATGGCGCCGGAAGCGGCGGCCCGCCTCGGTCGGGCGGGCGCCTGCCTTGTCGCGCTCGAACAGGCGCTAGCCCAGGGTTTCCTCCAGCGCGCGGATGCGCGCGCTCACCGTCGACTGGGTGACATGCAGGCGCTCGGCGGCGCGGTTGAAGTTTCCGGTGGCCAGGACCTCGAGGAAGGTGCGGGCCTGTTCGACGTTCATCGGCGGCATCCAATCGAGAAAACCGATCAAGATTGCCGAATATATTCGCTTTTCGGATTGCAGGCGATCTGCCAGACAAGGCCATCACGGGAGAACAGCGATGCGCTTCAGCTTCTATCTGCCCTGCTACTGGCCCGACCTCAGCTATCCTGCGGCGCGGATGTACGACGACGCGGTGGCCCAGGGGCAGCTCGCCGAGGACCTGGGCTTCGACAGCCTGTGCATCCCCGAGCACCATTTCATCAACTACCTGACCCATCCCCAGCCGCTGCTGACGGCGGTGAAGGTGGCGTGCAAGACCCGCGCGATCCGCATCATCACCTCGGTGCTGGTGCTGCCGCTCTACGACGTCCGCCGCCTGGCCGGCGAGATCTGCCAGGCCGACTGCCTGACCGACGGGCGCATCGAGCTGGGCGTGGGCCGCGGCGCCTTCCGCTACGAGATGGACCGCTTCAACATTCCCGTGGAGGAGACGCGCGACCGGTTCGACGACTCGCTGAAGCTTCTGGAAGCCCTGCTCACCGGCGAGGAAACCGGCTGGGACAGCCCGTTCTACAAGTTCGATCCCGTGGCGATCACGCCCCATCCGGTGCAGAAGCCGATCCCGCTGTGGATCGCCGCGCTGACCTATCCCGCGATCTACCATTCGGCCAAACGCGGCTATCACATCCAGACCACGCCCCTGCGCGGCGGCATGGATACCGTGCGCATGCAGGCCGGTGCCTTCAACGATGCCGTGCGCGACGCCGGCGGCAGCCTCAACCACCTTAAGTTCTCGATGCTGCGCATGCTCTATGTCGCCAGGGACAGGGCCGATGCCCGCGAGAAGATCGCGATAGCCTACGAGAACCATCGCCGTTTCTCCAACGTCTTCGACACGCCGGGCCAGGTGAAGGACGGCGCGATCGTTCCCATCGACGTGCCCGAGACGCTGGAGGAGGTTGCCGATGCGCTGCTGATCGGCACCGCCGACGAGATCGTCGAGAAACTCGCGGTCTATGAGGAGTTGAAGGTTCAGGATCTCCTGCTCAACATGAGCTTCGGTGCGAGCCATGCCGACGTCATGGCCTCGATGGAGCGGTTTGCCACGAAGGTGATGCCCGCCCACCTGACCCAGCCGCGGGCCGCCGCCTGAGGAGGAGTGACGCCATGACCGGATTCCCGCGCGACGCCCTGGTGATCGACGGCCTGAACTTCCACGGCGACGGCGATCCTTCGGTGCTGCGTCAGGCCGGCATCGGCGCGGTCAACCTGACGGTCAGCCACTTCGAGGGCGATTCCGAACAGGCCATGGACGGCATCGGCGCCTGGCTCGAAATCCTGCGCCGCCCGGACTGCGGCTGGCGCAGGATCGGGAAGGCGGCCGATCTCGACGCCGCCCGCAAGGCCGGGCAGGTCGGTCTCATCATGGGCTGGCAGAACTTGCGCCCGATCGGCGACCGGCTCGACCGCCTGGTGACACTCCAGCAGTGCGGCCTGCGCGTCGCCCAGCTTACCTACAACCGGCGCAACTTCCTGGGCGACGGCTGCCTGGAACCCGAGGACGGCGGACTGTCCGGCCTGGGTCGCGAGGCCGTCGCCCTGATGAACGAGCTGGGCATTGCCATCGACCTCTCCCATGTCGGCCAGCGCACCTCGGTCGAGGCCGCGCAGGCGAGCACGCGGCCGGTCCTGGCCACCCACGCCAATGCCCGTGCGGTGACGCCGGCGCTGCGCAACAAGTCCGACGACGCCATCCGTGCCATCGCCGACAGCGGCGGCGTCATCGGCGTCAGCATCTACGGCCCGATGTGCTGGGACGGCGATGCCGCGCGTCATCCCGGCCTCGACGACTTCGAGCGCCATCTCGACCACATCGTCGCCCTCGTCGGCGCCGATCACGTCGGCCTGGGCACCGACCTGCCGGCGGTGGCCAATCTCGACAGCGTGCGCCAGATCACGGAGATGACGCTCTCGAAGTTTCCCGCCGCCATCGCCCGCTACGCCGCGGCCTTCGGCAACGACATCCGCGCGCGTTATCTCTCCGACTGCTCCAGCCACGCCGAACTCGTGCGCATCGCCGAGCGTCTGCAGGCACGCGGCTGGAGCGAGGACGACGTGCGCAAGCTTCTGGGCGGCAACTTCGCCCGCGCCTTCGCCGACATCTGGGGCGGCTGAACGCCGCCGGCGACCGATCCGGGAACCACGCGCATGACCCAGCCTGACAGAACCTTCGATTACGTCGTTGCCGGCGGCGGCACCGCAGGCTGCATCGTCGCCCGCCGCTTGGCCGATGCCGGGCATCGGGTCTGCCTGATCGAGGCCGGCCCGTCCGACGAGAACCTGCCCCATGTCCTGGCGATGGACCGCTGGGATGAACTGCTCGAAAGCCCGCTCGACTGGGCCTACCGCATCGCGCCCCAGCCGACCGGCAACGGCAACATCGTGCAGAGCCGCGGCCGCATGCTGGGCGGCTCGAGTTCGCACAACACGCTGATCGCCTTCCGCCTGCCCGATGCCGACCTGGAGAACTGGGTCGCCCTGGGTGCGGAAGGCTGGGGTCCGCGCGATGTCGAGCACCTGTTCGACCGCGTCGAGGCGAGCGTGCCGATCGAGCGCCATGTCGGCGGCGACCGCTACAGCGAGGCCTTCCTGGAGGCCTGCGCCCAGGCCGGCTTTCCCACGCTCTCCTTTGCCATCAACCCTGGCCATGTCGACAGTGCCGGCTGGGTCCAGCTCAACGCCAGGGACGGCATCCGCCAGTCGACCTCGGTGGTCTACCTGCATCCCATCGCTGACCTGCCCGACAGCCTGACCGTGCTGACCGATATCCTGGTGCATCGCGTGCTCGTCGAGAACGGCCGCGCCGTCGGCGTCGAGACCGCGGCGGGCCGGGTGCTGGCCGAACGCGAGGTGATCCTGGCCGGCGGCGTCTTCGGCTCGACCCAGATGCTGCTGCTCTCGGGCATCGGGCCTGCCGACCACCTTCGCGCGGTCGGCGTGCCTGTGATCCATGACCTGCCCGGCGTGGGCGAACACCTGATCGACCACGTCGAGGGGGTGGTGACCTGGCGCACCAGGCAGGACGACCTGCCGCGCCTGCGCGCCAACTATTCCGATGCCGTGGTCTTTGCCCGTCTCGACCCGGCCGCCGCCGCGCCCGACATCATGGCGCATTTCTGCATCCCGCCCTTCGAGGCGATGACCATCGCGGCGGGTTTGCCCGCGGTCGACCACGGCTTCTCGTTGTGCCCCAACGTCGCCCACGCGCGCAGCGAGGGCACGGTGCGGCTACGTTCGGCCGATTCGGCCGACACGCTCGATGTCGATCCGCGCTACTTCAGCGATCCCGACGGCTACGACCGGCGCGTCATCGTCGAGAGCCACAAGCTGATGCGAAAGATCGCGGCCCAGCCCGCGCTTGCCCGCCTGATCGAGCGCGAGTGGCTGCCCGGCCCCGAGGTCGCCGACGACGCCGCCATCTGGGACTACGCCCGGCGCACCAGCAACACGACCTACCACCCGGCCGGCACCTGCCGCATGGGCCGTGCCGACGATCCCATGGCCGTGGTCGATCCCCGGCTCAGGGTTCGCGGCATCGAGGGCCTGCGTATCGCCGACGGCGCCGTCTTCCCTGCCATGATCGGCGTCAACCTCAACATCCCAACCATGATGATCGGCGAGAAGGCCGCCGAACTGATCCTGAACGGCTAGAGCAAATCATCCTTCTGCGGAATCGCTTCGCGATTGCGCAGAAGGATGTGAATTTGCTCTATC
>JAQCLG010000153.1 GCA_027592745.1 Pseudomonadota bacterium | reverse complement strand
CGCAACGCTCAGAAGCGCTCCATCGAGGATACCTGGCGCCACATCGGTCACCTCGTCGCCACCATCGATCACGACGAATGCCGCAACTACTTCGCCAACGCTGGATATGCTTCCGTCTAAACAGGAAACGCTCTAACCTTCTGAATGTGATCCCGAATGGCGTGGCAGGCGCCAGAGCACGACGCTCTCGTTGCGCCCGCGCAGGTCGTGGGCGCCCACCGCTTCCAGGCCCGCGAGGTCGGCGCCCTGGTCGCGCGCCTGTTCCACCAGGGCTTCGCTGAGCGCGATACGCGCGTCGAGTTCCCGGGTCAGGTGTTCGATGCGGGCGGCAACGTTCACCGTGTCGCCGATCACGGCATATTCCAGGCGCCGGTCCGAACCCAGGTCGCCCAGCACGACCGAGCCGTAGTGCAGGCCGACCGAGAGGCGCACGGGTGCCGCTCCGCGGGCGGCGCGCTTGGCGTTCCACTTGTCGACCGCGTCCAGTGCGGCGCGCGCGGCGCCCAGGGCGTTGGCCGCATCGCGGGGGCCGGCACGCGGCGTGCCGAAGGTCGCCATGGCGCCGTCGCCGAGAAACTTGTCGAGGGTGCCGCCGTGGTCGAACACCGCCTTCTCTATGCGCCGGTGCAGGCCGCGCAGCACGGCGACGGTGGCCTCGGGGGCAAGCTGCTCGGCCAGGCGGGTGAACCCCACGACATCGGCGAACATCACGGCGACATCCTGGCGTTGCACGACCTCGAGCATGCGGTCGTGGCTGGCGATCTCGTCGACCATGGTCGGGGCGAAGTGGCGGGCGAGATTGGCCCGCTCGCGCGCCACCGCGATCTAGCCGCGCACCAGGCGCCGGGTGCGCCAGACCACCCCGGCCAGGACAAATCCCGTGAGCAGGATCACGAGCACGTCCTGGAACCAGGCCTCCAGGTTCAGGAAATGGGGCTCATGGAAGATCGCGACGATGCCGGTCGCGTCGATGCCCGGCGGAACGGTCGTCACCGTCTCGGGCAGTAGCAGCAGCCAGAGCATGCCGGTGCTCCAGGCCGCTGCGGCGCAGAGTGCTGCCCAGATCATCAGCCAGGGCGAGAAGTTGAAGGCATAGAGCGAGATGACGAAGAAGAAGTAGACCACCGGCCGGCTGTCGACGAAGGCCTGGGGCGGCCAAAGATGATCGAACAGCGCCTGGCTGCCGAACATGGCAAAGCCGATGATCGCCATCTCGACCGCGATCATGGCGTGGATCGCGCCTGGAATGCGCCGATGACGCCTGACCATGCCCTTCACCAGCCAGAGTTCGGCAATGCCGTGCAGACCGTAGGCCACCAGGCAGCCCTCGACGAACCAGAGGGCCTGGTTGTCGCGCATGCTGTAGGCGACGAAGGCCGTCACCACGGGCATGGCGAGCAGGCGGATGCGGGTCGCCAAACGCACGCCGACCAGGGCCTCGCTGGCAAAGGCCCTTTCGGTCTGGCGCTGGGCGGCGCCCTGTAGCGGAATCGGCAGGTCCTCCGTTTCGGAGGCGGCGGCCGCGCTCACGTCGTTGCGGCGGGCAGGGCAACGCCGCTCGCCTGCGCCGCTCCGGCCAGGCCCCGCCATACCGAATCCGAGAGCGGCACGCCCTGTTCGCGGCAGCGCCCCTCGCGTTCGCGTTCGGGATCGCCGGGCACCCGCACGCGGTCGAAGCCGGGGGCGGGCGGCACCGCGCGGGTCGCCTCGATCATTTCCTCCGCAAGGGCATCGTAGCGCGAGGCGGTGCCGAAGGCATCGAGGTCGAGTGCGATCAGCAGCCAGTTGAACTCATGGGAGGCCGGCAGCATGGCAAACCCCATCAGTTCGGCGATCAGCCCCATGCCGTAACCCTTGTGGGCGCCCATGGGCAGGATCGCGCCGCCGTCGTCGTAGTCGGCGATGGCCGTGGAGGGATTGCCGTGCTTGTCGATGACCCAGCCCTCGGGTAGATCCTGGCCGGCGTTGCGGCGCAGGCGGATCTTGCCGTTGGCGGTGACGCAGGTCGCGAAGTCGACGCTGACGACGCCATGGCGGCCGCCCGGCATGGCGATCGCCCAGGGGTTGGTCGAAAGATGCGGGGCGCGTCCGCCATGGGGCGCGACCATGGCGAAGCGGCCCTGGCCGCCGCCACCGAAGACGATCGCGAGCTTGCCCGTGGCCGCCAGCTTCTCGGTGTAGCAGCCCATGCGCCCGGTATGGGCGACGTTCTCGACCGCCAGGGAAACCAGCGGGCTCGACCTGCCCATGACGATCGCCTCCTCGACCGCACGCTCCATGGCGAGGATGCCAAGGCCCGTGCCGCCGTCGATCCTGGCGATGGCACCGCCGCGGCGTTCCACCGTGATCTCGGCTACCCGGCTGCAGCCGCCGCTGGCGAACTGGTCGAGATAGTAGGCGACACGCTGGACGCCGTGGCTGACGACGCCCTTGACCTCGGCATCGACCAGGTGGCGTGCCGTCATCGCGGCATCGGCCGGACGCATGCCGGCCCCAGCCAGGACATCGGCGCACAGGGTTTCGAGAACATCCATTGCGATCTGCGGCACGGCGCGTTTCCGGTGCTGGTCTTGGAAGGGGCAGCCGGGGCAAGGTAACCCCACCAGCAGCACAAGGGGAGGGGCCATGGCCTCCGGCGATCACGGCTTTGCGGCACCGGGCCTCTACGGCACGGCCGACGACAACACCTACTCGGGCGCCTTGTCCTTCCTGCGGCGGCGCTACACGCGCGACCTCGCCGGCGTCGATGTCGTGGTCTCGGGCATCGCCTACGACCTGGGCACCTCGAACCGGCCGGGCAGCCGCTTCGGGCCGCGCGGCCTGCGCCAGGCCTCGAGCCACATCGCCTGGGGCCCGCAATGGCCCTTCGACTTCGACCCGACCCACCGGCTGGCCATCGTCGACTGGGGCGACCACAACTTTGCCATCTGCTACACCGACGCCATGATGGCCGCTGTGGAGGCCAATGTCGGCGGATTCCTGAAGGCCGGCTGTTTTCCCATGACCATGGGCGGCGACCATTTCGTCACCCTGCCCCTGCTGCGGGCGGTGGCGGGCCATCACGGCAAGGGGCTCTCGCTCGTCCATTTCGATGCCCATCACGACACGACGAAGAGCGAGAGGCTCAACCACGGCACGATGTTCTATCACGCCATGAACGAGGGGCTGATCGACCCGGCGCGCTCGATCCACATCGGCGTGCGCATGCACAACGACTGGGACGACGGTTTCCACGTCATCGACGGCCGCCAGGCCCAGAAGATGACGCCCGAGGCAATCGCCGCGAAGGTGCTGGAGGTGACGGCCGGCAACCGCACCTATCTCAGCTTCGACATCGACTTCCTCGACCCGTCCTGCGCCCCGGGTACCGGCACGCCCATCGTCGGCGGCCCCAACACGACGGCGGCGCTGGAGATCGTCGGGCTGCTCGGCGATCTCGACCTCGTCGGCATGGACCTGGTCGAGGTCGCACCCGACTACGACATCGGCGAGATCACCGCGCTCGCCGGCGCCTCGATCATGTACCAGGTGCTCCACCTGCTTGCGCGCGACCGGCCGGTGGCGCCCTGCATGGCGGGATAACTGCGGCGGTTCCAAATTGAAAAAAATGTGTTTCTAATTTGTGGCAAACAGCATGGAGGATCCCAGCATGACCACCGCTCTGGTGACCGGCGGCAACCGCGGCATTGGCCTGGCGATCTGCCGCGAACTCGGCAAGCAGGGCATGACCGTCCTGCTGGCCGCGCGCGAGGAGGCGGCCGGTGATGCCGCCGTCGCGACCCTCGCCGGTGAAGGCCTCGACGTCCGGGCGCTGACCCTCGATGTCGCCGACGGGGCCTCGGTCACGGCCTGTGCGGCTGCCCTGGCGCGCGAGAACGTGGCGGTGGACGTGCTGGTCAACAACGCCGGCTTCCTCGCGGAAGGCGCGCTGATCGAGGGCGATCCCGCCATCATGGAGGAGGCCATCGCGGTCAACCTGCTGGGTCCGCTGCGCACCGCACGCGCCTTCATGCCGGGTATGGCGCAGCGTGGTTATGGCAGGGTGGTCAATGTCTCTTCCAACTGGGGTTCGTTCGAGCGCGGGCTGGAAGGCCCGGCGGCCTATGCCGTCACCAAGGCCGCGCTCAACGCGCTCACGGTGCGGCTGGCGCGGGAGGCCGGAGCGGGGGTGAAGGTCAACTGCATGTGCCCAGGCTGGGTCAAGACCCGCATGGGCGGCGGCGATGCCACCCGGACGCCTGAGCAGGGTGCCGACACGGCGGTCTTCCTCGCCACCCTGCCCGACGACGGGCCCAACGGCGGCTTCTTTGCCGGCCGCAAGCCGATGGCCTGGTAGCGGCGCCCGTGGCGCGGAAGGGATCGTCCTCTTCGTCTTGCTCGATCCCCTCCAGGGGGATAGGATAAGATCATGGAACACGCCAGCCATCCCGACATCATCAACCGGCTCAAGCGGGCCGACGGCCATCTCAGGCGCATCATCGCCATGATCGAGGAGGGCCGGCCCTGCGTCGAGGTCGCCCAGCAGATGCAGGCCGTCGAAAGCGCCGTCACCAAGGCCAAGCAGGTCTATATCCGCGATCACATCGACCATTGCCTGGAAGGCACGGCCAAGGGCCGCGGCGCCCGCGAGCTGGTCCGGGAATTCCAGGAAATCGCGCGCTACCTCTAGGAGGCGGCCATGGACCTTGCGGCGCTGGTGCAACAGGGCGGTGTCGCTCCCCTCGCCCTGGTCGCGGCCGCTCTCGTCCTCGGAGCGCTCCATGCGCTCGAACCCGGCCATGCCAAGACGATGATGGCGGCCTTCATCATCGCGGTACGCGGCACCCCGGGTCAGGCCGTGCTGCTCGGGCTCTGCGCTGCGTTCTCCCACAGCATCGTCGTCTGGCTGCTCGCCCTGGCCGGACTCGCCTGGGGCAACAGGCTGATCGGGGAGCGATTCGAACCCTGGTTCATGATCGTTGCGGGCCTGATCGTGCTGGGCATCGCAGCCGTGACGTTGTGGCGCAGCCGCGCATCTGCCCCTCCGTCTGCCGGCGTCCATCACCACGGTCATGACCACGACCATGATCACGCCCACCACCATGACCACGCTCACGGCCACCATCATGACCACGGCATCGTGGAGGATGCCCATGCCCGCGCCCACGCCGTAGCGATCGAACGGCGCTTCGGTTCTGGGCGGGCCTCGACCTGGCAGATCGTCACCTTCGGCCTGGGCGGTGGCCTAATACCCTGTGCGGCGGCGATCACGGTGCTGCTGGTCTGCCTGCAGATCGACCGCTTCTGGCTCGGCGTAGGCCTGGTCAGCGCCTTCAGCGCCGGACTGGCGCTCACCCTTGTCGGGGTCGGCCTGGTCACCGCCATCGGCCTCCGCGCCGCGCGCAGCCGCACCGGCCGCCTGGACGCCCTGTTTGCCCGCGCGCCCTATATCTCCGGCGCCCTGATTGCCCTCGTCGGCCTTGTCATGCTGGCGTCGGGCCTGGCTCATCTCGCCGGTCACGCCTGAAGTGCGGGGCCCGCGCTACCAGCTTCGTCCCCGTCGCCTTGTGGCCGGAACGCATCCAACAAACAGCGGCCGCCTGGAGTTGCTCCGTCTCATGGCAGCATGCGCCAGAGCCTGCGCAAGGCTGTGCTCGGCGCCCTCCCCACAAGAGGCACCCTGATCACCCTTGCGGGCGCGCGGCCGCAATGCCAGAGATAGGCACCCCAAAGCCTGGAGATGACGATGAAGAAGGTCAGTTTCGTGCACATGGCCGACGGCACGGCCGAGGATTACCGCATCATCGGCGAGGCGATGAAGGAGGCCAACAAGCCCCTGGCCGACGACGTGCTCGCCCTGCTGCAGGAAAACGAGCGCATCGACCTGGGCTACAAGGTGACGCGCCTGGAACATTCGCTGCAGGCCGCGACGCACGCCTTCAGCGACAACCAGAGCGAGGAGATGGTGGTGGCCGCGCTGCTGCACGATGTCGGCGACACGCTTGCCCCGTTCAACCACGCCCAGATCGCCGCGGGCATCCTGCGCCCCTACGTCAGCGAGCGGGCCTACTGGGTGGTCCTGCATCACGGGCTGTTCCAGACCTACTACTACAACCACCACTTCGGCCTCGACCGCAACGAGCGCGATCGCTTCAAGGGCCACCCGCACTACCAGGCCTGCATCGATTTCTGCGAGAAGTACGACCAGAACGCCTTCGATCCCGCCTTCGACACCATGCCGATGTCGGCCTTCGAGCCGATGGTGCGCCGCCTCTTTGCCCGGCCGCCGAGCTTCGATCACGCCGCCCACGACGCGGCGGCCTGAGGCGGCCAACGCGGGGGAGGGCGCCGTGAAGCGGGTGAGTTTCATCCACATGAAGGACGGCACGGCCGAGGACTACCGCCTGATCGGCGAGAGTTTCGCTGCGGCCCAGCTGCCCCTGGCCGACGAGGTGCTCGAGCAGCTGCGCAAGCCCGACCATGTCGACATCGGCCTGCCGATCGACCGC
Source organism: Pseudomonadota bacterium (assembly GCA_027592745.1). GTDB lineage: Bacteria > Pseudomonadota > Alphaproteobacteria > SP197 > SP197 > CALGGB01. The sequence continues at coordinate 2,048 of JAQCLG010000153.1, read as the reverse complement.
CTGCAGCACGCCCTGCAGTCGGCGAGCCGCGCCCTGCGCGCTGGCGAGAGCGAGGAGATGGTGGTCGCCTGCCTGCTTCACGACATCGGCGACAACCTGGCGTCCTGGAACCATCCCGAACTGGCCGCCGCTATCCTGCGGCCCTACGTCAGCGAGCGGGTGCACTGGATCGTGCTGCACCACGGCCTGTTCCAGACCCACTACTACAACCACCACTTCGGCCGGGACCCCGACGCACGCGACCGCTACCGCGGCCATCCCCACTACCGGGCCTGCGTCGACTTCTGCGAGAACTACGACCAGAACTGCTTCGATCCCGCCTACGACACCCTGCCCCTGGAGGCCTTCGAGCCGATGGTGCGCCGCCTATTCGCCAAGGTCCCGGATCGCGACCTGGCGGCCGACGATCCGGGGAGCTGAGGCTTCAGCGGTTCTGGCGCTGCTCCACCAGGTCCTCGACGACGCCGGGATCTGCCAGCGTCGAGGTATCGCCCAGGTTCGAGAAGTCGTTCTCGGCGATCTTCCTCAGGATGCGGCGCATGATCTTGCCCGAGCGGGTCTTGGGCAGGCCTGGCGCCCATTGCAGCCAGTCGGGGCTGGCGATCGGGCCGATCTCCTTGCGAACCCAAGCGACGAGTTCCTTCTTGAGTTCGTCGCTGGGGGTCTCGCCGGCGTTGAGCGTGACGTAGCAGTAGATGCCGGTGCCCTTGAGGTCGTGGGGCGCCCCGACCACCGCGGCCTCGGCGACCAGGGCATGGGCGACCAGCGCGCTCTCGATCTCGGCGGTGCCCATGCGGTGGCCCGAGACGTTGAGCACGTCATCGACCCGGCCGGTGATCCAGTAATAGCCATCCTCGTCACGACGGGCGCCGTCGCCGGTGAAGTACTTGCCGGCATAGGTCGAGAAATAGGTCTGCACGAAACGTTCGTGGTCGCCGTAGACCGTGCGCATCTGGCCGGGCCAGGAATCGGTGAGGCACAGGTTGCCGCTGCAGGCGCCGACCAGGACCTCGCCCTCGTTGTTGACGATCGCGGGCTTGATGCCGAAGAACGGCCGCGTCGCCGAGCCGGGCTTCAGGCGTGTCGCGCCGGGCAGGGGGGTGATGAGGATGCCGCCGGTCTCGGTCTGCCACCAGGTATCGACGATCGGGCAGCGCCCCTCGCCGACCACGCGGTGGTACCAGTTCCAGGCCTCCGGGTTGATCGGCTCGCCGACGCTGCCCAGCAGGCGCAGGCTCTTGCGGCTGGTCTTCCTGACCGGCTCCTCGCCTTCGCGCATCAGGGCGCGGATGGCGGTCGGTGCGGTGTAGTAGGTGTTGACCTTGTGCCTGTCGATCACCTGCCAGTGGCGGCTGGCGTCGGGATAGTTCGGAACACCCTCGAACATCAGGGTCGTGGCACCGTTGGCCAGCGGACCGTAGACGATGTAGCTGTGGCCGGTGACCCAGCCGACATCGGCGGTGCACCAGTAGATGTCGCCCTCATGGTAGTCGAAGACGTACTGGTGGGTCATCGAGGCATAGACGAGATAACCGCCGCTGGTGTGCAGCACGCCCTTGGGCTTTCCGGTGGAGCCCGAGGTGTAGAGGATGAACAGCGGGTCTTCGGCAGAGAGGGATTCGGGCGCGCAGTCGTGGTCGACACGTTCGCGGATCTCGTGCCACCAGTGATCGCGCCCGCCCATCATGTCGACCTTGCCGCCGGTGCGGCGCACGACCAGCGTGTGCATCACGCTGGGGCACTCCTTCAGCGCCTCGTCGACATTGGCCTTGAGCGGCACCTTGCGGCCGCCGCGCAGGCCCTCGTCGGCGGTGATGACGATGTTGGAATCGCAGTCCTGGATGCGGTTGGCCAGGCTGTCGGGCGAAAAGCCGCCGAAGACCACCGAATGGACCGCGCCGATGCGGGCGCAGGCGAGCATGGCGTAGGCCGCCTCGGGGATCATCGGCATGTAGATCGTGATGCGGTCGCCCTTTTGGGCACCCATCAGCTTCAGCGCATTGGCCATGCGGCAGACCTCCTCGTAGGCCTCCCGGTAGGTGATGTAG
>JAQCLG010000012.1 GCA_027592745.1 Pseudomonadota bacterium | reverse complement strand
CCTGGAGGACCTGGGCGCCCGCCTGCTCGTGGTCGAGGCCGGCAGCGCCTCGCCCGCGCTCGCCGTGGCCCGCGAGCTGGGCATGGCGGTCGCCGAGCTCAGCGTCGCCGAAGGCGCCCCCGCCGGCGCCTTCACCCTGGCCCTGGCCGAAGGCAGCACGCCCTCGGGCCAGGCGACGGCCGGCCCCGTGACGCCCGACGACATCGCGCTCGTCCTCCACACCTCGGGCACCACCTCGCGGCCCAAGATCGTGCCGCTGTCCCAGGCCAACGTCTGCGCCTCGGCGGCCCACATCGGGCGGAGCCTGGAACTGGTGCCGGGCGACCGCTGCCTCAACATCATGCCGCTCTTCCACATCCACGGCCTGATCGCCGCCGTGCTGTCGAGCCTGGCGGCCGGCGCCAGCGTCCACTGCACGCCGGGTTTCAACGCGCTCAAGGTCTTTGCCTGGTTCGATGAGGTCAGGCCGACCTGGTACACCGCCGTGCCGACCATGCACCAGGCGATCCTGGCGCGCGCGCCGCGCAACGAGGCCAGCGTGAAGAATGCGCAGTTGCGTTTCATCCGCTCTTCGTCCTCCTCCCTGCCGCCCCAGGTGATGCACGAACTGGAGGCGACCTTCGGCTGTCCCGTCATCGAGGCCTACGGCATGACCGAGGCGGCCCACCAGATGGCGTCGAACCCGCTGCCGCCGGCGCCGCGTTACCCCGGCTCGGTCGGCATCGCCGCAGGCCCCGACGTCGCCATCATGTCGGAAGGCGGCGATCTCCTGGAGGCGGGCCAGATCGGCGAGATCGTCATCCGCGGTCCCAACGTCACCGCCGGCTACGAGGCCAACGACAAGGCCAATGCCGAGGCCTTCACCCACGGCTGGTTCCGCACCGGCGACCAGGGCGTGCTCGACGAGGCGGGTTACCTGCGCCTGACCGGCCGCCTCAAGGAGATCATCAACCGCGGCGGCGAGAAGATCTCACCCCGCGAGGTCGACGAGATCCTGATGGACCATCCCGCCGTCGCCCAGGTCGTCACCTTCGCCGTGCCCCATGCCAAGCTCGGCGAGGAGGTCGCCGCCGTCGTCGTGCTGAAGGAAGGTGCGGCGGCCGAGGAAAGGGAACTGCGCGCCTTTGCCGCCGAGAGGCTCGCCGACTTCAAGGTGCCGCGCACCATCCTCTTCATGGACGAAATCCCCAAGGGTGCGACGGGCAAGCTGCAGCGCATCGGCCTGGCCCAGAAGCTCGGCCTCGCCCCGTCGGCCTGAATCACTCGAAGAGGCCAACCATGAAGATCGCGATCTACGGCGCCGGCGCCATCGGCGGTTACCTCGGTGCCCTGCTCGCCGATGCCGGGGCGCAGGTCACCCTGATCGCCCGCGGCCCGCATCTGGCTGCCATCCGCGAGAAGGGTCTGTCGCTGGAGATGAACGGCCAGACCACGACACGCCGGATCGCCGCGACCGACGATGCTGCCGAAGCCGGACCGCAGGACCATGTCATCGTCGCGCTGAAGGCCCATTCGGTGCCTGCGGTGGTCGATGCCATGCAGCCCCTGCTGGGGCCCGACACCGCCGTCGTCACCGCGGTCAATGGCGTACCCTGGTGGTACTTCCACGCCCTGGAAGGCCCCTGGAAGGATCGCCGCCTGGAAAGCGTCGATCCGGGCGGGCGCCAGTGGGACAGGATCGGCCCGCAGCGCGCCATCGGATGCGTCGTCTATCCCGCCTGCGACGTGCCCGAGCCCGGCCTGGTGCGCCACATCGAGGGCGACCGCTTCGTGCTCGGCGAACCCTCGGGCGAAAAGACCGATCGCGTCATGGCGCTCGCCGAGATCATGCGCCAGGCCGGCTTCAAGACGCCGGTCAAGCCCGGCATCCGCGACGAGATCTGGATCAAGCTCTGGGGCAACCTCTGCTTCAATCCCGTCTCGGCGCTGACCGGTGCCACCCTGGAGCAGATCGGCACCGATCCCGGAACCCGCGTGGTCTGCCGCGCCATGATGCTGGAGGCCCAGGCGATCGGCGGCAAGCTCGGCGTGCGTTTTGCCATCGACGTCGAGAAGCGCATGGACGGCGCGGTCGCGGTCGGCGCCCACAAGACCTCCATGCTGCAGGACTTCGAGAAGGGCCGGCCCATGGAGATCGACGCGCTGGTCACCGTCGTCGCCGAACTCGGCCGTATCGTGGAGGAACCGACGCCGGCCATCGACATGGTGCTGGCGCTGGTCCAGCAGAAGGCGGAACTTGCGGGGCTCTACCGCCGCGCCTGACCGGGCCGGCAGATGCCAGGGGAACGCACCGGTGGAATCCACGACACGTTTCGAGGCCGAGGTTGCACGGCGCCACACGCCGGACATCGCCTGGCCGACCATTGCCCTTCTGGCCGGATGCCTCGGCCTCTGGCTTCTTTCGAGTGCGCTGTCGCTGGCCGGCTTCCTGCCGCTCTGGCTCGCGATGGTGCTCAACACGCTCGCGCTTTATGCCATCTACACCCCGGTACACGACGCTTCCCACAGCGCCGTGGTGCCGCGCAACAAGCGGCTGCGCTGGGTCAACACGGTGGTCGGCACCCTGGCGGCCTTCCCCATCTTCATGTTCTTCCACACCCACCGGAAATCGCACTTCATCCATCACGCGCAGACCAACGCGCCGGGCGATCCCGACACCTTCCTGATGGGCAACTTCTGGGCGGTCGTGCTGGTCAAGACGCCCTGGAGCCTGATCAACCAGCTCAACGGCGTGAAGCTCTGGCAGTCCTGCCGGGACCTCAAGCTGACGCCCGCGGAACGCCGCGACACGCTGCTTGCCTACGGCCTCACCATCGTCCTGCTGCTCGGCCTGATCGCCAGCGGCCACGGCCTGGAACTGCTGACCCTGTGGATCATCCCCTGGTTCGTGGGTGAACACGTCATGGAGGTGACCTTCGGCTGGTTCCCCCACCACGACCACAGCGAAACCGGCCGCTACCGCGATACCCGCATCAGCCTCTTCCCGGGCGCCGACCTGCTCTACCTGCAGCAGAACCTACACCTGATTCACCACATGCTCCCCGTCGTGCCCTTCTACCGCTATCGTGCCGTCTTCGACGAACTGCGCCCGACGCTGGAGCGACACGGCGCCCGCATCGAGGGTTTCTGGCCCGGCTCCAGGCCGACCGCACCCTGAAGGAGACGTCATGGCATCCTGGATGAAGGCGGCGCTCGCCTACGTTCCCGAATGGCTCGACCACCAGATGCGCCTGACGGAACAGCCCGGCTGTTCCATCGCCGTCGTCCACAAGGGCAAGGTGGTGCTCGAACGCGCCTTCGGGCTGGCCAGCGAAAGGACCGGCGAGAAGCTGACGCCGCGCCACCGCTTCCGGGTCGCTTCCCATTCCAAGACCTTCACGGCGACCGCGATCATGATCCTGCGCGAGCAGGGCCTGCTCACGCTGGACGATCCCGCCGGCCTCCACGTCGAGGGCCTCCATCCCGAGGTCGCCGCCACGACCCTGGAGCAGCTGCTCTCCCACAGTGCCGGCCTCATCCGGGACGGCGCCGACGCCGGCCAGTGGCAGGACGAGCGCCCCTTCCTCGACGAGGCCGCCCTGCGCGCCGAACTGGCCGGGCCGGCGGTGATCCCCGCGGCGACCCGCTTCAAGTATTCCAACCACGCCTTCGGCCTGCTCGGCCTCGTCGTCGAGGCGGCGAGCGCACAGCCCTACGCCGACTTCGTCGCGCACACCATCCTCGGGCCCCGCAGGCTGTCCGAGATCGCGCCCGACCTGCCCCTCGACCCGCGCGTGCCCTTTGTCACCGGCCATGGACGCAAGCTGCCGCTCGGCTGGCGCCCGATCGTGCCCGGCGACAATCCGACCCAAGCCCTAGCGCCCGCAACCGGCTTTGCCGCCAGCGCACGCGACCTCGCACGTTTCTTCGCCAGCCTCGACCCCGCCACGGCATCCTCGCCGCTGCTGCCTGCCAGCCGGCGCACCATGACGCGGCGTCAGTGGAGCCTGCCGCACATGGCCCAGGCCGAGGATTACGGTCTGGGCGTCGCCCGCGGCAGGATCGGCGGCTGGGACTGGTTCGGCCACGGCGGCGCCTTCCAGAGCGGGCTCTCGACGACCATGGTGCTGGAGGGCCGCGACCTGGCGGTCTCCGTCCTGACCAATGCCATCGACGGACCGGCGGCCGAATGGGCCGGCGGCATCGTCCACATCCTGCAGACCTTCGAGCAGCGCGGCGCCCCCACGGCGCGCACGCGCGACTGGTCGGGCCGCTGGTGGAGCCTCTGGGACACCACCGACCTGGTGCCCTTCCGCGACCATGTCCTGCTCGCCCAGCCCGCCCTGCTGCAGCCCTTCGACCACGCCGGCGAGATCGCCGTCACCGGGCGCGACAAGGGACTGGTGCGCCTGGCCGGCGGCTACGGCATCCACGGCGAGGCTGCGGCCCTGGTCAGGGACGCCAGGGGTGCGGTCCGCGAGGTCGTCCTGGGCGGCGGCCGCCTGCGCCGTGAGGCCGCCATGAAACGCGATCTCGCGCGCCGCTTCCCGGGCTGAAGCCGGGACCGCGACGCCACGGCAAAAAGCAGGCACCATCGCGCCGGAAGGTGTCGGTCGACACAGGCGAATCCGGTGCGGCGCCCCAATTCTGGGCCGGGGACACCGGACCGGGGACACTGGGAGGGGACATGATCGAGTTCATCGTCATCGCATTGCTGGTCCTGGTGGCCGTCGGCATCGCGCTCTGGGCCATCGCCATCTACAACGGCCTGGTCGCCCGCCGGCAGCGCACCGCCGAGGCCTGGAGCGGCATCGACGTGCAGTTGAAGCGCCGCGCCAGCCTGATCCCCAACCTGGTCGAGACCGTGAAGGGTTACGCCGGCCACGAGAAGCAGACGCTGGCCGAGGTCACCGAGATGCGCACCCGCGTGCGCGAGGCCGAGGGCGGCGGCGTCGCCGAACGCGCCCAGGCCGAAAGCGCCATGTCGGGCGCGCTGATGCGCCTGTTTGCCGTCGCCGAGGCCTATCCCGAGCTGCGCGCCAACCAGAACTTCCTCGACCTGCAGTCCGAACTCTCCTCGCTGGAGGACCAGATCCAGATGGCGCGGCGCTACTACAACGGCGCCGTGCGCGATCTCAACACCATGATCGAATCCTTCCCCAGCAACCTCGTCGCGCGCCGGTTCTCCTTCGAGCAGCCACAGTACTACGAGGCCGAAAGCCCCGCCGACCGCTCCCTGCCCGAGGTCAAGTTCTGACGGCCGCCATGACCGCCCGCCTGCTCGCCTAGCTGCTTGCCGCGCTGGTCCTCACCGCTGCGGCCCTGCCCGCCGCGGCGCAGCAGCGCGAACGCATCCTCTCCTTCACCTCCGACATCGTCATCGCGGCCGACGGCACGATCACCGTGACGGAGAACATCGCGGTCATCGCCGACGGCGACGACATCCGCCACGGCATCTACCGCGATTTCCCCACGCAATACGCCGGCCCGCTGGGGCTGCGCGAGAAGGTCGGCTTCGAGATCCTTGCGGTGCGCCGCGACGGCTGGGCCGAACCCTGGTCGACCACCCCCAGGGACAACGGCCTGCGCATCTACATCGGCGACGAAAACGCCATGGTGCCGCCTGGCCGCCACGTCTACACCCTAGTCTATCGCACCGACCGCCAGATCGCCTTCCTCGACGCGGTCGACGAATTCGCCTGGAACGTCACCGGCACCGACTGGGTCTTCGAGATCGAACAGGCAAGCGGCAGCATCGTCCTGCCGCCCGGCGCACGGGCCATCGACGTCGCGGCCTATACCGGCGCCTACGGTTCGACCGCGCGCGATGCCCGGATCGAGGCCCGGGGCGGCCGCGTGACCTTCGCCACGACGCGGCCCCTGGGTCCCTACCAGGGTCTCACCGTCGCCGTCTCCTGGCCCAAGGGGCTGGTCGCCGAACCCGGCGGGGCCGAACGGCTCGGGCTGATCGTGCAGGACAACCCCGGCACGCTGATCGCCGCCCTCGGCCTTGTTCTCACCGTCGCCTATTTCCTGCTTGCCTGGCGGCGGGTCGGGCGCGACCCCGACAAGGGCACCATCATCGCCCATTTCGGCCCGCCCGAAGGCTTCTCGCCGGTCGCGGCCGGTTACGTCTGGCAGGGCGGCTTCGGCGCAGGCCTCAGCCGCAACGAGGCCTTCGCCGTGGCCATCACCAGCCTGGCGACCAAGGGCTATCTGCGGATCGACGAGGCCGGCGAGGCGTTCACGCTGACGCGGCTGCGCGAGCCCGGCAACGAACTGCCGGTCGGCGAGGCCGTCGTCATGAACCACCTGCTGGCAAGCGGCGGCCACGCCGTCACCCTCGACGGCAAGTACAAACCCTCCGTCGCACGTGCGGTCAGCGATCTCGCCAGCGGCGTCAAGGCCGAGTACCGCGACCTCTACCGGCGCGACAACCGGGGCTTCTGGATCGGCGGCTGCCTGCTGGCGGCCGCCAGCGCAGTGGTCGGCCTGCTGGTCGATGCCGGCTCGCTCGACGCGATCGCCTTCATCGTCTTTTTCGGCATCTTCGGCCTGGCCTTCGGTGCGGCCTTCCTGATGCTGCTGCGCACCGCCTTCGATCCCCTGCTGGCGGTGCTGCGCGGCAAGTGGTCCAAGCTGCCGGCGGCGCTGGCTGCCCTGGTCTTTGCCGGCATGTTCTTCGTTCCCGTGCTCTTCGTGGGTTCGGAGATCTTCCTGGTCGCCAGCCTGCCGCTCTGTGTCCTGGTCCTGGCGCTGATCCTGGTGACGGCGTTGTTCCTCCGCCTCATGAAGGCGCCGACCCTGGCCGGACGCAAGGTGCTCGACCACATCGAGGGCTACCGCGACTACCTCAGCCTCGCCGAATCCGACCGGCTCGGCATGATGGCGGGCGAACCGGAGATGACGCCGGCGCTGTTCGAGCGCCATCTGCCCTATGCCATGGCGCTGGGCGTCGCCGAGGCCTGGACCGAACGGTTCGAGGCCATGGCCGCCCAGGGAGCCGCACCGCAGGACTGGTCGCCCTCCTGGTACCACAGCGACCGCGGTTCCGGTCTTGGCCAACTGGGCCGCTCGATGGGCGGCATCTCCGCGATCTCCGGTCTGGGCAGTGCCCTGGGCGGCACCATTGCCTCTTCGGCCCGCGCACCCAGCAGCCGCTCCTCGGGCGGTGGCGGCGGAGGCGGCGGTGGTGGCGGCTGGTGAACACGGCAGGGAGCGCCGGGCGGTGACGACGCTCATCGTGCTCTCCATCCCCTTCCTGCTGATCGCCGGTTTCTGTTTCGCCATGAGCCAGTATGCCGGCGGCTGGGACGGCCTGGGCTGGGCCGTCTACATGGCCGTTGCGCTGGGCGTCTGGGCGCTCGTCGTGGCCGGCTGTTTCGTCTGGCTGATCGTGCGCGACGGGCCGCTGGTCTGGCACGGCGTCCCGCTCCTGATCCTCGTCCTTGCCGTGCTCGCCGGCGCAACCTGGGGCGCCAGGCTGTGGTGGCAGGACCATACCTGCAGGGCCGAGGGCGCCTTCTACGAGGCGTTCGCGGCACAGCCCATGAGCCAGCGCCCCGCCATGCTCGCCCTCGCCCCGCGTCCGCTCGACGACCTCACCTTCTGCGGCCGCGAGACGATCGCCCTCCGTTTCCTTGCCGACCCCTATGCCCCCCTGCCCGCCGCGTCGCAGGAGGAAGCCGACCGCATCGCCACCCTGGCCCTGCTGCTCGAACATGGCCTGCCGCCCGATGACACATGGCTCTACCAGGCCGTCGCAGCCGCAGATCCCGAGGCCGTGCGCCTTCTGATCGCCCGGCGCATGGCCTCGGGCGGCGGCGAGGAGACCGTGCCGGCGCGTTTCGTCGAACAGGCACTGGGCGGGATCGACAACGACCCCATGAGTCCCTACCACGCCCCTCTCGGCCGCTATCTCGAGATACTGCGGATCTTCATCGACGCCGGCTTCGATCCCTGCCTGCCGCTGAACGCCGCCTCGACCTTCCGCGACGAGATGGAGCGCAAGGGTGTGCCGGAGGATCTGCTCGGCAAGGCGTGCTGACGACGGCGGGACACGCCTCAAACCCGGCGTCGGCGTAGCATCTCGAAGCAGGCCGCCATCTCGTTCTCGCCGCGACCTTCGGCCAGCGCGCGGTCGAACAGGGCCTGGAGCGTTGCGGGCAGAAGATCGTCGACGCCGAGCTCGCGGCACAGGCCGGCGGCGGGCGCATAGGCCTCGGCGCTGACCCTGACACTGGCAGCAGCATTGCTGTAGTCGCCGCGGGCCATCAGGTCGGCGAACCACGGCACGATGCGGCGCAGTTCCTCGAACTGGCGTTCGGCGACCCGACGATAGACCTCGGGCGCGATACCGGCGGCATCGGCCAGCGCGGCCGCCTGCAGGAAGGAGAACATGCCACCGTAGAGGACGACGAAGACCGCCTTGTCGAGCACGAAGCAGGTGCCGGGATCGGCCCCGACGAACAACGCTTCGCCCCACGCCTCGAACAGGCTGCGATGGCTTTCGAAGGCGCCGCTCGCGCCCGAATAGACGATCTGGCCGGCACCGCTTCGGATCGTCTCCGGGTAGGTGAGGATCGAGCCGTCGAGATAGCGCCCACCCGCTGCCTCCACCGTCACCGCGCTCGCACGGGACTGCCCAGGCGTCGCTCCGGTGAAGCGCACCAGCGTGCGTCCCGCCAGCCCCGGCAGGACGCCGGGCAGGCCGAGCACCTCGCCGACCCCGGCGTGGTCGAGCACGCAGAGCACGACGATCTCGCTGGCAGCAATGGCCCCGGCGGCATCGGCAGCGATCGCCGCGCGACCGGCGAACGGCTCGGTCCGCACTGGGCTGCGGTTCCACACGGTCACCCCGTGCCCCGCGGCGATCAGGCCCTCCGCGAGAGCGCCCCCCATGCTGCCGAGGCCCAGAACGCTCACCCGCGCCTTCGCCATGTCCCTCTCCCGCACCCGTGTCCTGGCACACAGCCTAGAGCAAGACGGCCGGCGCCATCAGGCGCCATGCCGGGATCGGCCGACGGCGCCGGGAGATGCCAGACAATGGGATTGGCGGCCAGGAAGGGCGAACTGACCATGGCCGCAACCTGTCGCTGCGAGCGCGGGAGAACCTTTGCTCCCCCTGGAATCGGCAATGCTGCAGGAAGGCTGGAGCGGGTGACGGGAATCGAACCCGTGTCTAAAGCTTGGGAAGCTTTCGTTCTACCATTGAACTACACCCGCTTCGCGTTGATCTATAAGGCCATGGATGGCGTAGGATCAAGGCCGCGCGTTCGAGCCGGGAGTTTGGCGATGTATCAGGAAATCACCCGCGGCATCCGTGTCAGCGTCAACCCGACCTACCTGGAGGGCCAGTCCGACCCCTCCCAGGGCCATTACGTGTGGGCCTATCAGGTGACCATCGCCAACGAGGGCCCCGAGACCGTGCAGCTGCTGACGCGCCACTGGAAGATCACCGACGGGCGCGGCCAGCTCCACGAGGTCCAGGGTCCTGGCGTCGTCGGCGAGCAGCCGGTGCTGAAACCCGGCGAGAGTTTCGAATACACCAGCGGCACGCCGCTCTCGACGCCCTCGGGCATCATGGCCGGCAGCTACCAGATGCAGGCCGCCTCGGGCGAGATGTTCGATGCCCTGGTCCCGGCCTTTTCCCTCGACAGCCCGCACGAAGCGCGCCGCGTCAACTGATGCCGCGCGGCTGGACCGCCCGCACCCCTTGGTTTAAGAGACCCGACCACCCGCGCGAGGAGTTGCGCCACCGTGTCCGATCCCAAGAAGAGCCCTGAGCGCCCCAGCCGCGACGAAGCCGAGGATGCCGTGCGCACCCTGCTGCGCTGGGCCGGCGACGATCCCGCGCGCGAGGGCCTACTCGACACGCCCAAGCGCGTCGTGCGCGCCTACGAGGAATGGTTCGCCGGCTATGGCGTCGATCCCACCGGGATCCTGGGCACCACGTTCGACGAGACCGACGGCTACGACGAGATGGTCGCCCTGCGCAACGTGCGTTTCGAGAGCTTCTGCGAGCACCATGTCGCGCCGATCATCGGGCGCTGCCACATCGCCTACCTGCCGCGCCAGCGGGTCGTGGGCATCTCCAAGCTGGCGCGCATGGTCGAGGTCTTCTCCAAGCGCCTGCAGATCCAGGAGCGCCTGACCGCCCAGATCGCCGACACCATCAACGACATGCTGGAGCCGCGCGGCGTCGGCGTCGTCGTCGAGGCCACGCACCACTGCATGACCACGCGCGGCATCCACAAGACCGGGGTGACCATGGTGACCAGCCGGATGCTCGGCGATTTCCGCACCAAGGCAGCGACCCGGCGCGAGTTCCTCGCCCACATCGGCAACCCGGTCAGCGGCGAGATGTCCTGAACCGCCGCGCGGCTGGACAGGCGCCGGCCGCCTTTCCATGATCGCCGCGGCGGCCTGACCGGCGCCTGCGGGTTCGACAAGCGCAGGGATTCGGTCTCTAACGGTGCGCTCCACGCGGGCAGGACGGCGGGCACAGGGCGTGATCGATTTTCGTCCCATCTTTCAGGTCATCGGCATCCTCCTGGCCACGCTTGCGCTGGCCATGTTCATCCCCATGCTTGCCGACCTGATCGAGGGCAACGACGACTGGCGCGTCTTCCTTGGCGCCGGTTTCCTGACGCTGTTCGTCGGCCTGGCGCTGTTCCTGACCAACCGCACCGGCAACACCGGCCTCACCGTGCGCCAGGCCTTCCTGCTCACCACGCTCTCCTGGGTCGTGCTCTGCGCCTTTGCCGCCCTGCCCTTTGCCTTCGCCGAGGTCGGGCTGGACTACACCGGCGCCTTCTTCGAGGCGACGGCAGGCCTGACCACCACCGGGGCGACGGTCATGGTCGGGCTGCAGAACATGCCCGCGGGCATCCTGGTCTGGCGCGGCCTGCTGCAGTGGCTGGGTGGCATCGGCATCATCGTCACGGCGGTTGCCGTGCTGCCCATGCTGCGCATCGCCGGCATGCAGCTCTTCCAGACCGAATCGACCGACCAGGAAAAGATGCTGCCGCGCACCGTGCGCATCGCGGTGGTCATCGCCACGATCTACCTCGTCTTTTCGGTGCTCTGTTTCCTGGCCTACTGGGCGGTCGGCATGACCGGCTTCGAGGCGATGATCCACGCCATGACGACCGTCTCGACCGCCGGCTTCTCGACCCACGACAGCTCGATCGCGATCTTCGACAACGTCAAGGTCGAGCTGGTCGCCATGGTCTTCATGGTCCTGGGTTCGCTGCCCTTCGTCATCTACATGCAGTTCGTGCGCGGCCGCGTGGTCTATCTCTGGCGCGACACCCAGGTGAAGTGGTTCGCCGGCATCGTCGCCAGCGCCATCCTGGTGCTCACCGCCTGGCGCCTGCACCTGGGATCGGCCGAAGGCGACTTCTGGGACGTCCTGCGCGATACCGCCTTCAACGTCATCGCCATCGCCACGACCACCGGCTACGCCTCCGACGACTTCAGCACCTGGGGCGGCTTCGGCGTCGCCGTCTTTTTCGTCCTCTTCTTCCTGGGCGGCTGCAGCGGTTCGACCGCCGGCGGCATCAAGATGTTCCGCGTCCATGTCCTGGTCGCCACGGTCTACACCCAGCTGCGCCGGCTGATGCTGCGCCACGGCGTCTTCGTCGCCCACTACAACAACGTGCAGATCACCGAGCCAGTCGCCCAGGCGGTCAACGCCTACCTCGTCATCCTGATCGGCGGCTTCTTCCTGCTCACCCTGGGGCTTGCCGCCCACGACCTCGATTTCATCACCAGCGCCTCGGGTGCCGCCGCCGCCCTGGGCAACATCGGCCCGGGACTTGGCCCCACGATCGGTCCGCAGGGCAACTATTCGACCCTGCCCGACACCGCCAAGTTCCTGCTCTGCCTGGGCATGCTGATGGGCCGCCTGGAGATGTTCACCGTGCTTGTCCTGTTCACCCCCGCGTTCTGGAGAGAATGACCGTGCCTGGCCAGACCATGACCCCGCGAGAGATGATCGACCGCCTGATCGCGTTCGACACGACCAGCCGCAATTCCAACCTGGAGCTAATCGCCTGGGTCGCCGACTACCTGAAGGGCTGGGGCATCGAGAGTTCGCTCTCCCGCGACGCGGACGGCCACAAGGCCAATCTCTTCGCCACCATCGGGGAGAAGGGCGACGGCGGCATCGTGCTGTCGGGCCACACCGATGTCGTGCCGGTCGACGGCCAGCCCTGGGACAGCGATCCCTTCCAGGTGGTCGAGAAGGACGGCCGCCTCTACGGCCGAGGCACCAGCGACATGAAGAGTTTCATCGCCGTGGCGCTCGCCATGGTGCCGCAGTTCCAGGCCCGCCGGCTTTCCGCACCGATCCATTTCGCGCTGTCCTACGACGAGGAGATCGGCTGCCTGGGCGTCCACGGCCTGATCGCCGACGTCAAGGCCCAGGGCATCCGCCCGCGCGCCGCCCTGATCGGCGAACCCACGATGATGACCGTGGTCGACGCCCACAAGGGCATCGCCGGCTACATCACGACCTTCCGCGGCGTGCCGGCCCATTCCAGCGCGACCCACATCGGCGTCAGCGCGACCCATGCCGCGGCCCGTTTCGTCGCCTTCCTCGACGACATGTTCGAGGAGTACCAGACCCGCGCCCGTCCCGACCTCGGCTTCGTGCCGCCCTACACGACCATCCAGGTCGGCGTCCTGCAGGGCGGCACGGCCAACAACATCATCGCCCAGGACTGCCTGGTGAACTGGCACTACCGCACCATGCCGACCGACGATCCCGCCGAGATCGAAGCCCGCGCCTTCGCCTGCCTCGATGGCCTGCGGGCGAAGATGCAGGCGCAGAACCCGGTGTGCGAGGTCACCACCACGCTGCGTGCCAACGTGCCGCCGCTCAAGCCCGATGCGGCCTCGCCGGCGACCGAACTGGCCCTGGCCCTGACCGGCGCCAACAGCACCAGCCAGGCGAGTTTTGCCACCGAGGCCGGCATCTTCCAGCAGGGCGGTTTCCCCGCCGTGGTCTGCGGCCCCGGCGACATCGCCCAGGCCCATCAGCCCAACGAGTTCATCGCCCTTGCCCAGGTCGAGGAATGCCGCGCCTTCCTCACCCGCCTGATCGAACGCCTCGCCGCCTGAAGGAAACCCCGATGAACGCCGACGATCTCTGTTTCCTGCCTGCCCACGCGCAGAAGGCTCTGCTCGATGCCAGGGCGATCTCCTGCGTCGAGCTGCTGGACGCCCATGCCGCCCGCATCGAGCGCCACAACCCCCTGCTCAACGCCTTCGTCACCCTGCGCCTGGACGAGGCGCGCAAGGAGGCTGCCGCCGCCGATGCCGCGCGCGCGGCTGGCACGGCCCGCGGCGTGCTTCACGGCCTGCCGATCGGCGTCAAGGACTGCTTCCCCACGAGGGGCATCCGCACGACCCTCGCCTCGCTCGCCTTCAGGGACCACGTCCCCGATTTCGATCATCTGGTGGTCGAGCGCGAGAAGGCCGCCGGCGCCATCATTCTGGGCAAGCTCAACACGCCCGAATACACGATGGCGATGAACACCTGCGACAATCCCGTCTTCGGCCCGACGCGCAATCCCTGGAACCCTGCGCTGGCGCCCGGAGCGAGCTGCGGCGGGTCAGGTGCCGCCCTGGCCGCCGGCCTGTGCGCGCTGGCCGACGGTTCCGACATCGGCAGCTCGGTGCGCAACCCGGCGGCCTGGAACAACATCGTCGGCCACCGCCCGACCTCCTGGATGATCCCTGACGTGCCCAATCCCCTGATGTGGCACAACATGAACACGCCCGGCCCCATGGCGCGCACCGTCGCCGATGCCGCGCTCTTCCTCTCGGCGCTCGCCGGCCCCGACCCGCGCTGCCCCGTGGTCGTCCAGGCGCCCTTCCCGCCGGGCCTGCCCGAACTCGCCCGCGACATGCAGGGGCTTTCGATCGGCTGGAGCCGCGACCACGGCAGCCTGCCCATGGACCCCGACATCGGCGCGGCCTTCGATCGCGAGAAGGCGGTGTTCGAACGCCTGGGCTGCCGCATCGAGACCTGCGACATCGATCACGAGGGCATCTACGATGCCTATGCGCTGCTCGCCTACCAGCGTGTTGCGCGCGAGGTCGAGCCGGCGGTCGGGCGCGGTCTCGACCACCGCCTGGAGCGCAACTACCACTGGTCGCGCGGCCGCGACGGCGCCGCACTGATGGATGCCGAGACGCGCCGCCACCGCCTGTGGGCCGACGTCGTCGCGGCCTTCGCGCGCCACGACGTCCTGGTCTGGCCCGACGACCTGCAGGACCCCTTCGGTTTCGACGACAACGACGCCGGCGACGCCATGGACTGGTCGCTGCTCTTTGCCGCGCCCCTGCTGGGGCTGCCGGCCTGCACCGTGCCCTGCGGCTTTTCGGTCTCCGGGGTGCCGCGCGGCCTGCAGGTGGTCGGACGGCCCGGCGCCGACCTCCTGGTGCTCCAGGTCGCCGCGGCCTACGAGGCCGCCACCGGCTACGGCCGGCGACGCCCGCCGCTGGACTGAGCGGGAACGGGAAGCCTTCAGCCCATCATGACCCAGCGCGACAGGTTGGCGCGCATCTCGGCGACCAGGCGTTCGTCGAGGTTCTTCACGATCGTGGCGATCATGTCGTAGAGCGCCTGTTCGCGCTGGTTGATGCTGTAGTCCTCGGGCACCGTCCGGCTCGCCGCGGAGCGGGCCTCGACGAACCCCTGGCCGGCCGGATCGCCGACGATCTCGATGCGCACCGTCATGGCGCCCTCGTAGCGCTCCGACTGGCTGTTGGTGAAGAGACCGCCGACCCCCTGTTCGGTCTCCAGCGGAACCTCAACGAAACGGTTCTCGGTGATCTTCATCAGCGCGGTGCCGTAGCCCCCCAGGGCGTTGATGCGCTGGTGCGCCCAGGCATCCATGGTCGCCAGGGGCGAGACCGGCAGGGCGTTGCGGATGTCGTAGGCCGGCGGCTGCACGGCGCCGGGGCCTGAGACGTCGCTGACCTCGACGCCAGCCACCGACATCGCCACGGGTTCGCGGTGGTTGAACGTGATGTCGGGCCAGACGGTGCGGTCGACGCTGGTCTGGCAGGCGCCAAGCAGGAGGGTGGCAAGGCCGGACCCTGCAAGGACCAGCGCATTGCGGCGATCGAAACGGGCCAATGTCATGTCGACTCTCCTTCATCGCGCGTGGCGATTTCTTCAGGCGTAAAGACCTGGCGTCGATTGCAGAACTGGCAGACCACCTCGACGACGCCGTCGACCAGAAGATCGTCGATCTCTGTGGCGGGGATGCGGCGAAGCACGGCCATCGCACGCTGCTCCGAACAGGTGCAGCCGAAGCTGACGTCCTTGCGCTCGTAGACCCGCACGCCGTCCTCGTGGAACAGGCGGTAGAGCAGGGTTTCGCTCGAAAGCCCGGGATCGGTGAGTTCCTCGCTGGTCGCGGTCGACAGCAGGGCGACGGCCTTGCGCCAGTCGTCCTCGCGGTCGGCCGAGAGCACCGGCGTGTCGCCCGCGCCCAGTTCGGCGATGCGCTGCATGGTCAGCGCCCCGGCCCGCCAGCTACCCTCGCGGTGGGCGACCGCCAGCTTGAGCGCCGTGTCGATCTGCTCGGACTGGCGGAAGTAGTTGTGGGCGCAATCGGCCAGGGTCGCACCCTCCAGGCTGACCAGGCCCTGGTAGAGTTCGGTCTGGGGCCCCTGGTCGATGGTCAGCGCCATCAGGCCGTTGCCGATCAGGCGCGGCACCGGCCCCGCGGACGTGCCCTGGGCCGCGGCCACCCGCTCGGCATCGTAGCTGGCGTAGCCGCGCATCTGGCCGCTGCTCATGTAGTCGACCGCGATCAGGCGGATCGGGCCGTCGCCGCGGGTCTCCACGGTCATGCGCCCGTCGAACTTCAGGCCGCTGCCCAGGGCCGCGGCCAGCGCCATCAGCTCGCCCAGCAGGGACGACACAGCGACCGGATAGTCGTGCTGGCGCAGCACGCTGTCGACCGTCTCGCTCAGGCGGACCAGGCGGCCCGACAGATGCAGCCCTTCGACCTGGAAGGGCTGGATGGCATCGAGCCCGGCGGACGGCTGGCTCAGGTCAGGCACCACTTGATGATCGCCTTCTGGGCATGAAGCCGGTTCTCGGCCTCGTCGTAAACGACCGACTGCGGCCCGTCGGCGACCTCGGCGGTCACCTCGCTGCCGCGGTACATCGGCATGCAGTGCATGAAGATCGCCTTCGGATTGGCCAGCGCCATGCGTGCCGCGTCGATCTGGAAGGCGCCCAGCGCATCGGTGTCGATCTCCTCGGAGACCGCCCGTTCGTCGCTCATCGACTTCCAGGTGTCGGTCACCACGCAGTCGACGCTCTCGACCGCCTCCTCGGCGGTCTCGACGATCTTCACGCTGCCCTGGTGTTCGGCGGCCCAGTCGAGCACGCGCTGCACCGGCCGGTACTTTGGCGGGCAGGCCACGCGCAGCTCGAAGCCGAAGCGCACCGCGGCATGGATCCACGAGCAGGCCATGTTGTTGCCGTCGCCGGCCCAGGCGACCTTCCTGCCCTCGATCGGCCCGACATGTTCCTCGAAGGTCATGATGTCGGCCATCAGCTGGCAGGGATGGGTGCGGTCGGTCAGGCCGTTGATGACCGGCACCTCGCCAAGGTTGGCAAGGTCCATCATCTTCTGGTGGTCGGTCGTGCGGATCATGACCGCATCGACGTAGCGCGACAGCACCTGGGCAGTGTCGGCGATGGTCTCGCCGCGACCCAGCTGCATGTCGGCCGGCGACAGGTTGATCGTCTCGCCGCCGAGCTGGCGCATCGCCAGGTCGAAGGACACGCGCGTGCGCGTCGAGGGTTTCTCGAAGATCGTCGCCAGCACGCGGTCCTTCATCGGCCGCGGCCGGTCGCCCGCCTTCCAGCGCTTCTTCAGGTCGTGGGCATCGTCCAGGATCGACCGCAGGATCGGCCCGTCGAGCGCATCGATGTCGAGGAAATGCCTGCCCCGCGTCATGGCGTCATCTCGGCCATGACCGCATCGAGCGCGGCGAGCCCTTCGTCGATCTGCGCCTGTTCCACGATCAGCGGCGGTAGCAGGCGGACCATGTTGTCGCCCGCCGGCACCGTCAGCAGCTTCCTGTCGCGCAGCGCCTGGACCACCTCGCCCACCGGCGGGGCGACCTTGACGCCGATCATCATGCCCAGGCCGCGGATCTCGAGGATCATCTCGGGGTGTTTCCGGGCCAGGTCGTCCAGCCCCTTGCGCAGCGCCTTGGCCTTGGCCTCGACGCCGGGCAGGAAGCCGGGCTCGAGCATGACGTCGAGCACGGCATTGCCCACGGCCGTCGCCAGCGGATTGCCGCCGAAGGTCGAGCCGTGGCTGCCCGCGGTCATCGCCGAGGCGACCCGTTCGCTGGCCAGGATCGCGCCGATCGGCATGCCTCCGCCCAGCGCCTTGGCGACCGACATGACGTCGGGGGCGACACCGGCCCATTCATGGGCAAACAGCTTGCCCGAACGGCCCATGCCGCACTGCACCTCGTCGTAGATCACGATCAGGCCGAATTCGTCGGCCGCTGCACGGATCGCCTTGAGGAACTGCGGATCGACCGGCGTGATGCCGCCCTCGCCCTGCACCGGCTCGACGATGATCGCGGCGGTCTCGGCCGTGATCGCCTGGCGCAGCGCATTGGAATCGTGCAGTGGAATGTGGTCGAAACCCTCGACCGGCGGGCCGAAACCTTCCAGGTGCTTGGCCGCGCTGCCGGCGCTGATGGTCGCCAGCGTGCGCCCGTGGAAGGCGCCGTTGAAGGCGATGGTCCGGTAGCGTTCGGGGTGCCCGTTGGCCCACTGGTAGCGCCGCGCCATCTTGAGCGCACCCTCGTTGGCTTCCGCGCCCGAATTGGCAAAGAAGACGCTGTCGGCAAAGCTGTTCGCGACGAGGCGCTCGGCCAGGCGTTCCTGGCCGCTGATTCGGTAGAGGTTGGAGGTATGCCAGAGGCGCTCGGCCTGATCCTTCAGTGCCGCCACCAGATGGGGGTGCGCATGGCCCAGGCTGGTGACGGCGATGCCGCACCCGAAATCGAGATAACGCTCGCCCGTCTCGGTGAAGAGATAGGCACCTTCGCCCCGCGCGAACACGAGGTCCGCACGGCCGTAGGTCGGCATCACTGGCGCGATCACCGCGACCTCCCGCAAGAAACGTCCATGCGATCGGCCGACGCTGTGGATTCCGGGGTGCCGGCCGAAGGAACGGACTGCCAAAACGAAAAACCCCGTGGAGCAAGCCCCCCGGGGACGGGCGGCACTATCGGGGCGGTCCCCGGCGCTGTCAACGGCGGGCCGCGGCCTCAGGCCTTCAGCCGCACGCCCCGCTCAAGCAGGACCCACGCGATCACCGCCAGGGCCGCCACGAACCCGGCAAGGAACAGGGCGCCGGCCAGCAGCGAACCGTCGGCCTGGCCCGTGAAGCCGTAGCGGAAGCCGTCGATGGCATAGTAGAACGGGTTCACGTGGGCTAGGAACTGCAGGGATTCGGGCGGGCGCGAGATCGAGTAGAAGGTCCCCGACAGGAAGGTGAGCGGTGTGATGAAGAAGTTGGTGAGCGCGGCGATCTGGTCGAACTTCTCGGCCCAGATGCCGACCAGCAGGCCCATCAGCGCCATCATCAGGCAGGCCATCACGGCGTAGTAGAGCACCGCCAGCGGCGCCACCGGCGGCGGCAGGACGAAGGCCTGCATGACGACCAGCACGAAGGCGCCCACGACCAGGCCGCGCGTCGCGGCACCCAGGGCCAGGCCCGCCAGCAGCTCGAGCGCGCCCAGCGGCGGCATCAGCAGGTCGACGATGTTGACCTGCACCTTGGCGATGATCAGCGAGGAGGAGGAATTGGCAAAGGCGTTCTGCAGCATCGCCATCATCACCAGGCCCGGCGCCAGGAAGACCAGGAAGGGCACGCCGCCGACCTCGTTGACCGCGCGCCCCAGGGCAAGCGCGAAGACCGCCATGAACAGCATGGTGGTGATCGCCGGGGCAACCACGGTCTGGCCCGGAATCTTCATGAAACGGCGGACCTCGCACAGGTAGAGCGTGAGGAGGCCGAGACCGGGCCGGTGCCGGGCGGGTGCGAGGTCTGCCTGGGTCATGGGGTCCTTGTTTCGCCGCGGGGGCGATGGAAAGCTCGCCCCCACCATAGATTCCCGCGGGCTGCGATGGAAACCCGCAAGACCGCCGGAGCGTTGCAGCAGGGAGTTCCCATGACCGCCGGACGACGCCAACCATGCTCGGGACCGCCTTGAGCCGCCGCGCGCCATCGCCCGCCGCAGCCCTTTTGCTGCTGGCCGCCCTGGCCGCCTGCGCACCGGTCCTGCGCCCGGCCGGCGAGCCGGTCATGGCGCCGGCCTACGGCGACGATGCGCTGGTCATGGCCGACGGCATGCCCCTGGCGCTGCACGTCTGGCTGCCGCCCGAGGATCCCCGCACCGTGATCCTGGCGCTGCACGGTTACAACGACCACGGCAACGCCTTTGCCCTGCCGGCGCAGCGCTGGGCCGAACGGGGCATCGTGACCTACGCCTACGACCAGCGCGGCTTCGGGCGCAGCCCGGAACCCGGCCTGTGGCCCGGCATCGCCGCGCTGGCCGACGACGCGCGGGCCGCCACCGCCCTGGTCCGGGAACGCCATCCCGGCGTTCCCTTGGTGCTGCTGGGCGAGAGCATGGGCGGGGCGGTCGTCACCGTCGTCCTGTCCCAGGGTCCCCCACCCGGCGTGCAGGCCGCCGTGCTGGTCGCCCCGGCCGTCTGGGGCCTGGACACCATGCCGTGGATCTACCGCGCCTCGCTCTGGCTCACCGCCCATCTCGTTCCGGGCATGACGCTGTCGGGCAGCGGCCTGGAGATCTGGCCCTCCGACAACATCGAGATGCTGCGCGCCCTGGGACGCGATCCCCTCGTCATCAAACAGAGCAGGGCCGATGCCGTGCTCGGCCTGGTGCGCCTGATGGATGCCGGGCTGGCCGCGGGCGGGACCATGCCGCTGCCGGTGCTGCTGGTCTATGGCGAGCAGGACCAGATCGTCCCGCGCGAGGCCATGGCCCGGTTCGCCGCCCGGCTCGACGGCCCGGTGCGCAGCGCGACCTATCCCGACGGCTTCCACATGCTGCTACGCGATCTCGGCCGCGCCCTGCCGGTCGACGACATCGCCGCCTTCGTGTTCGATCCCGTCGCGCCCCTCCCCTCGGGCCACGAGGCGCGCGCGCCGGCCTTCCTTGCACCGCAGGACTGACGGCGGCCCCGCGCCATCGCGAACGGCCGGGCCGGACCCAGCCGTTGGGGTCCACCCGTTCAGATGGATGCAATCCGGAGCAGAACTGCTCTAGGCTGGCGGCGACGACCAAGGGAACGTTGCATGCGCGCCGTTCTGACGCTGTTCGGGGCCCTGCTGGCTGCCACGGCGCTGCTCAACATCGCCAACGGCTCCCTGTTCACCCTGATCGGCCTGCGCCTGGCCGGCAGCGTCGAACCTTCGACCGTGGGCATCATCGCCTCGGGCCATTTCATCGGCCTGCTCACCGGCTCCTTCACGGCAACCGCGATCATCCTGCGGGTCGGTCACATCCGTGCCTTCACGGTCTTTGCCGCCATCGCGGCCTGCGCGGTGATCGCCATGGGCCTCTTCTTCAGCCCGACGATCTGGTTCCTGATCCGCATCGTCATCGGCTATGCCATGGCCGGCCTGTTCATGGTGCTCGAGAGTTGGTTCAACAGCCAGGCCAGCAACGAGCAGCGCGGCCGCGTCTTTGCCTTCTACACGGTCGCCTCCTCGGGCGCCTTTGCCGTCGGGCCGTTCTTGGTGAACCTCGGCGATCCCGATTCCTTCCGCCTGTTCGCCCTCACCGGCATTCTCTTCAACCTCTGCCTGCTGCCCATCGCCCTGACCCGTGCCGGCAATCCGGTGATCGCCGTGGGCAAGCGCATGAACCTGCGCAAGCTGTTCGAGATTTCGCCCCTGGGCGTGGTCGGCTGCATTGCCGCCGGCCTCGTCAACAGCGCGATCTACGGCCTGGGCGCGGTTTATGGCGAACTGGTCGGCCTGGGGGACGGCGGCGTCTCGGCCCTGTTCAGCGCCATCATCCTGGGCGGCCTGGCGATGCAGGTGCCGGTCGGCTGGCTCTCGGACCGCTTCGACCGGCGCTCGACCATGCTCGCGCTGACCGCCGCGGCGACCCTGGTCTCGGCCTTCGTCGTGCTGCTGGGGGACTATTCCGTCGCCCTGCTGCCGATCCTTGCCTTCGTCTTCGGCGGCATGACCGGGCCGATCTACGGCATGGCCGTCGCCCAGTCGAACGACTACGTCGAGAAGGACCAGTTCGTCGCGGTCAGTTCCGGCCTGCTGATCGCCTACAGCCTGGGGGCGATCGCCGGGCCCAACATCGGCTCCTGGGCGATGGACGCCGCCGGGCCGGCCGGACTCTGGCTCTATGCCGCGGTCGTCCTCCTGGCGCTCGGCCTCTTCACGGTCTACCGCATGCGCCGCCGCGCGCCCCTGCCCGTGCCCGAACAGGGCAATTACGTCCCCCCGGCCGGCGAGACGCCCATCTCCCGCGAACTCGATCCCCGCGCCGCGCCGGCAGAGGGGAAGGAGCCGCCCGAACGGCGCGAAGCGCCATGAACGCCGGGGCATTGCGGCAGGTTGCAGGCGGGCTTGTGACGAGCCGCACGTCCCTGCCCGATTTATGAGGATTCCTGGCAACACCCGTTGCAGAGAAGAGACGTTTGCCCGCCGTTCGATGGACTCGCCATCGCCAGACATGCTATCACTTGTGCCGTGTAGGGAGCCGTTCAAGCTCCTGAACCGGGGGCGATCTCTTGCTGTCGGCACGCCAAGGCGGCCTGGGCTTGCTCTCTGCGATGACGATCAATCTCAGAGTGTGTGGCCCTGATGTTCCTGCAACAGCCCTTCAGGTTTTCCGGCCGTTCTGGCCGCATTGCGGTCGCAGCCCTGCTGACGATCGTTGCCGCCTGTGCGACGCCGCCGGAGGATCCGGTTGAGCGCCAAGTGTTCTACGAGGCCAACGATCCCATCGAGCCGCTCAACCGCTACGTCTACGACGTCAACACCGCGGTCGACGATGTCGCGCTGATGCCGCTTTCCACGATGTACCGCGAAGGTGTGCCCGAGCCCTTGCGCAACGGCATCAAGAACTTCCTGCAGAACCTGAGCATGCCGGTGACGATCCTCAACAGCGCCCTGCAGGGCGACTGGGACAACACGGTCGATTCCACCGTCTCGTTCTTCATCAACACCACGGCGGGCCTGGGCGGCATCTTCGACATTCCCGGCAACTTCGACGAGGAACCCCGGCGCGAGGACTTCGGCCAGACCCTGGCCGTCTGGGGCATGGCCGAGGGCGCCTTCATCGAGCTGCCTCTGATCGGCCCCTCCAACGTGCGCGATACCGTGGGCCTGGGCGTCGACATCCTGACCGACCCGCTGACCTACCTGCTGACGCCGGGCTGGAGTTATGCTCGCGCCGGCGCGGAGGGCGTCAACAAGCGCTCCGAGCTGGGCGAGGAGTACGACACGATGCGCGACACCTCGATCGACTTCTACGCCACCGTGCGCAGCCTCTACCGCCAGGACCGGGATGCCGCGATCGCCAACGGCGATGCCGACATGCCGCTGTTCAACGACGACGACTGATCACCCTTCTCCAAGACAGACAGCAAGACGCATCATGAATCTTCCCATGTTCCGCCTGGCCCGTGTTCTGGCGCTGGGTTTCCTCGTCCTGTCCACGGCGCCCGCCGCCGCCGACGTCTCCCAGGATGCCCAGACCTTCGTCTCGGACAACGGCGATCGCATGATCGCGATCCTCGACGAGCCGGCCGGAGCCGAACGCAGCGAGCACTTCTACAACTGGCTGCGCGAGGTCTTCGCGCTCGACAAGCTGGCCGAACTGGCGCTTGGCCCCTATCGCCAGAATGCCTCGGACGAGCAGCTTGCCGAATACAACCAGGCCTTCGCCGACTACATCGTGACGACCTACCTGACCCGGTTCAACGCCTTCACCGGCTACTCCTTCCAGGTCGGCCAGGCCAAGCCGATGAACAACAACGACGTCGCCGTGCGCACCACCATCACCGACCAGTCGGGCAAGCCCATCATCGTCGATTTCCGCGTCCGCCCCACCGGCGGCAGCTTCCAGGTGATCGATGTCGTCGTCGAAGGGCTTTCGATGCTCAAGACGCAGCGCGACGAGTTCAGCGCCGTGATCCAGCGCAAGGGCCTGGACGGCCTGATCGCCAGCCTGCAGGAGAGCAGCCTGAGCCAGTAGGCCGCTCCGCACGCAGGCCCGCCCGTCCCAGCCGTCAGGTTCCTCCGATGAACGACAACGCACCCTTTGGCGAGTTCCGCACCGAGGTCGCGCCCGAGTGGGTCGACCACAACGGCCACATGGGCATCCGTTCCTACACCAAGGTCTTCGACCAGGCCGCGCGGCTGTTCTACCGCCATCTGGGCATCAGCCGGGCCTCGCTGGCGCCGGGCAACGGCAGCCTGTTTGCCCTCCAGGAGGGCAGCTGGTTCCGCCGCGAGGTGATGCTGGGCGACCCGTTGCAGGTGCTCTCCCAGCTCATCGACTGCGACCACAACAAGGTGGTCATCTTCCACACCCTGATGCAGACGCGCGACGACTACGTCGCCGCCAAGAACGAGATCATCGAGATCCACATCGCCTTGGACACGCGCAGGCCCGCGCCCTGGCCCGAGCCGATCCAGACCCGCCTCGCCGAGGTCATGGCGGCCCACGGCGGTCTCGAGCGACCCGCCGAATCGGGCCGCGGCATCGCCATTCCACGCAAGGCGGGCTGAACCGGCCTCAGGTCACACCGTCGCGGCGCATCGCCGCGATCGTCTCGCGGTCGTAACCCAGGGCCGCAAGCACCCCATCGCCCTGCTCGCCAAGCTGCGGCGCCGGACGCTGCGGCGCCGGTGTTGCGCCGTCGACATGGATCGGCAGGCCGACGAAACGCCGCCCCGAACCCTCCGGGGCTTCCTGCACCATGGCGCGGTGGCGCACCTGCGGATCGGCCAGTGCCTCGGAAACGGAATTGATCGGGCTGGCCGGGACATCGGCGGCTTCCAGCAGCGTCAGCCAGTGGTCGCGGCCATGGCGTGCGAAGGCCGACTTCAGCAGCGGTTCGAGTTCGCCGTGGTGGGCGCCCCGGTCATTGCCCGGGGCAAATCTGGGATCGTTCAACAGTTCGGGGCAGCCCAGCACGGCGCACAGGCGCTGCCACTGGGCATCGGTATCGACACAGACGGCCAGCGGCCGGTCCGCCGTGGGAAAGGCCTGGAAGGGCACGACCAGGGGGCGCGGCTCCAGGCCCAGGGTGGCGCAACGGGCCACGGCGTTTTCCATCAGGGCAAGCTGGCAGTCGAGCATGGCGACGTCGAGGCGCGTGCCCTTGCCCGTGCGCTGGCGCTTCTGCAACGCCGCCAGGATGCCGACCGCGCCGAACAGGCTGGCGCCGATGTCGCCGATCGAGGCGCCGACCCGGCACGGTTCGCCGCCCTCCTCGCCGGTGATGCTCATCATGCCCGAGAGCGCCTGGGCGATGGCATCGAAGGCCGGCCGGTTGCGGTAGGGCCCGGTCTAGCCGAAACCCGAGATCGAGGCATAGATCAGGCCGGGATTGTCGGCGCGCAGGTCGTCCCAGCCCAGGCCCAGGCGGTCCATGGCGCCGGCGCGGTTGTTCTCGACCAGGATGTCGCAGGTCGCGGCCAGGCGGCGGAAGGCCTCCCTGCCGCGGGGCTCCTTCAGGTCCAGGGTCAGGCTCTCCTTGCCCCGGTTGACGCTCATGAAATAGACGCTCTCGCCCTCGTGGAAGGGGGCCAGGCCGCGGGTGAAGTCGCCGCCGCCGGGACGCTCGACCTTGATCACCTCCGCACCCATCGAAGCCAGCACCCAGGTGCAGTACGGCCCGGCCAGCATGTGCGTGACGTCCACCACGCGCACCCCGGCCAGCAGTCCTTCGCCGTCCTCACCTGTCTGGCCCATCGCCTGCTCCCTTTCGAATACCCGTGGAATCCTCGTGCCCGCCGGTGGCAGGATAATGCCGGTCGAGCGGCCCGCATCCCCCCTTCACGGAGAAATCGCATGCATCCGGCCATGGCCTTCGTTCCCGCGGTCCTCTACGCCATCGCCCTTGTCCTGGGCGTCACCGGGCTCGCCGTGCCCGGCGCCGGCGCGGACATGGCGCCGCTCGCCCAGTGGATGCTACTCGTCTCCCTGGGCCTGAACAGCCTCTGGGCCTTCATGAGGCATGTCTTCCAGGCCGAGCCGGTCGCCCGCTCGATCGGCTGGGAAACCAGCCCCTTCCAGTACGAGGTGGGCATCGCCAACCTGGGCATCGGCCTTGCCGCGATCGGCGCCACCTTCCTTGGTGCGCCCGCCGGCTGGGCCGTCTTCCTCGTCTCGGCAGCCTTCCTCTGGGGTGCGGCCTGGGGCCACGTCCGCGAGATGCGCGACGCCGGAAACTTCGCCATCAACAACGTCGGCCCGATCTTCTGGTGGGACATCCTGACGCCGCTCACCCTCCTCATCGGCCTGCTTCTCTAGCGACCGCCACGCATACGCGCGATCTGGCCGTAGAGCACGCCCAGGATGACGATGGCGCCGCCCAGCAGCTCCAGCGGCAGGGGCGGCCGGTCGAAGATGACGAAGCTGATGACGACCGCGATGATCGGGATCGTGTTGGAAAACAGCGTCGCCACGGAGACGCCCAGCACCTTCACGCCGTTCGACCAGAGCACCAGGGCAGCGCCGTTCGAGGTCGCCGCCAGGTAGGCGATCATCACCAGCGAGGGCAACGAGAAGTCGGTCCGCGTGCCGACCAGGCCCAGCGCCAGCCCGATGCCGGCAAAGACCAGCATGACCATGACGCCGGCGGTGGCGGTGAAGGCCGCGATGCGCACCTGGCTCCAGCCGGCCAGCCAGCGCTGCGCCTGGACCGAGTACCAGGTCCACATGCTCATCGCGACCAGCACCAGCAGGGCGCCGCCGCGGAACTCGCCGACGTCCTGCATGCGCGCGAAGACGACCACCAGGCAGCCGGCGATGGCGATGGCCGCGGCGATCATGGTCGAGCGGCGCAGCGGTTCGCCGTTGATCAGGCGGCCCGCGATGGCCCCGATGATGGGCGAAAGCGCTGCGACCATCGCGGCATTGGCGCCGCCGGCATTGGCGACCCCGGCGGTGAAGACCAGCGAGTTGACGCCGAAACCCAGGGTGCCGAGCAGCATCACCTTGCCCCAGGGCACCGGGCCCTTGCGGATGCGGCCACGCTCGCTGACCAGGAAGACGACCATCAGCACGCCGGCACCGCAACCCATGCGCAGGGTGGTGTTGAGCACCACGTCCCAGGAGACCAGCAGTTCCTCGATCACCGGAAAGGCCCCGCCCCACATCAGCATGGCCAGGGCCAGCCCGCCGTTGGCGCCCAGGATCTGTCTGGCGCTGGGCCGGCCGTGATCGACAGGCAGGGCGCGCGTCTCGCGCGTCATGACGCGCCCCGTTCGGGACGGCGGACGTTCTGGCTGGGCATGGAGGGGCAGGACCGGTTCAGTTGCAGGGGCACGCGCCACGAACCGGCATGGCAACCGATGCGGCAGTCGTGGCCCCACACGCCTGCATCGGTTTCCGGAGCGGACCCCAGGCTTGTAAGCTTCACCGACAGGCTCGGCAACAGGCTTGGTCGGATCGCTTGACGCCTGCGCCACGCCGTGCCTGACTTGGCCCGCCCCCGAGCCCGCACGAGGAGACAGACATGGCCGGCATCACCACGATCAGCCCCGACACCTCGGCCGATTCGGCCATGGAGATCCTCGAGCGCGACGGCGCCGTCATCTACGAACGCGTACTCGACGCCGGCGTCATGGATGCCATCCAGGCCGAGCTCGATCCCTACCTCGGCCGGGCCTATCTGGGCGAGGGCGAGTTCTGGGGCTACAAGACCAAACGCACCGCCGCCCTGGTCGCCAAGTCGCCCACCTTCGGCACGAAGGTCGCGACCAACCCGCAGGTCCTGGCCGTGATGGACCGGCTTCTGGCACCGCGCTGCCAGCGCTACCAGCTCCACGTCACCCAGGCGGTCGCCATCGGCCCGGGCGAAAAGGGCCAGTTCCTGCATCGCGACGACACCCTGCTTCCCTTTGCCCATCCCGGACCCCAGGCGCTGTGCAACACGATGTGGGCGCTGACCGACTTCACGGTCGAGAACGGCGCGACCAACGTCATCCTGGGCAGCCACAACTGGGACGACGAACGCATCGTGCGCGACAGCGACGAGATCGTGCACGCCGTCATGCCGCGCGGTTCGGTGATGATCTACCTGGGTTCGGTCTGGCACGGCGGCGGCGCCAACGTCTCGGCCGACGACTGGCGCACCGGCATGATCTGCGGCTACAGCCTGGGCTGGCTGCGCCAGGAGGAGAACCAGTACCTCGCCGTGCCGCCGGAGGTCGCGCGCCACCTGCCCGAACAGGTCCAGCACCTGATCGGCTACAAGCTGCACGGCTATTTCCTGGGCTGGGTCGAGGGCCAGGATCCCCACGTCGTGCTCGAGGACCGCTACGCCGATGTCATGCCCGCTTCTCCCGAGGGCGGCGAGGCCACGGCCGATACCCGGATGCTCAAGACCGCATCCCTGGGCGATCCGCAGTACTTCGCGCTGGGCTGACGCGACACCGCGGGCTGGCAGGCGCTGCGGCGCGCACCTATAGTCGGGGCGTGCCGACGGGGGATCGTGCAATGGCAGGCAGAAGCTACGACTACATCGTGATCGGTGCCGGATCGGCCGGCTGCGTCATCGCCAACCGGCTGACCGAAGACGCCGGGGTGCGCGTCCTGCTGCTGGAAGCCGGGGGGCAGGATTCCAGCATGTTCATCCACATGCCGGCCTCGGCCGCGATCGCCGCGCGCGACCCCAGGATCACCTGGGGCTACAACACGGATCCCGAACCCCATCTCGACGACCGTTCGATCCAGGAGGTGCGCGGGCGCGTGCTGGGCGGTTCCTCCTCGGTCAACGGCATGGTCGCCAACCGCGGCAACCCGCGCGACTACGACGGCTGGGCCGCCGGCGGCCTGCCGACCTGGTCCTATGCCCATGTCCTGCCCTACTTCCGCAAGATGGAGACCTTCGACCGCGGCGCCGACGACTGGCGCGGCGGCGCCGGCCCGCAGCACATCGAGACCTGCCCGGCGACCAACCCGCTCGACCAGGCCTTCCTCGCCAGCGGTCCCCAGGCCGGCTACCAGCGCACGGAGGACCAGAACGGTCGCCAGCACGAGGGCTTCCACGTCGCCCAGCGCTTCACGCGCAACGGCCGGCGCTGGAGCACCGCGGCGGGTTACCTGCGCCCGGTGCTCGGCCGCAACAACCTGACCCTGGAGATCCAGGCCCATGTCCAGCGTGTCGTCTTCGACGGCAAGCGTGCCGTGGCGGTCGAATACCGCCACCAGGGCGTGGCGACGCGGGCCGAGGCCGAACGCGAGGTCATCCTGTGCGGCGGCACGATCAACTCGCCCCAGACCCTGCTGCTCTCGGGCGTGGGCGATGCCCAGCACCTGTCCGAACACGAGATCCCCGTGGTCGCCCATGTCCCGGCTGTCGGGCGTCACCTGGAGGACCACCTGATCGTGCCGATCCAGTACAGCACCTCCAAGCCGGTCTCGGTCGCGCGCAAGCTCTCGCGCCTGGGGCGCTGGCGCACCGGCCTGGAATGGCTGCTGTTCAAGAAGGGCCTGGGCACGACGAACTTCTGCGAGACCGGCTGTTTCTTCAGGAGCTCCGACGACATCGCCTTCGCCAACATCCAGCACGAGTTCTATCCGCTCTGCGCCAACATGGGTTCCGACGAAAGCAACTTCGCCGAGGGTTTCATGTTCTCCATGGGCATCATGCGCCCGGGCAGCCAGGGCCGGGTGAAGCTCGTCAACGCCGATCCCTCGACACACCCCTCTATCCGCTTCAACTACCTGGAGGCCCAGGACGATTGCCGCCAGATGATCGACGGCGTGCGCAAGACCCGCGAGATGGTTCACCAGAAGGCCTGGGACGAACTGCGCGGCACCGAGCTGACGCCCGGGGAGCAGACCCAGACCGACGAGGAGATCCTGGCCTGGATCCGCAGCATCGGCTCGACCGAGTACCACCCCTGCTCGACCTGCCGGATGGGCACCGACGAGGGTTCGGTGACCGACGCGGAGGGCCGCGTCCATGACGTCGAGGGCCTGCGCGTCGTCGATGCCTCGATCATGCCGTCCAACGTCACGGCCAACCTCAACGCCCCGGTCATCATGATCGCCGAGAAGATCGCCGACGCCATCGCCGGCCGCACACCGCTCGCCCCGCTCGAGGACGCCGCCCGCCGCGCGGCCTGAACACCGCCTCAGCCGGCAGGCGCCGCCGTTCAGCAGGCCAGGCGGTGGGCGCTCCGGCCGGCAGCGATGCGCCCCAGGATGCCGGCGGGCGCCCGGTTAGCGTTCTCCAGCACGTCGCGCAGGCGTCCGCGCGCACGCGACAGGCGGCTGCGGACCGTGCCGAGGGCGCAGCCGTCGGCCAGGGCGATCTCCTCGTGGGGCCGGCCCTCGACACCCAGCGCGTGCAGGATGTCCCGGTCGGCGGCGGGCAGCAGCTCCATGGCGGCGGCGACCTCGGCCAGGGCGAGATGGTCGATCTGGTTGGCCGGGCAGGACAGGCGGTCTTCCCAACCCTCGTCGAGGCCAACCTGCTCGCGGCTCGCCTTGCGGATGTGGCTGATGTGGGTGTTGCGCAGGATCGTGTGGAGCCAAGCACCCAGGTTGGTGCCTTCGGCGAAACGGTCGCGGTGGGCCCTAGCGCGGATCAGGGTTTCCTGCATCAGGTCGTCGGCCAGGTCCTCGTGACCGAAGGCGCGACGCCGCGCCGAGCGGCGCAACTGGGCCAGTTCCGTCATGAGGTCGAGGGAAAAGCTGGGGGATACGAGATGGAGATTCATGGTCGGGGCGCCTCCGGTGATGACCAGGAAAGGCTCCCGGATCAGGGGAGAGCCGGGGCGCTGGCCGTTCCTTGGGAAGGCCGCCGCAACCCGCCGGAGCGGCGGTGCCATTGTGGTTTCCCACGCGGGGGCACCGTCGTCGTCTCAGCGAAGTCGAAGGCTAGAGCGGATCACGATTGGTCGGAACCGCTCGGCGGTTCCGACCAATCGTGTGAATCCGCTCTACATCAACAGGATAGAGCAAATTCACATCCTTCTGCGCAATCGCGAAGCGATTCCGCAGAAGGATGATTTGCTCTAGAAGTCCATGTCGCCCATGTCGGGCGCGCCGCCGCCGGGTGTCTTCTTGACCTTCTCGGCAACGATCGCCTCGGCGGTCACCAGCGAACCGGCGACCGAGGCGGCATCCTGCAGCGCAATGCGCACGACCTTGGTGGGATCGACGATCCCGGCTGCGATCATGTCCTTGTATTCCTCGGCCTGGGCGTCGAAGCCGCGGTTCTTGTCCTTCTGCTCCAGCAGCTTGCCGGCAACCACGGCACCGTCGAGGCCCGCATTGGCGACGATCTGGCGCAGCGGCACCTGGATCGCCCGGCGGATGATGTCGACGCCGACCTGCTGGTCGGGATCGTCGAGCACCAGCTTCTCGAGCGCCCGCACCGCATAGAGCAGTGCAGCGCCGCCGCCCGGCACGATGCCTTCCTCGACCGCGGCGCGGGTGGCATGGAGCGCGTCGTCGACGAGATCCTTGCGTTCCTTGACCTCGACCTCGGTGGCGGCGCCGACCTTGATCACCGCAACGCCGCCGGCCAGCTTGGCCAGGCGCTCCTGGATCTTCTCGCGGTCGTAATCGGAGCTGGTGTTCTCGACCTGCTGGCGCAGCTGGGCGACGCGGCCCTGGATGTCGGGCTTCTTGCCGGCACCGCCGATGATCGTGGTGTTGTCCTTGGAGATGTCGACCCGCTTGGCCTTGCCCAGCATGGCCAGCGTCACGTTCTCGAGCTTGATGCCGAGATCTTCCGAGATCACCGTGCCGCCGGTCAGGATGGCGATGTCCTCCAGCATGGCCTTGCGGCGGTCGCCGAAGCCCGGGGCCTTGACGGCCGCGACCTTGAGGCCGCCGCGCAGTTTGTTGACGACCAGGGTGGCCAGCGCCTCGCCCTCGACGTCCTCGGAGATGATGATCAGCGGCTGGCCCGACTTGGCGACTTCCTCGAGCACCGGCAGCATGGCCTGCATGTTCGAGACCTTCTTCTCGCAGAGCATGATGTAGGGGCTTTCCAGCTCCGCGATCATCTTCTCGACGTTGGTCACAAAGTAGGGCGAGATGTAGCCGCGGTCGAACTGCATGCCCTCGACGACCTCGAGTTCGGTCTCGATGCTCTTGTTCTCCTCGACCGTGATGACGCCTTCCTTGCCGACCTTCTGCATGGCGCGCGCGATCATCTCGCCGACGGTCTTGTCGCCGTTGGCCGAGATCGTGCCGACCTGGGCGATCTCCGCCTCGGTCGTGATCTTGCGCGAGCGCTTCTCCAGGTCGGCGACCACGGCGGAAACCGCCTTGTCGATGCCGCGCTTGAGATCCATCGGGTTCATGCCGGCGGCAACCGCCTTGTTGCCTTCGCGCACGATCGCCTGTGCAAGCACCGTGGCCGTCGTCGTGCCGTCGCCGGCGATGTCGTGGGTCTTGGAGGCGACCTCACGGACGAGCTGGGCGCCCATGTTCTCGAACTTGTCCTCGAGCACGATCTCCTTGGCGACGGTGACGCCGTCCTTGGTGACGCGCGGCGCGCCGAACGACTTGTCGATCGCCACGGTGCGGCCCTTGGGGCCCAGCGTCACCTTCACGGCATCGGCGAGAATATCGACGCCCCGTTGCAGGCGGTTGCGCGCGTCGGCGCCGAACTTCACTTCCTTGGCAGCCATGGTCGATTATCTCCTGTGGGTCGTCGTGGCGTGAGGCGAACGGAAAGCGTTCGCGCTGCTCACTTCTTTTTCTTGGTCGCCTCGATGACGCCCATGATGTCGGCTTCCTTCATGATCAGAAGGTCCTCGCCGTCGATCTTCACCTCGGTGCCCGACCACTTGCCGAACAGCACGCTGTCGCCGGCCTTGACGTCGAGCGGCATCAGCTTGCCGTTTTCGTCGCGCCCGCCGGGGCCCACGGCGATGATCTTGCCCTCCATGGGCTTTTCCTTGGCGGTATCGGGAATGATGATCCCGCCCGCCGTCTTCTCCTGGCCATCGATGCGGCGCACGACAACACGGTCGTGCAAGGGCCTGAAGGCCATGGTGTTCTCCTTGAATGCTGGAATGCGGTTCGCGCCGGGGCCACGATTAGCACTCTGCCGGGGCGAGTGCCAGAGACGTGGGGCGGCGCGGGGCGAATGCAATCGCATCGCGGGCAGGATCGCAGATTTACTTTCGCGGCGGAACATCACGCCACGCCGAGGCATGGCAGGTTTCCCGCCATTTCTTCACCATTTCAGCAGATTTAACGGCGAACGGTGCGCTTTGGAGGTCATTCCTCGCGCATCCGCAGTCAGCCGCCGAGTTGGCGCAGCAGATCGCCGAGCGCGGGGTCCTCGGGTTCCAGGGCGATCAGGCGGCGGGGTGTCGTCAGCTTAAGGCGTGTCGGCCGAGCGATTTTTGCGCAGGCGTGGGATCAGGCGGCGGCTGAGGCCGTCGCCCACGCGTCGAACGAACCAGCTCGAAGGTGTTTGTAGTTGGCTCGGCTTGTGAGGTGGCGCTGGTGATAGAAGGTGTTGTGGGTTGCGGCGTGAACGGAGAGAAAACGCTGGGCTGAGCCGGCTGATTTGAAGCCCTGTTGCTTTCGTTCTCGTCGTCGGATCGGAAGGTGTGAGTTCTCGGCTCGATTGTTGGCGCGAAGGCCACGGTCATGATGAGCGGTGAGGCCGATGGCGCGGAACGCGGCAGGATAGGATCGGAGCCGGTCGGTCACGATTCGAGTGGGCGCAAAGCCCTGCTTCTTGGGCAGCTTCTTCATGAGCCGCTTGGCGGCCTTGGCGTTGCGCCCGGTCTGAACCAGGGAGTGGTTGCGCACAGCGTGTGTAGCAAGCGTACAGTGGGGGTGAGGGCAGTTTGCTGCTGTTGGATGCTACACGCTGCGAGGGCGCTGTGTGTGCGTTTTTGGCGTGAAATGTGGCGATTTGTATGGTAGCGAGGGTGCAGTAGCGCAAGGGGCAGACTGGCATAGTGATGCTGGTGTGAAATGAAAAAAAAGGATGCTTAAATGAATTTCAAATTTGTTATGGTTTTTACTTTGGCTGGGGTGTTGCTGGGTTGCAATACTGGCACGACGTATGCGCCAGACTATCCAAAATTGACGGAGCCAAATGCAGCAGATTTATTGCCCGCCAATCAATTAACTACGAAAGAAAGTGAAGCCTTTGCGGGTAGAGCTAATACAATTTGCGCAACAGAGCCAAATGTGTTTTTTGCGCCTTCTGCGGATTCTAAATTAAACTCGAGTGAGATTAAAGAGTTGTTAACCAATAACACGATCTTGTCCGGTGATTTGGATGGTGTGTTTGCAATATATTATGAGGGTGCGCAAAATACTGTTGGCTGGATGCCGAAAAAAACTTCACTTGGAAAGCCAGATTGGAACGTTGGAACAGTAAGTTTTGATAACAATCAGTACTGCAGAAAATGGGATTACTGGAATGGTGGGGTAGAAACTTGTTGGGATATACACAGAGGTGATGAGAGAATAGGAGCTAAAGCTTTTTACTTTGTTTGCCAAAATGGGCAGATTGAAGGAGACCAGCACATTGTATTGCAAGGCAATGCGCTTGGTGTTCAATACAGTGGGACGAGCAATAGGCGTGGAACACTTTCGCAAGATGAAGCCCAAACAGCATATTTTGTTGAAAAGTATTTTGGAAACTACTTGAGGAAGTAAAGCAGCATTTTATTAGCGGGATGCTGATTGCTTGCGTGAGCTATTGATGTGTAATTTTTGAAATAAAGAGCCGAGCAGTCAAGCGATGAATATCTGTAATAGCAGATGTATAGCAGTAATTTGGTTGCTTGTGTAAGTAATTGTAAAAAAACGGCATGTGGATGGGCGGCCTGCCGCCGCTTGGCTACGACGTCCGCGACCGAAAACTCGTCGTCAACGAATCCGAGGCAGAGACCGTTAGTACCCTGTATCGGCTCTATCTTGATCTGGTCAGCGTGCGTGAAGTTAAGGCCCGTGCGACTGGTTTGGGCCTCAGGACGAAGTTGAGGGCTGGCCCACATGGGCGCACGACCGGCGGCGGGCCGTTCTCACGCGGACACCTTTATCGCCTGCTCGCCAACCCGCTCTACCTGGGCCTGGTGCGTCATCGTGGCGCCATCTACGAAGGGCAACACGCAGCAATCGTTGACCGGCCGACCTGGGATGCCGTTCAGGATCTTCTTGCCGGTAGACGTCACGTGGGTGAGAGCCGTGTTCGAGGACATGGAGAGAGCCTTCTGACGGGCATCGTCTTTGACGAGACGGGTGATCGTCTCTCACCAGGGCATGCAACCAAGGCCGGACGTCGCTACCGCTACTACATCTCTCACCGCCTCATGACCGGAATCCGTCAGGAAAACGACGGCTAACGCCTTCCCGCACCGCAGCTTGAAGCAGCCGCCGTCGGCGCTGTGATCAGCCTGCTCCAAGACCGGGCCCGGCTGATACGCGAACTCGGCGTCGCCTCGATGGCTCCCGGCAGCATCAATGCCATCTTGTCCCGCGGAGAAAAGATCGCGACAGAGATCAGCACCATGGGCATGGGTCATCGCCGAAATCTCCTGCTGGCGATCATCGAGAGGATCGACCTGTCACCCGGTCGACTACGCATACAGTTGGTGAGAAACGCCATCGCCACGCAGCTGGCCATCAACAGCGACGAGCACCTCCAGGGATCATTCGAGATCGTTGTGCCCTTCGCGTTGCGGCGGCACGGGGTCGAGGGCAAGTTGATCGTCCGCGGAGACGACGAACTACAGTCGGGACCGGACCAGAAGCTCATCGAGATCGTCGCACGTGGCCATGACTGGTTCGATCGTCTGGCCAGAGGAACAGCCCAATCGGTCAACGATATCGCCCAGCGTGAGAAGGTCGATGCCGGCGACGTCAGCCGCCTGATCTCGCTGGCGTTCATCGCACCGGACATCGCGGCCGCAGTCGTTGAAGGCAGCCAACCACCCGAACTCACCGCCAACCGATTGAAGCAATCCCTGCCCCTGCCAATGGCATGGACAGAGCAACGCCACCTGCTGGGGTTTACTGCCGTCAGCGCATGAGCGGCGGCGCTGTCCTGGGCAAACTTTTGGTCACCAAAATCGCGAACGGAGACGCTACGAGCCGAGCGGGCGACTTTCGCGCTCCTCGGGCGTCTATCGACCAACACATGACGTCAACATGCCGCCCAAGCCTCGGAAATGTCCCGACATTCTGTAACGCCCCCGGAGAGACCGCGGAAGGCGCGGAACGAGTGGTGGGCCCGGCAGGACTCGAACCTGCAACCAGACCGTTATGAGCGGCCGGCTCTAACCAGTTGAGCTACAGGCCCACGCACTTCTGTTTAGGGCGCGCGCCCAGATGGGGCAAGGGGCGGGGGAAGCGGTCCGCAGGGACCGCCTCCTGGGGTGCCGGACCAGGCAAGCGCCGGCGTGGTCCTACAACCGGCGCAGCGCGCGCGAGACCAGCATGGCCACGGCAATGACGCCGACGACGCAGGCGCCGTTGATGACCAGCGCCTGGGCGGACCCCAGGCTGGCGGCCAGCAGGCCGATCTGCAGGTGGCCGAGCGGCGCCGAACCGATGGCAAAGACCCAGGCGCCCATGGCGCGGCCGCGCAGGTGGTCGGGCACGCTGCGCTGCATCATGCTCTGGGTCAGGATGTCCCAGACCGCGATGGCCGCCGAGATCGTCGCCAGCACGATGAGATGGGCCGCCAGGCCCGCAGCGACACCCAGGGCCATGACGGCAAGCCCCAGGCACAGGATCGAGGCGGCATAGGCCGCGGCGTTGCGGCGCAGCGGCGGCAGGGCGAACATCACCAGCCCGGCAAGCAGGCCGCCGGCCGACTGCACCGCCTGCATCCAGCCCATGCCCTGGGCGCCAAGCGCCAGGCGGTCCTGCGCCAGGCTGGGCACCAGGGTGAGGAAGGAAACGCCGAAGACCTCGACCACGGCGGTGACCACGATCAGGGTGAGCAGCAGCCTGTTGCGGGCGACCTCGGCGGCGCTGTCGCGCAGGTTGCGCAGCAACGGCGTGGTATCGGGCTTCTGGATCGAGGCGGTCTGCAGGCCGCCGCCCAGGACCGCCCAGGCCGCGCCGTGGGAGGCCGCCATCAGCAGGAAGGCCGGCGCCGCCCCGTAATGCTGCGCCACCGCACCGGCGACCAGGGCACCGGCGATCATGCCCAGCCGCGTGCCCACGCTGGTGCCGGCCAGCGCCGGCGTCAGGTTGTCGGGTCCGACCAGGTCATAGGCAAAACTCAGGCGCACCGTGCTCTGCACCGCGCGCAGGCTGCCCAGGACCAGCGGCAGCACGAGGGCCAGGACCAGTCCCGGCTGGACCAGGACAAAGACCAGGGCGAAGGCGAGCAGGATCGCGGCGCCTGCCAGCTCCAGTCCGCGGATCAGGCGGTAGCGGTCGTAGCGGTCGGCCAGGCTGCCGGCCGGCACACCCAGCACCAGCATGGGCACGTAGTAGAGGGCAAAGGCAACGCCGACCCAGGCCGGGCTGCCGGCAGCCTGCAGCGTCAGCCAGCCGACCAGCACGAAATCGGCCGAGGCGCTGGCGGCGCTGAACGCGACGCTGAACCAGAGGCGGCGGAACGCCCAGGAGTGGAAGACCGGATTCATGATCGCCAGGGCGCCCCCGTCTGCCGCAGGGCTCCAACGGCGCGGCGGGCCGGGCTTCCATGGCATGCCGGCGGGGTCCTGTCACGGGGTGATGCCGGCACCGGCTTCTCTCTACAATCGGCCCCGGGATTTCAGGATTCCGTCATACGGGGGCGCAGGCGATGAATCTTTCCGACATTCTGGTGGCGCGCAGGCTGGTCAGCCTGGAGGACATCCAGCGGGCCGGCGAACACCAGCGCGAGAACGGCGGCCGCCTGGCCGATGTGCTGGTGGCGCTGGGCATGCTCAGCGCCGAGGTCGCGGCAGAAGCGGTGGCCGACATTCCCGCCGCACCCAACACCATCGCCGACACCGGCATCGACGGCCTGGCGCTGCTCCAGCTCATGATGAAGGGCATGTATTCGGAGAACCTGGAGCTGCAGTCGCAGATGGGCGATGCGATGTGCCTGCCAGCCAACGTCATGGCCGTGCTCATCACGGACGCCACCGAACGCAAGCTGATCGAGGGCCTGGGTGCCATCGACACCGGCGTCGGCGCGGTCCAGGAAACCCGCTGCGGCCTGACCAAGCTGGGCCGCGACTAAGCGATCGAGGCGATGAACCAGAGCCAGTACTTCGGCCCCGCCCCGGTCTCCTTCGAGGCCTTCTGCGCACGCATCCGCCACCAGCGCATCGGCGGCGAACTGGTCAACCGCGAGCAGATGCAGAAGGCCTTTGCCCACATCGTCATGCCCGACCGCCTGCTGACGCGGCTGGGGCCGGCAATCAACTCGGGCACCGCCATGCTGATCTACGGCCCGGCGGGCAACGGCAAGACGACCATCGCCGAGATCATCGGCCAGATCTTCGAGACCGTGGTCTACGTTCCCCACTGCTTTGTCGCCGAGGGCCAGATCGTCAAGGTCTTCGATCCCACCCTGCACAAGCAGGTGCCGGAGGTGACCGGCGGCGGCGCCCGCGGCCTGCGGCGCGAGCGTTTCGACAAGCGCTGGGTGCCCTGCTTCCGGCCGCTGGTCATCACCGGCGGCGAGCTGACCATGGAAATGCTCGACCTGAAGTTCAACGCGCTGGCCAAGTTCTACGAGGCGCCGCTGCACATCAAGGCGCTCAACGGCACCTTCCTGATCGACAACTTCGGGCGCCAGCGGGTCAAGCCCGAGGAAATCCTCAACCGCTGGATCGTGCCGCTCAACAGCCGGGTCGACTACCTCACCTTCCACACCGGCAAGACGGTGCAGATCCCCTTCGACGAGTTCGTCATCTTCTCGACCAACCTGCACCCCAACGACCTGATGGACCCGGCCTTCCAGCACCGCATCGCCTACAAGCTGGAGGCCGTGGAGCCGCCCGAGGACCTCTTCCGCAAGGTCTTCGAGGGCATGTCGAAGAAGGCCGGCATGGAGCTGACCGACGCGGTGTTCGACCAGGTGATGGACACGATCAAGGCCAACGATGCCCAGCTTGCCTACTTCCAGCCCAAGTTCATCGTCGAGCAGGTGCTGGCCTCCTGCAAGTTCGAGGGCACGCCGCCGCAGTAAACGGTCGAGAACGTCGAGGACGCCCTGCTCAACCTCTTCGTGAAGTCCGAAAGCAACATGTTCGGCGTCGCGCGGTAGGCTGCCCTACTCCGCAGCGACGACGTTGCCGCGGAAGTCGCGGGCGGGGGGCGTGGCGGCGCGCGCCTGGGGAGGCTGGCCGCCGATGCGGTCGACGTACCAGTCGATGAAGGCCTGGGCGTAGGCTTCGGCCGGGACGTAGGGGCCGGGGGCGTAGCGGCTGGAGTTCACGCCTGCCTGGTTGTCGTTGATGATCTTCGTGTCCTCGATCGTGGTGATGTCCCACAGCCAGGTGAGGCGGTCGCGGTCGTAGTCGCGACCCTCGACGGCATCCTCGTGGACCAGCCAGATCAGCTCGACATCGGTGAGGTCGACGCGGCGCGGCGTGAAGCGGAAGAGCACGGCGTGGTCGTTGCACACATGGGCAAAGCCGAACTGGCCAAGGCAGATGCCGGTGTCGACGCCGTCGAAGGCGGTGTGGCTGCCAAGCAGCGGGGCAAGCGGCTTGCCGTCCCTGGAGAGCGTGTCGATGCCCGGCCGGATCGGCGCGTACCAGCCGCCGTGGGGCTGGCGCGGGTCGGCGTCGTAGGGAGCGGCAATCTCGGCATGGAGGCCGGCGGCGCGGCGTGCCCCCTGCCAAGACTGGTGCCGCTCCCACCAGCCGGCGGGGTCGCGCGGCTCCTCGGTGACGTAAGAATGGACCGCCGTGTACTCGGGATGCGAGGGCGCGCAGTGGTGGCATTCCTGGAAGTTCTCGAGCACGAGCTTCCAGTTGGCATGGGTGGGATAGGCGATGCGCGCGGCGATCCTGGTGCGGCCAAGGTCCTCGCGCGCGAGGTAGGGTTCGCAATCGGCCGCCAGCGTCTCGAAGGGCAGCACCTCGGGATCGCCCTCGGCCGCCAGGTTGACGAAGATCAGGCCGTGCCAGACCCGCACCTGGCAGGCATGCAGCGGCCAGGCGTCCCTGTCGAAGTCGGCGGCCATGCCGCGGGCAAGCTGGAGCTGCCCCTCCAGGTTCCAGACCCAGGCGTGATAGGGGCAGGTCAGCGTCCGGCTGTTGCCCTCTTCGGTCAGGCAGATGCGGCTGCCGCGGTGGCGGCAGACGTTGAAGAAGCCGCGGATCTCCCCGTCCCTGCCCCGCACCAGGACGATGGATTCGCCGGCGACCGCGAAGGTCACCCAGTCGCCGGCCTTGCCGAGGCGGCTGGCGTGGTCGACCAGCAGCCACTGCCTGGAGACGATCTGCTCGAGGTCGCGGGCGAAGATGGCGGGATCGTTGTAGAACGGCTGCTCCAGCGTGAAGCCCCGGCGATGGCGTGCCGCCAGCGCCTCGACCGTCTGTTCTCCCTGTGCCTTCGTCATCGCGCCGTCTCCGTCAAGCAGCGGAGGCTAGAGCGGATGCAGGTGTGCTGGCGACAGGTTTGTGGCCCGGCGCCTATTTCTGGAAAAGCTGATCGAGCATGGCGGGCGGCAGGCCCAGGCGGTTGGCCAGCCCGACCCGGTCGACGGCATCGGGATCCGAGAGCACCTGGCCCAGGGGACGCTGGTCGAGGGTAACGTCGGCCAGCAGTTCGGCCTGGCTGACGTAGCCGTCGCCGTTGCTGTCGAAGCTGCCGTGCAGCTTCGGTATGGTCATGCCGTCGGCCAGCAGGAAACCTAGGCCGAAGCCGGTGCGCGCCCGGGGCACCAGCGTTTCCTGATAGGCCTGGAACCACGCACCCAGGCGCTGGCGCAGCAGCACGACATCGTCGAGCGAGAGACCGCGGTCTGGATCGGAGGCGGCAAACCAGAAGCCGATGTCGACGCAGACCTGGGCCGGCTGGGTCCTGCAGGGTTCGCGCGCGCCGTCGATCAACTGCTGCACCAGCAGGGCATCGGGCGAGGCGGTCTGGGCCGTCGCCGTGGCGGCGCCGGGCAGAATCAGGGCAAGAGCGAACAACCATTTGCGCATGTCGTCATCCTTGGGCCGGTTTGCGGTGGAATTGCGGCGCGTTCATCGCTGGCGGGACGGTGCGGGCGCCCCTATATCAGGTTCCATGATTCCCATCTCGGTTCTGGACCTGTGTCCCATCACCGAGGGCGGCGATGCCACGCTCGCCCTCAGAAGAACGCTCGAGCTCGCCCGGCGTGCCGAGGCGCTCGGATTCAACCGCTACTGGCTGGCCGAGCACCACAACATGCAGGGCATCGCCAGCGCGGCGACCGCGGTGGTGATCGGCCATGTCGCCGGCGGCACGCAGACCATCAAGGTCGGCGCCGGCGGCGTCATGCTGCCCAACCACGCCCCGCTGGTGATCGCCGAGCAGTTCGGCACGCTCAACGCGCTTTATCCCGGCCGCATCGAACTCGGCCTGGGCCGCGCGCCGGGCACCGACCAGCACACCGCGCACGCCCTGCGCCGCACCCTGACCGGCGATGTCGATGCCTTCCCGCGCGACGTGCTGGAGCTGCAGCACTACTTCCGCCCGGCCGAACCCGGCCAGGCGATCCGCGCCGTGCCCGGCGAGGGCCAGGACGTGCCGCTGTGGATCCTGGGTTCCAGCCTCTACGGCGCCCAGCTCGCCGCGGCGCTGGGCCTGCCCTATGCCTTTGCCTCCCACTTCGCGCCGGCCGCGATGATGCAGGCGATCGCGATCTACCGGGAACGCTTCGAACCCTCCGAACAGCTCGGCCATCCCCATGTCATGCTGGGCGTCAACGTCGTTGCCGCCGAAAGCGACGAGAAGGCCGCCTTCCTGCGGACCTCGGTGCTGCAGTCCTTCGTCAACCTGCGTAGCGGCCGGCCGGGCAAGCTGCCGCCGCCGGTCGAGGGTTACGAGGAGAGCCTGGGTCGCGCCAAACGCCACATGCTCGAGGAGACGCTGTCCTGCTCCGTCCACGGCGCGCCCGGAACGGTGAAGGCCGGCCTGGAAGCCTTCATCGCGCGGACCGGTGCCGACGAGCTGATGGTGACGACCCACATCCACGACCACGAGGCACGCCTCAGGAGCTTCGAGATCGTAGCAGAACAGATGATCGTGACGGATGGCCGGGAGGCCGCCGCTTCGGCCTAACGCCCCTTCCACACGGGATCGCGCTTTTCCATGTAGGCGCGCGGGCCTTCCAGCGCGTCCTCGCTGCCGTGGGCGCGCTGCTGGGCGGTGAAACGGCCGGCATCGAGCGCGGCATAGGTCTCACCCACCGGCAGCGACGACGCGATGGTGATCATCTGCTTCATCGCGGCGACCGAGAGCGGCGCGGAGGCGCAGATGCGATCGGCCAGGGCGCGCGCCGCCGGCATCAGGCCGGCCATCGGCACGACCTGGGCAGCCAGTCCCATGGCCAGCGCCTCCTGCGCATCCAGACGCCTGCCGGTGTAGAGCATCTCCACGGCAACCGGATGGGGCACGCGCTGGAAGAGGCGCGGGATCGTGCCGACATCGACGGTGAGGCCCAGGGTGGCTTCGGAGAGAAAGAAACGGGCGTGGTCGGCCGCCACGATCAGGTCGCA
Organism: Pseudomonadota bacterium; assembly: GCA_027592745.1. GTDB lineage: Bacteria > Pseudomonadota > Alphaproteobacteria > SP197 > SP197 > CALGGB01. Next base: position 3,001 of record JAQCLG010000012.1, on the reverse strand, counting down.
GGCGAGCGCGATCTCGAAGCCGCCGGCCGCGCAGGCGCCGTTGACCGCGGCGATCACGGGTTTTTCCAGGTCGAGACGTCGGCAGATGCCGCCCCAGCCGCCGCTGCCCCAGTCCTCGTCGTCGCTGCCGCTGGTCGAGAGGTCCCAGCCGGCCGAAAAGATGCGCTCGCCGCCGCCGGTGAGGATCGCCACGCGCAGGTCGGGATCGGCCTGGAAGGTGTCGAAGGCCGCCGCGAGGCTGCGGCTGGTCGGTGCATCGATGGCGTTGGCCTTGGGCCGATCCAGCGTGATTTCCAGGCAGGCGCCGCGGCGCACCAGGCGGACGGAATCGGTCATGACGGGCTCCCCTTGTCTGTTCCCTGTTTAGCCGAATCGGGCGCTCTTGGCATCGCCCTCCCGGGCGGGTTCACTGTCGCGCGCAACAGCACCGGCGAGAACACGACCATGGCCTGGACCGATCCGCGCACCGACCGCAACGGCGCCTTCGTGCGTATCGACGACTTCGACATGTACTACGAGGTCGTCGGCCAGGGCCCGCCCCTGCTGCTGCTCAACGGCGGCTTCGGCATGACCAGCAGCATCGACGTGGCACTCGATGCCTTCGGCCGCCACTTCCGCGTCCACGCGATCGATGCGCGCGGCCACGGCAAGTCGGGTTTCGGCGAGGGGCCGGTGACCTATGCCCGCGAGGCCGCCGACGCGGTCGGCTTCATGAACGCGCTGGAGTACGGGGCGATGCACGTCTTCGGCCACAGCGACGGTGGCTGCGCGGCGCTGCACCTGCTGTCCGACTATCCCCACCGGGTGCTCAGCGCGACGCTCTCGGGCACGCCGTGCAACCGCGACAGCTACGACGCCGCGGCCGATGCCATGACCCGGGAACTGCCGCGCCTGATCGCAGAAGGCCGGGAGGACCCCATGGGGCTTTCGAAGATCCTGCTGGGCCTGGGCATGCCGGCCGAGAAGCTGGCGCGCCTGGGTGCCGCGCTGGAACGCGCCTGGGCGACGACGCCCAACATCTCGGCGCAGATGATGGGCGCGATCAACCGGCCGGTGCTGGTGCTGGAGGCCCACCGCGACGAATACATCGCCCTGGAGAAGTTCCGCGCCATGACCGCGGCGATTCCGGGGGCCAGGGCCTGCGACCTGCCCGAGATGACGCACAACTTCCGGCCCCATGCCGAGGAGATCGGCAGGGCCATGGCCGCCTTCGTCGCCGGGCTCGACCATCCCTGAGGGCGCATCGTGGCGGGCGAACCGCCGGACCGCCCGCCTTGACTCCCGGTTGCAGGCGCGAACGATGGGGCCCGTGCCGGGGGGCGCCGGAGACGGCGCACGGCACCGACCTCAGCCCGCAGCCACGAGGAATGCCGCCATGTCCCGAGCACCCTCATCCATGCTCCAGCCGGTCCTTGCCGCCTGCCTGATCGCCCTGCTTGCCGCCGCGCCGCGACCCGCCGCGGCCGAGGAAGGCGCCTGGCCGCTGGTCTTCGTCACCACGGACGAAGGCACCCAGCGCCTGTTCGGCGCCGACCTGAAGGGCGACTACGTGCCGCTGGTCACCTATATGGTGTCCGAGGAGGTCGTGACCTTCTGCGGTCCGGCGACCGTGACCATCGTCGCCAACTCGCTGGGGCTGCCCGCGCCGGAGTCGACCCGCTGGGCGCCCTACCACCTGTGGACCGAGGACGAGCTGTTTGAGGCCGCCGGGCAGAAGCCCAAGATCTTCGGCGAGGTCATGTCGGTCGGCCTGACGCTGGCCGAACTGGGCCAGTTCATCGAGAACGTCGGCATGGCGCCGGAGGTCCACTTCGCCAGCGACCTCAGCGAGGACAGCTTCCGCGAGATCGTCAAGGCGACGCTGGCCGACCCCGCCAAGCGCCTGATCGTCAACTACGACCGCCAGGAGTTCGGCGAGATCGGCACCGGCCACATCTCGCCCATCGGCGCCTAGGATGCCGCCACCGACAGCGTGCTGATCCTCGACGTCGCCCGTTACAAGTACCCGCCCAAGTGGGTGCCGCTGGCCGGCATGCTGGCGGCCATGATGCACGACGATCCCAGCTCGCAGAAATCGCGCGGCACGGTGGTGATCTCCCTGCCCGAGAGCTGAGTCGTCATTCAACCCAGACGCCGTCGGCGCGCCCGAAGCCCAGGATGGGGCTGTGGCGGGCGTAGCCGATCAGGCGGCGGATGCGCGGCGGGTACTGCGCGGCGATCTCGGGCGGCACCGCCAGGTACTGGTTGGTCTCCTGGCGCAGCCAGCCCAGGGAATAGGTGTTGATGAAGCCCATCCGCGGGGCCTCGCTGCGGTTGGCGCCGCCGCCGTGCCAGACCGAGCCGAGGTAGAAGAGCGCCGATCCCGCCGGCATCACGGCCTGCACGAGGCCGGCCTCGTCGGGCGGCCAGGGATCGCTGTGGCGCTGGCTGCCCGGGATCACCCGCGTGGCGCCGTTCTGCTCCGTGAAGTCGCAGAACGACCACATGACGCCGATCTGGGTTTCCAGGCCGGGCAGGCTGTGGAGCGGATAGATCGTGTCGTCGCGGTGCAGCACCTGGTCGGCCTCGCCGGGCAGGATCTCGATGCCCGTGGTGCTGCCGATGCGGTAGTTCTGGCAGAAGGGCAGCAGGATGGCATCGGCGATCTCGAGCACGCGGGCATGGCCGATGAGCTGCGCCGTGGTCGGGGCATAACCCAGCACGCCGCCGATGCGCAGCGTCCTGTAGCCGTTGAAATCGCTCTCGGAGCGCCGCCCCATGGTGTCGAACCGCTCGCGCATCTCGGACGCCACCTGCGCCATGGTTTCGGGGGGCAGCATGCCGGTGAGGATCACGGCACCGTCGCTGCGCATCGCCTCGAGCACCCCGCCAGCGGCGCGTCGGCCGCGAAGGTCGCCAGTGTCATGATCGTCTCCTGCCCCGGGAGCGCGAAGGCTAGAGCGTTTCCTGTTTGTGGGGAATCGAATGGGGATTCCCGAGGTGTTCTGGATGTGATTCAAGA